>NZ_CP076228.1:967940-1290587 GCF_021378375.1 Wolbachia endosymbiont of Drosophila innubila | reverse complement strand
ATACCACACCAAGAAAAAAGCAATAATTAGAAAATATAAGATAATCAATAGCTTACTGCAAAATGAAAAGCTAATACTACTTAATACATACTAAAAATTATGGTGATTTTTTGATGGGTTGTAAAGGGTATAAAAACATTAAAATTGATCATTTTTATTTCAAAAAAATGATCAATTTGTAAATGTCGCTTGTATCGAGGATTAGAAGCATGCTATTAAAAACAGTAATACATTATGTATAAATAAGATGTTAAATTTACTGGCAAATAAGTAAAGTATTCATATAAATATAGCTAGCCTAATATAGATTTACTGAAGCAAATTTATGATTATATTAAGTAATTTGAGTTGTTATGCTGTATTCGGTATTGAACTAGAGTTTTACATTGAAGGAATAGAAAAAGAATACTTATTTCTGAATAGCATCAAAAATAAAATAGCATCTCTTGAATTTTCTTGCGAGAAGGAGAATTCTACACATCAGTATGAGATAAAAAGTGGTTGTTATACGAACTCCTACAATTTAATTAAGCATTTTGAGTTAGCAAAACAATCACTTACTGAAACAGCACAAAAACTAGGTGGGAATGTTTCTTTTAAAGCAAAGCCTTATTTGGATAGAGCAGGCAGTGCATTAAATGTGCATGTTAATCTCGTGAATTCAAATAACGGTAACTTATTTTATATCAATGAGCAAAAGTACAGTGACTATCTGATTCATAGTATTGGTGGATTATGTGCAATGATGAAAAAACATATGTTGTTTTTTGCTCCAAATGATGATTCATATTTAAGATTTCAGTATCCGGATATTCACACTCCAACTACGATTAGTTGGGGAGTAAATAACAGAACTGCTGCGATAAGAATTCCCTATTTTGGCAACGATTCCAAAAGATGCCGCCTAGAGCACCGTGTTCCTGGAACAGATTGTAACCTTGAAAAAGTACTCACAGCAATAATTGAAGGTATAGTTTTTGGTATAGAGAACAAAATTGCTCCGCCAAATAGAGTGTATGGCATTGCATCTGATCCTCAATATAAGATGGAGAGTTTGATATAGCAACTACCTGTTAAACCCTAACCCATTAAACTCCTTTGAGGTAATTGGCCATTCTAGCACTTTCCTCACATCATTATTTACATTCCCATACTGTAATCGCAAGTCTGCAGCAGATAGTTTCTGCGTACTTTTAGATGATCCAAGCCCTATATTGGTAAGGTTGCTCGGTGGCTGCTCAGGAAGTGGATTACCAGATACATCCATGTGTTCAGGGAGAGATTTCATCTGATTCTTTATAGAGCTAGAGTTATTTTGTGCAGGATTTCTATCATCTGACATGTCAAGAATAATTTTCTCAGGTACTACCATAGTTTTTGTATAATCAGCAGAATGACTGCCTTCAGTGTTCTTAAATTCATCAAGAATTGGTTCGCCAAACGCATTTATAGGGCCACCAAGTGATCCTTTCTCCATGCACTCTTCTGCTCTTTTCCTTATTATTTCTTCTGCTAGCTCAGTTTCAGTTCTTTTTGGTTCTTTTACGGTACCTTTTTCTTCACCTTCATCTCCTGAAACACCAGTAATTTCAGCAGGCTGTTCTTTTTTAGTTCTTATTTTATGAATCAGCGAAAGTAATAAGTAAGTAACTGCAGCAGCAGAAACGATAATGGCTATCTTTGCGGCAATGTGGATTGCTGTTAAAAATATTAAAGCTGATAAAGCTCCAGCTAATCCAGACACAATAACTTTATTTTTGCCTTTTGTTATATTTAGAATTGCCACCATAATAACCTCTCAAATACTGCTCTAGAATTAGAGGTTGTTCGGAAACTAGTAAATTCAAGCATATTCCCTCTTTAACATAACCCTACTCATAGCTAGGTATATGAAATTCTCAGTGGATGTTGTGAGTAAATCATACTCCTTCGATAGCCTTCTATTCCTATTAACCCAAGCAAAAGTCCTTTCTACAACCCATCTTCTTGGCTGTACTTTAAACCCTTGTTCTCTTGTTGGTAGTAGCTCAGGTGGCGTATCTTTGTGCACCCAAAATCTACATGGAGGCCTTTTAACAATTTCAATATCTATGTCATATTCTTCCTTTATGTGATTCTTTAAATTTCTTCCTTGGTATCCCATGTCAGCCCACATTTTTTAACTTTTAGTATATTTTGTTCTCATATTGTTTAATGCTATTTTAATACCATCTCTATCATTTTCGTTAGCAGCGCCTACGTAACAACCTAGTATAAAACCCTGAGTGTCTGTAATTATATGCCTTTTTCTACCCTTTACTTTTTACTTCCATCATAGCTTTGATCCCCCCTTTTCTGTAGTCTTTACAGATTGACTATCTACTATACAGGCACTCGGCTGCTCATTCTTTCCTATTTTTCTTCTACTATATTTTGTAATTTCATAATTCATTTTCTCAAAAATTCCCTGCTTCTTCCATTGCCTGAACTGCTCATACACAGTCTTCCATAGCGGAAAATCATTTGGTAAATACCGCCATTGACACCCTGTACGCAATACATAGAAAATTGCTTCTAATATTTCTTTTTTGCTATACTTTGGCAGCCTTCCTCCTTTCTTGTATGATACTCTGAAGTGTTTTTCTATTCTTGCCCATTCCCTTTCGCTTAGATCTGTTGGATACTTTTTTCTCATCTTTACCCCGTACTAAAATTTCAGATATTATAGCCTTTTACTTGTTTCCGGACAACCTCTTATTATACAGAAATTTTCTTATACTTGCAATTTTGCAAAAATTTTAATTATTTGCATAAAGTTTTAAAGCTACACAAGGATTAATTAATATGCAATGTATCTCGACTATAATATTGTACAAACGCACATATTCAGCTAACATTCAACATGCAGAGCTTACTCATAGAGCGAAACAGGGCGGTGGTATTATTACTTATAGTAATTTTTATCTTCGGTTCATACGTTTATGTAAAAATGCCAAGGAAAAGCAATCCTGGTATACAGATTCCTATAATCAGCGTGTTTGTTGGACTTCCTGGGATTTCTGCTCAAGATAGTGAAAAGCTATTAGTGCTTCCTATAGAAAATGAACTAAGATCCATCGAAGGTGTAAGAGAATTGAGAGCTTTTGCAACTAATGATGGTGCTCACATGATACTCGAATTTGGAACAGAGCATGATAATAAAAAAGTGCTCGATAATGTCCGTTCAAAGCTTTCAAACATAAAATCGAAGTTACCTGTTGAAGCGGAATCTCCGATAATCAATGAAATAAACTTGAGCTTATTTCCGATACTCAATGTCGGCTTAATTGGTAATTTGCCAGAAAGAGCCTTAACTGAAATAGCACGCAAGCTAAAGAAAGAAATAGAATCTCTGCCAAATGTTCTCAAAGTTGAAGTGGCAGGTATGCGTAAAGAAACAGTGGAAGTGATAGTTGAGCCCACAGTTCTAACAAAATATAACATTCAATCAAACGAAATATTCCAAGCTATATCAAGCAATAACAGACTAGTGGGAGCTGGGTCACTGGAAAATGATACCGGTAAATATTCGATTAAAATATCAGGGTTATTAAAAGATATAGAAGATATTATGAATATTCCTATTAGATCTCAAGGCGATGCAGTTTTGAGGATCAAAGATATAGCAAAAGTATACCCTAGGTTTGAGGATCACCAAGGATTTGCTCGCATTAATGGATTACCTAGTGTCGTGCTAGGAATTTCAAAACGTAACGGAAAAAACATAATAGACACAGTAAATCAAGTAAAATACTTAATGGATAAGGCAAAAGATCAATTACCTGAAAATTTAAAAGTGATGTACTTAAACGACCAGTCAAAAAACGTCCGCGATGTGCTTGATGACTTGGAAAACAGCATAATATTTGCTGTGTTGTTAATATTGATCATAATGATGCTTTCTATGGGAACAAGGATTGCTATTCTTGTGGCACTCTCGATACCCGGTTCCTTTCTCATTGGGATAATAGCTCTTTACTTTATGGGTATAACCTTAAATATCGTTGTGCTCTTCAGTTTAATTATGGCTGTTGGCATGCTGATTGATGATGCAATTGTGATCAGCGAATATGCCGATAGAAAGATGATCTGCGGAATGGACAAAGTAGAAGCTTTTTACACTTCAGTTCGTGATATGTTTTATCCGGTTCTATCATCAACGTTAACTAAATTAGCAGTGTTTTTTCCTCTATTATTCTGGCCTGATACTGTTGGTAAATTCATGCAGTACATACCAATTACAATAATCCTAACTTTGACTGGATCGCTCATTATGGCTTTGGTTTTTATACCAACACTTGGTGCAATATTTGGTAAGCCTTCGATAACTTCAAAAAAAGAAATAAAAAAAATGAGTGCTATAGAAAGTGGTGAAATAAAAAATGCTGGGCCTATAATAAGAGCTTACGTACGCATGCTAGAGAAGGTTTTGGATCATCCTAAAAAATTCGTATGTGCTACTGTATTCGTTTTGTTTTCATTTAGTGTGCTGTACTTTACTTTTGGTCCTGGAGTAAAGTTTTTTCCGAAAGTGGATTCAGATAATATTTTAATCAGTGTTAAAGCAAAAGAAAGCTTATCAGCCAAAGAACGAGATCTGATACTCAAAGAAGTGGAAGAACGCATTTTGAGCATTGAAAAAGAAATTCATGTTTCTTATGCTAGATCAGGAGCATTTTCAGACAACGTTATCGCCAGAATACAACTAGAACTTATGGATTGGCGCTTCAGGCGCAAAGCTAAGCACATACTAAATGATATAAGGAGCAGTGTGCAAGACATGAAAGGAATAATAATTAATGTTCAAGAGGAAAAGCCAGGACCGTCGGCTGACAAGCCAATACAAATTAACCTCAGCGGGAGTGTATCCAGTTTGAATTTAGCAGCAGAGAAAATTCTAGAAATTATGAACCAACCTTCATCCGGGTTTATAAATATTCAAGATAGCAGATCAGCACCTGAAATAGAGTGGAATATGAGTGTTGATAAGAGTAAGGCTACAAGCTCTGAAGTAAGTGTTGCAACCATTGGCGATTTTATAAAGATGGTTACAAATGGAGTATTGATTGGAAAATATAGACCAAATAACACGGATGAAGAAATCGATATTGTACTCCGTTTCCCCAGAAAGGACCGCAATATGAAGACTATAGACAATCTTTTTATCAATACAGTTAATGGCCCGTATCCTATGAGCAACATAGTAAAATATGCTCCCGAAAAAAAGGTAAACAAACTAAACAGGATTGATGGATTACGCACAGTGACAATCTCTGCTGACATTGATACTGGCTATCTTGTTGATGAAAGAGTAAAGTTCATTCAGAATTCTATTGCCCAGGATTGGAACAAGGGAGTAAAAATTGATTTTAAAGGCGACAAAGAAGATCAACAAAAATCAGGAGCATTTTTGTTAAAGGCTTTTATATTAGCGATTACACTAATGATATTGGTATTAGTGACACAGTTTAATAATGTATACCATACATTTATCGTAATGACAGCAGTGTTTTTATCCACAACATGTGTGTTTTTTGTTTTCTTTCTTATCCAACAAGTTTTCGTAGTTGTTATGTGTGGAGTGGGGATAATTGCTTTGGCAGGAATTATAGTGAATAATAACATACTATTGCTTGATGCCTTTCATCATCAAATTAAGGTACACAAAAATGACATCAAGCGATGTGTAATAAACGCTGCAATTTCTCGCGTTAGGCCAATATTGCTTACCGTTGCAACCACAGTTCTTGGTTTAATACCGATGATTACCAGGTTAAATATCAATTTTTTTACGCTACAAATCACATATGATGCTCCATCAAGCCAGTGGTGGGTTGACATTTCAACAACCATAGCAAGTGGAATATTGGCTGCAACGGTTTTAACTTTATTCTTTACTCCTGCGTTGCTTGTTATACAAAAACATGAAAAAACTTGACTTAAATTAGCAATCATTTAACATTTAAGATAGTGTTCTTTGCCCGTTGGAGCTATAATTATAACTAATTACATTGGATTTATTTATTATGATTGCTAATCGTAAAAGCAGTGTTAAGCAGAAAAGTAACAAGAATAATATAGTTGGAAGCCTTGATGTAATAAAAACAGCAGGAGAGCTTTCACTTCAAAAAGGTTTAGATTTTGATGTTGTAATAAAGGCACTAGAAAGTGCTATAGAAGCAGTGGCTCATCAAAAATATGGTAGCAAAAGTAAAATTGTAGTTGATATAGATAGAAACACAGGCAAAGTTACTTCATATAGAAAACTAAAAGTTATTGATGATGAATCAAATGAAAAAGAGAATACTGAGTGTGAATCAATTACGCTTACACAAGCTAAATTAATAAAAGGAGATGCAAAAGTTGGAGATACTGTTAGTGAATTGCTCTCTCTTAACACTGATCTTGCTTCAGCAAGAATTGCCCAGCAAAAGATTGCTCAAGTAATTAAAGATGAAGAGTCAAAAAAGCAATATGAGGAGTTTAAAGATAAAGTGGGAGAAATAAGGTATGGTATTGTTAAACAAGTAGAATATTCAGATCTTATTATAGACATAAATGGCACTAGGGCATATCTTCCATTGCGAAATTTAACTGGTGGTGAATCATTTCGTGAAGGTGATAAGGTTAAAGCTTACATACAGACTGTTAAGCGCTCTGATGATGGACGTCAAATTATTCTTTCTAGGACTCATGAAGGCTTTTTGGAGGCATTATTAAATCAAGAAATACCAGAAATTGCTGACGGATTAGTGACAATTAAAGGTATAGCTAGAGATGCTGGTTCAAGGTCTAAGGTTGCCGTTTTCTCTCCCGACAAGAACATTGATCCAGTAGGTGCTTGTGTTGGAGTTAAGGGAGATAGAATAAAAACTATTATACACGAATTAAATGGTGAAAAAATTGACGTTATAAATTACTCCTCAGATTTGGGTCAATTCGTTATTAAAGCCATTACTCCTGCAGAAGTATCGAAGGTTATTATTGATGAAAATGAAAATTGCATAGAGTTAATAGTTGCTGAAGATCAATTGAGTTTAGCGATAGGAAAAAAGGGCCAGAATGTAAGATTAGCTTCAGAGCTTGTTGGATGGAAAATTGAGATATTAAGCACTCAGCAAGAATCAGAAAGGCGAAGTAAAGAACTTAGTCAATGTTCAGCTTTATTTGCTGAAGCTTTAAACTTAGAAGAGATTATGGGTCAGCTATTGGTAACAGAAGGTTTTTCAAGTGTAGAAGACATATCTAGCGCTTCAATTAAAGAGCTTGCTTCAATAGAGGGCTTTAATGAAGATATTGCAAACGAACTTCACAATAGAGCAAATAAGTACCTGAAAGCAGAAAATGATAGAAAAATAGAAGAGCTAAAAAGTTTAGGTATGGAGGATGATGTAATCAATTTAACTTTATCAATAGACAATAAAATTGCTCTTAGTAAGCATGATATTAAGACTTTAGAGGACATAGCAGATTTATCAAGTTATGAGTTTTGCAGCATACTCTCTTCCTCATCCGATAGCAAAGAAGATCTAAAAGATACAGTAGATTCAATAATCATAGAAGCACGTAAAAAGCTTGGATTAATATAATAAAATAATATGAATAATGAAGATATCAGTGATAAAAAATTAACGCTCCAAGGTTTAAGCAAGCTTAAATTAGACCTCAATTTAAACTCTTCAGCTAGCCCAAGTACTGGAGCTACAGTAGTAAAAAAAAGAAGAAAAAAATCTCATGATGCAGAAGAACATAATTTATTTGACGAGAGTAAATTATGTTCTTTAACAGAGAAAGAACAAATTTTTCGCATTAATGCTGTGCAGAATGCTGCTTTGCTGAAAGAAAGAAATCAGAGAGAAGAAAAAGAGAAAACAGCAAAAGAAGACAGCAATAAAGAGATTGACGAGAAAAATGAAGCGGACGCTTTATCTAAGGAAATAAATAAGCAAGTTTTAAGTAATACCCACTTAGTTGAACCAAAAGAAGATAGTATTGACCATGAGGACAACGATAAAAAGTCTTTTAAAGTCAACAAAGATATATATTCTAAGCATTCTAAACTGGTAATTGCACAGGCAATAGATGAAAAAACTGAACAACCCCCTGTATTTAAGCAAAGGTTTGGTATAAGAGGTAGAAAGTCAAAGTTTACTAAGGGTAAAAATATATCAAGAGAAGTTATTATACCAGACAAAATAACTATCAGGGAGTTATCTATTCGCATGGCAGAAGATAGCAAGAGTGTGCTAAAAATGTTCAAAGAAGAAGTCGGTGAGAGTTATAGAGTAGATAATCTGGTGGATCCAGATATAGCATGTGAAATAGTGGAAAAATTTAATCATACGGCTAAACGAGTGAGCGATACCAACAGAGAAAAAGATTTATTTTTTATAGAAGGCAGAGAAAGCCTGCCTAAAAAACCTAAACCACCAATCGTCACTTTTATGGGACACGTCGATCATGGTAAAACCTCATTGCTCGATGCATTTCGTGAATCTAATGTTGCAGAAAGAGAGTCAGGTGGCATAACTCAACACATAGGTGCTTATCAAATAACGACAAAAGATAAGCAAAAAATTACCTTTATTGATACACCAGGACATGAAGCGTTCACTGCGATGCGTGCACGTGGTGCCAATATTACTAATATAGTTGTAATAGTAGTTGCAGCTGACGATGGAATCATGAAACAAACAGTTGAAGCAATAAATCATGCAAAAGCAGCAAATGTTTCCATTATAGTTGCTATTAATAAAATTGATAAATCTGAGCCTGGTGATGTAGAAAAAATAATTAATAGTTTGCCTCAATATGATCTCATCCCTGAAGGGCTTGGTGGTGATGTTATGATTATGCCAGTATCAGCAAAAAAGAAAACTAATTTAGATAAACTAGAAGAGGCGATTTTGTTAATCGCTGAATTAATGAAGCTAGAAGCAATAGAAGATTGTCGAGCACTTGGATGGGTAATAGAATCCAAAATAGATAAAGCGAAAGGAATATCAGCCACATTGATAGTTGAGGAAGGAACGTTAAAGGTTGGTGATATATTGGTAGTTGGTACAACATACAGCAAAGTACGTAGTATGGTTAATCACCTCGGTCAAAGAGAAAAAGCAGCACTACCCTCCGCTCCAATTGAAATTACTGGTCTAAATGGTGTACCAAATGCTGGAGATAAATTTGTTGTTGTAAATTCTGAAAAGCAGGCGCGTGAAATTGTTGAATACAGGCTAGAGTTAATCAAGAAAAAGAAAGAAGATTTGGGCGACAATAATTTAGATATATTCAGTCGTAATAACAGCGAAACAGAAGAACTATCTGTAGTTTTAAAGTGCGATGTAACTGGTTCTATTGAAGCAATATCAAGTTCAATTGATAAACTCGGTAAAGACCAAGTGAAATTAAATATCCTACACAAAGCAGTAGGAGGGATAACAGATTCAGATGTGCTGCTTGCAGAAGCATCAAGTGCAGTAATTTTAGCTTTTAATGTAAAAGTGGACTCAAAAATAAGGGACTTGGCAAAACAAAAAGGTATAGAAATACATACTTATAACATAATATACGAGCTCATTGACGACATGAGAATGTATTTAACTAAAATGTTAAAGCCTGTTACACGAGAGGTTCGTGTTGGCTTTGCATCTGTGAGGCAAATATTTAACGTATCTAAAGCTGGTAATATCATTGGATGTTACGTAAGTGATGGAGTCATAAGAAAAGATTCTTTAATTAAGGTAATGCGTGGTGGCAAATTGGTGCATGAAGGAAAGTTAAAAGCACTACGTAGATTTAAAGATGATGTTAAAGAAGTAGGTGTAAACTTTGAATGCGGAGTATCACTAGAGGGTAATGTCGATATTAAAGTTGGAGATATTTTGGAAGCTTATCAATTAGTGCAAGAAGAAAGGGTGTTATAGTAGCTGGATATGAAAAAGGAAATTAGAAACCTAAAGATAGCATCGGTATTGCATAGAGCAATATCAAGAGTTCTAATGGAAGGTAAGGTGTTCAATAAAAATGTAGCGGTATCTGACGTAAAATTAAGTAAAGATTTGAAAAAAGCAGATGTATATATTGTGTTATCTTCATTGAATATTCAAGTAGCTGACTACTTAGATCCAGAAAAAAGACGCACTGGAGATCCTTCTGAGAATAATTGTGATATTAACACTGTTGTTAATGAAATGAACCAGTCTGCATGGTCAATACGTAAATCTATATTGTGTTATGTTGATTTGCGATTTATACCTGAGTTAGTTTTCAAGCCTGATTTAGCGTTCGATAATTTTGTTAATGTAAGCAAAATATTACATAATCATACTTAATTAATGTATTTCAACCATTACTTTTCATTAATGAGGTTGCACAGTTTAACAGGTTTGTGGCTTGTGCTATTTCCCAGTTTGAGCGGTATTCTTTTAGCCTCAACTTCTCTATCGTATCAGGTTCTTTTTCTCCTTGTTTTGTTTACTATAGGTGCATTTTTAATGAGACCCGCAGGGTGCATAATCAATGATATCTTCGATAGAAAAATAGATGCGCACGTTGAACGAACAAAATATAGGCCACTTGCAAGTGGTGCATTAAACATAAAGCAGGCTTTAGCTTTACTTTCACTGTTACTGTCTATTGCCCTGGTAATCTTATTATTAACTAATAAAACTACACTCATACTTGGAATAATCTCAATGTGTATGATAGCTACTTACCCTTTATTAAAGCGGTATGTTTGGTGGCCACAATTGTTCTTAGGGTTTACCTTCAATATGGGATCGCTCATGGGCTCAGCAGCAATAATAAACCAGATCAGTATAGAATCCTTGCTGTTTTATATAGGATGCGTCTTTTGGACACTTAGCTATGACACCATATACGCCCATCAAGATAAAAAAGATGATGAAAAACTCGGGATGAAATCTACCGCATTATATTTTGGTGATACAACAAAATCTTGGTTGAAAAGATTTTATTTAATATCTCTTATGACGTGGCTATATGCTGGTATCTTATCATCATTAAATAACATTTTTTATATTGCTCTACTTGCTGTAGGGTTCATATTTCACCGCCAATACAAAAATTTCAATCCTGACGATCCCAGTCAATGCATGTCCATATTTAAAAATAATTCCTACGTAGGGTTGCTTCTCTTTTTTGGCATCCTTTTAGATAGAATTATCACCTAGGTCTCAAGAGTTTTGGCTCTAATGAAGTCAATAAACTCAGGTACTCGCAGAAACGAAAATTGCTTGACAAACTCCGCCAGCCCCCTTATCATAAAATTGAAGCTATTGTATTTGCTTTCGCCAATCTGCAGATTAAAAGGTAAGGATTACTTAATGTATCGGCGTCTTATGTTCAATTTTTTGCAGTATATAGATACTGTATGTCTTTACAAAACTTCATCTACATCTAGATTTTTATCTAAATAAGCTGAACGCGCTTATAAAGCGTTACAAGACATCAAAAAATGCCAATACTCGACAGAGATAGTAAAAGACTAGCTAACTCGGGGATTCTTTGTCTTTTTTTCTGCTTAGTAAATTTCTTAAACATTTGCAGCGTAGGTTAGTTGCAATTAAAAGCGGCTGAATCTCGCTTGTCAAGCGTTTAAAACATAAAAAACGCCAATATTTTAAAGCGGATAATAACCCCAGGGCTTCTTTTGCCTTTTTTTTCATTTGGTAAATTTCTTAATATTTATAGCTAAACAACAACCGTCATCCCTAAGTATCCCGCTGCTTGTTAGCGGCTAAGAGATACCGCGGCGGTATAGCTATAGGATGACAAAAAAAGGGCACTGTGACGAACTTAAATCACAATTATCAGTTAATGCGGCATTATAAAAAACGCCAAACTTTTTTCTGCTTTTATGCAAGAAGTCTAGTCCATATATTCCTCCCACTTCTCCGCGACTTTCCTTACTATTTCCTCACTCATCTCAATTTTCTTTCCCCACTCTCGTTTGGTTTCAGGCGGGATTTTATTTGTCGCATCAAATCCCATCTTACCTCCAAGTCCACTTTCAGGGGAAGCAAAGTCTAAATAATCAATAGGTGCATTTTCTATCATGATTGTATCACGCACAGGGTCCATCCTTGTTGACATTGCCCACATCACTTCCTTCCAATCACGTACATTTATATCATCATCAACAACGATAATAAACTTCGTGTATAAAAATTGCTTTAGAAAGGAAAGTATGCCCATAACAATTCTTTTTGCCTGCCCTGGATAGGATTTTTTTATCGACACTACCGCTATTCTATATGAGCAACCTTCCGGTGGCAGATAAAAGTCCACTATCTCTGGAAATTGATTGATAAGAATGGGCACAAAAATTTCGTTGAGTGCTTCACCAAGAATCGATGGTTCATCAGGTGGCTTGCCAGTGAAAGTGCTGAGATAAATTGGATTTTTGCGCATAGTAATTGCAGTAATATTAAATTCAGGAAATTGCTCAACAGAATTATAGTAGCCAGTGTGGTCTCCGTATGGCCCTTCGTCTTGATAGCTATCCAAACTCACATAGCCTTCCAGAACGATTTCTGCGTGAGCTGGCACTTGAAGTGGAATAGTCTTACAATTTACAAGCTCAAGCGGCTTCTTTCGCAGTAGTCCAGCAAATTGGTATTCTGACAATGTTTCTGGCACTGGAGTTACCGCAGCAATAATCGTTGCAGGATCACTACCGATCACAGCAGCAGCAGGAAATTTCATATCTCTGCCTTCTTCCTTCCAACGCTTATGGTGAGTTGCGCCACCTCTTTGTGCAAGCCAACGCATTAGTGTTGTTTTTTTATCTATAACCTGCATACGATATATTCCAAGATTAAAATTATCTTGCTTTTCTTTCGTGGGTCCTTTTGTTACCACAATCGGCCAGGTGATAAGTGGTGCAGGTTCATTTGGCCAGCATGTTTGAATGGGCAGTAGACTTAGGTCCACTTCATCTCCGGTTAGCACTACCTCTTGACATGGAGCCTTGCTCACGACTTTACTTCGCATCGATAACACGACTTTCAACAAAGGAAACATTTTTATAGCATCCTTAAAGTTTTTTGGCGGCTCAGGTGATTGCAAAAATGCTAAAAGTTTACCAAGATCTCTTAGTTCATCAGGATTTATGTTCAACCCCAATGCAATCCTCTTAATAGTACCAAATAAATTCACCAAAACTGGAATCGAATTTTTGCCATTTTCTGTGATAACATTTTCAAAAATGATCGCTGGCCCTTTGCTTGACAAAACTCTGCGATGAATTTCTGTCATTTCAAGAACTGTTGAAACTTCCTCCTTAATCCTAATCAGATCTTTTTTTTCTTCTAAGGCTTTGATGAAGTCGCGTAAGTTGTTGTACATATTCCAGTTTTTAAAATTTTAAGTTTATATCTAGTTTTCAAGCACTTTATTGAAATTTGACCTATGCACTGTCTAGCGAGCTTTCAGTTAATTTGAGATCAAATCTTCATATTGCTTACTAAGTTTGTATTTCCTTCCTCTATTGGAAAAATCTACAATCTTGATAAACCCCATTTCCACCCACTTTTTACAAAGTTGCGCACTGGTACGAGGCTTAAAATTAAATAGTTCGCCAACCTGACTAGCTGTAATAGCGGAAAACTCCTGGAAGAGCTCAAGAGCTTTGCGTTGTTTAGGATCAAGCTTACGTATAAGATCAGTCTGATCAGTGTGGTATTCTTCTTCATTTATACGTTGTAAAACGTTCTCAAATGAATTTGCCATACCTTCTACGAAATACTCCACCCACTTAGTGATATCTGCTTCAGCTCGTCCCATATAATAATTGTGCGATGGACCTACACTGATTGCCTCATAATAAGCTCCTAGATTCTTAGCATAATATTCTTCCAATGAATAAAGTCCTTTTAGGTCATACCCACCAAGGTGTAAAATTAATGTAGTCAACAATCTTGCAGTACGACCATTACCGTCATAGTAAGGGTGAATTGTTACAAATTGATAATGCGCAATACCTGCAATAATTGGGCAAGGCACTTGCTCACTGTTACGAATCCAATCAATCATACTGCTCATGAGCTTTGGTACATCCTTTGCTTCAGGTAGCATATAAATTATTGCACGTGTAAGACTATCGCGGATAACATTTTGACCATCACGATAAGGTGTTGATTTTATTTTAGATTTTCCACTTGCTATTACTAGAGCATGTAGTGTTTGAACAGCTTTCTCAGTAATGGGTATTCTCCTTGCTGCCCATTGTTCAACTTGAGTTAAAGCTGCATAATATCCTTTAACCTCATTTTCATCTCTCCTATATTTTGGAAAGTGGCTTTTACCACTTAAAACCTCTTCAATCTGTTTAGGTTCAAGTCGATTTCCTTCAATCATAGTAGAATAGTGTGTGGTATAAAGCCGTGCAGTTTCACGAAGAGACAAAAGCATTGATACAGTGAGCGGCAAATGTAACACTTTTTCTTTTGCTGCTTCAATCCTTATAAGACAACTAGCAATTTTAGAAGTAATCGTATAATTTGGCATCGGCATAATATCTGCATTACATTACTTCTATATTATGCTGATAAAATGCAGATAATACAACATTTACACGACGCCGACCATAAACAGCAATAAATTCGGCTGATTGAGAAAGAAGTTTGTCTTGTAGAATAGCTATTTCTTTTTCTCTACCAATTATTGGCTCGTTCATATGTTTATTCCGCGGAAAATTATACACAGCGGAAACAACTTAAATCTACGCTCCGCGCGCCTCTGCTACCAAGTCTTCTGATGAACTTTGTGGTAATGTGCTTGAGTTTTATTGTGTAAAGTTTGCATTTGAGGCAAAACTGGTTATAAAATACACTTGATATAAATGTTTTTATATATTAACATTAGATGCTTCTTTTAATATATAGATAAATGTGTACTAAAAGTTTTATATTGTAGGTTTTTAAATAAATTGTATGTCTAGAATATCGTTTTTATTAATTTTAATAATAGCAATAGCAAGCTTGCCGATAATAAACAATTGGCTTTCAAATCGCAGCCAAATGCTAAACGATGATTATATAGGTGAGAAATTAGATAATTATATAAGCAGAAATTTTGATAAGATCGTAAAAACTCTCAAAGAGGAGTCGATTAAAAGTAGTTACGCTGCTCGAGATAATGTAACCAAAAGTAAAATTTCACAATACAAGGATCAAATATTTGACCTTACTTATCCTTACTCCAGAAATGAAAATAGTAGTGTTATAGCTGTAGGCTTCGTTGACTATTCTTGTGGACATTGCAAAGCTATAAAGAATGATATAAAGCAGTTAATTAACGACGGCAAAATTAAGTATATCTTTAGGGATGCTCCAATACTTGGTAACGCTTCTTTAAAGGCAGCAAAAAGTGCTTTAGCTGTCTATTTTCTCGATAAAGAAAAATATTTCGATTTTCACCATGCTGCTTTAAGTCACAAAGGAGAATTTTCAGACGAAAGCATATTGGATATAGTGAAAAACATAGGGATTGATGAGGACGATTTTAATGATTCCATAAAAGATAACGCGGACAAAATTGAGCAAATGATAAACAACAGTAGGCTTCTAGTAAGAGATTTGGGAGTAGGTGGTACACCTTTTTTAATAATTGGAGATAGCCTGTTTGTAGGAGTAACTGATTTGAATGTATTACGCAAAAAAGTAGATGAATTAAGTCACAAGCAAGGCTAGTTACAGTTTGCCATAAAATTTTATTTTTTTGCTTGACAACTCAAATGAACCTGAGTATAGCAATTGTGGGTGTAACAGCAGTTTAACTCAGTAATCTCATCCACTTTCCATAGCGTCATTTACTATGTGAAACGCTTTCAAATTACAACATTTTCTTCAACCAAACTATTTTACTTTCACAGGAGGACATATGTCATTCACAGAAATTAGATTTCCAGAAAATATATCTTATGGTTCCACTGGAGGACCGGAATTTTCCACTGACGTTGTAACAACTCACAATGGTTGTGAACAGCGCAACATCAATTGGTCTCATGCACGCACTAGATACAACATAGCTTACGGGGTCAGATCAAACGAGCAGCTACTAGAACTAATAACATTTTTTCATGCACGAAAAGGTAAAGCAATAGGGTTTCGTTTTAAGGATTGGTCGGATTTTATAGCCATCAACCAAGAGATTGGTATAGGAGATAACAAAAAAACGACTTTTCAGCTAATCAAAACTTATGTAAGTGGGGAAGATAAGCATATACGTATGATCAAAAAGCCAGTGCATGGGACAGTAAAGATTTATTTAAATGGTAAAGAAGAGAGTGAATATTCAGTAAATTATTCAACGGGAGAAATAACATTCATGAAACCGCCAGTAAAAGATGCAATAATCACTGCGAGCTTCGAATTTGATGTGCCCGTGCGCTTTGATACAGATTACTTAAACGCTTCTATTGATGACTATGGAAGCAATAGCTGGAATAATATCCCCTTGGTGGAAGTGAAATTTTAGTTATAAGCGAGCATAGATCCACATCATAGTAGGGCTACTAGTCTACCATAAATTGAAAAATTAAGCACCACTGAGGCTCTATACCTAAATGAGCCTCAGTATATGCAATTATTTTAAACTTTATCACCAGCTATATACTACAATGTTGCTGAGCTTTGCTAACATTTACACTTGAAGCTTGGGGAGATTCTAACTCAGTGCTTTTTTCTTCCTGCAAAATAGAAAGCTTCAACAACTCCTTTAGAGTTGATTTTGCAAGTGTTGTATCATCTTTGTTTAAGATGTAGTCTAGCATGCCGTTTTTCTGTAAGAGATTAACAAAATATCTATCTTCCTCATTAAGAACCTCTATCTTGTTAAGAGGTTGTCCGGAAACAAGTAAAAGGCTATAATATCTGAAATTTTAGTACGGGGTAAAGATGAGAAAAAAGTATCCAACAGATCTAAGCGAAAGGGAATGGGCAAGAATAGAAAAACACTTCAGAGTATCATACAAGAAAGGAGGAAGGCTGCCAAAGTATAGCAAAAAAGAAATATTAGAAGCAATTTTCTATGTATTGCGTACAGGGTGTCAATGGCGGTATTTACCAAATGATTTTCCGCTATGGAAGACTGTGTATGAGCAGTTCAGGCAATGGAAGAAGCAGGGAATTTTGAGAAAATGAATTATGAAATTACAAAATATAGTAGAAGAAAAATAGGAAAGAATGAGCAGCCGAGTGCCTGTATAGTAGATAGTCAATCTGTAAAGACTACAGAAAAGGGGGATCAAAGGCTATGATGGAAGTAAAAAAGTAAAGGGTAGAAAAAGGCATATAATTACAGACACTCAGGGTTTTATACTAGGTTGTTACGTAGGCGCTGCTAACGAAAATGATAGAGATGGTATTAAAATAGCATTAAACAATATGAGAACAAAATATACTAAAGTTAAAAAAATGTGGGCTGACATGGGATACCAAGGAAGAAATTTAAAGAATCACATAAAGGAAGAATATGACATAGATATTGAAATTGTTAAAAGGCCTCCATGTAGATTTTGGGTGCACAAAGATACGCCACCTGAGCTACTACCAACAAGAGAACAAGGGTTTAAAGTACAGCCAAGAAGATGGGTTGTAGAAAGGACTTTTGCTTGGGTTAATAGGAATAGAAGGCTATCGAAGGAGTATGATTTACTCACAACATCCACTGAGAATTTCATATACCTAGCTATGAGTAGGGTTATGTTAAAGAGGGAATATGCTTGAATTTACTTGTTTCCGGACAACCTCTAATACAAGATAATACTAAATCCGAATTCTTTGTTGCTAAAATTCCATTCAAAAAGATATCTAATTTTGTTTTATCTTCAGTTAAGTCTTCAGCTAACCTATTTCTGATATTCTCATTGTCAAACACAATGTACTCGAGGTACGAGGAAGGCTCAATAAGTATAAAGTCCTCTAAAGGCACTAGTTCTGGATAGGTGCCAGCGTAATCAAGTATGCCACACTCAGTAATACACCCTCCTTTTCTTATAACACAGCAATTGAGACGACCATGATACATTGATAACAAAGAAAAAAGACGTATTATACTTGTACCTCTATCTTTCATTTCCTCGAAAAGCTTCCTATCATTTATTAATTTGTGCAAAATGTAATCCATAGCAGGACCTGATTTGCGGAAACGAAACATATTATTCTCTTCAAAAATGGCCTCAGCTAATTCGATAGATTCTTTATCCTCATCTACAAAAGCTTTTTCATTTCTATTTAACTGTATGATCTCAGCTTTGCTATCTCTGCGTAGACCAGTTCTCCTTATTAACATCTCAAATATTTTTGTATTCATATATATCCTATATTAATTAAAGTAAATATTAATAATGTTTACTTTTTAAATAAAAATAAATGAAAATTTTAATAAAAATTAAATTTTTTTAATAGAATAAAAATCTTTTATATTTGCTTGAGTACCAAAAGGGCTTTATTGGTGTAATGCGTTTTCTATTGCGCCTGGCTGCAGTGCCCAGCGTCAAGATCTGATGAACAATGTTCGCTTGCCAGCTTTCGCTTCAATATTTGCACAATTGTGCTAGATCCCCTGCATAACCTGCTTTAAAATCTCCTCCTGCTGCTGAGTGTGAACACTAACATAACCACATGCAGGAGATGCAGCAGCAGGTCTTGCGATACACTTAGGTCTTTTTGCTTGGATATCGAGATTAGATAACACTTCTTCTATCAATGGGTTGACAAAAAACCATCCTCCCATATTTTTTGGTTCTTCTTGACACCATATAATTTCAGCGTTTTTGTACTTTTCAAGTTCATTACTTAGTTTATCTGCAGGAAAAGGATAGAATTGCTCCAAACGTATTACTGCTATATCGTTTATTTTTTGTGCTTCACATATGTCGTAATAAACTTTACCACTGCATATTACAACTTTACGTATTTTATCATTCGAAACTAAACCTGTTCTACATTCTGGAATTACTGTGAGGAATTTTCCTTCAAAATCAGATAGGTTAGATACTGCTCTTTTGTGGCGCAGTAGCGATTTAGGTGTAAACACTACCAGAGGCTTACGAAAGTCTCTATGCATTTGTCTGCGTAAGACATGGAAGTAATTCGCCGGAGTGGAACAATTAACTACCTGCATATTATCCTCTGCGCAGAGTTGCAAAAATCTCTCTATACGTGCGGAGCTATGCTCAGGTCCCTGTCCTTCATAACCATGAGGCAGCAATAAAACTAGACCGCTTGATCGCAACCACTTTGTTTCTGCAGATGCGATAAACTGGTCGATCATAATTTGCGCACCGTTTGCAAAATCACCAAATTGTCCTTCCCAGAGCACCAGTGAATACGGAGAATCAAGACTATATCCATATTCAAAGCCCATTACAGCATACTCAGATAGTGCGCTATCTATGACCTCAAAGTGAGCTTGCTTTTCATTTATATTGTTTAGCGGAATAAATGCTTCTTCTGTTACCTGATCAACAAGCCTTGAATGACGGTGCGAGAAAGTTCCACGACCAGAGTCTTGTCCTGATAAACGCACTCCTATTCTTTCTGTGAGCAGTGATGCAAACGCAAGACTTTCGGCAGTTGCCCAGTCTATATTACTACCAAAATTTATGCTGTCTATTCTGCCATCGAGTATTTTTCTAACCTTATTGTTAATGTTAAAGTTACTTGGGATATTGCTATTTATACGCACACCTAATTTTTTCAGCTCATCTGGCGGAACACCAGAATCCGTGTAGTATTCGCTCAAATCGTTCAGCTTTGCTCTTCTTAATTTTGACCACACTCCACCGAACCAGTCAGCTTTTTTTGGAGTGTAAGCCGCTGATTCAGCAAGACTTTTATCTAATTTTGCCCTGAATTCACTGCGCAATTTATTTACTTCATCGCCATCTAATACTTTCTCTGCAGTCAATTTTTCTTCATACAATGTTCCAGGAGTTTTATGCTTTGATATCGCCTTATACATAAGTGGCTGAGTGAAATTCGGTTCATCACCTTCATTATGGCCATATTTGCGGTAGCACATTATGTCAATTACTACGTCCTTTTTAAATTTCTGCCTATATTCCATCGCCAGACTTGTAGCAAAACTCACAGCTTCCGGGTTATCTCCATTGACGTGAAACACTGGAGCTTCTATTGATTTTGCTATATCAGTGCAATAAAAAGAGGATCGTGCGCAACATGGGTTAGCAGTAAAACCAACTTGGTTATTAATGACAATGTGCACAATGCCATCCACTTTATAGCCTTCAATATTGCTTAAGGTTAAAGTTTCAGCAACCACTCCTTGACCGATGAAAGCCGCATCACCATGAATTGATATGCCAAGCACAGATCTTATATTCTGTTTTGCTCTTATTCTTCCAGCCAAAACCGGATTTACCGCTTCAAGGTGAGATGGATTAGGGAATAAACTTAAATGTATTTTTTTGCCACCTGAAAGTGCTCGATCAGAAGAGTAACCAAGGTGATATTTAACATCACCGGACACCTCAAGACCACTTGGGTATGCAAGATTGCCTTGAAATTCAGACAGCATTGCCGCATATTCTTTCCCCATCACTTTGGTTAGAACATTGAGTCGTCCGCGGTGAGCCATGCCAAGGACTATTTCTTCAATACCAAAAACCGTAGAATCACTAATGATTTTTTCAATTGCAACGATAGCTGATTCTCCACCTTCAATAGAAAAGCGTTTATATCCAGGAAATTTCATATGGAGAAATTGCTCGAACATCTCAGATTCGATCAAGTGCCTCAGTATTTCCTTTTTATCTTGTGAACTCAGCGTATAGGTTTGATTTTCGATCTTTTCCTGCAGCCACATCCTCTCCTCATAAGAGGAGATATGCATAAATTCAAAACCGATGTTCTTGCAGTAAATATCTCTATAGATTCCAGCGTCACTTGCCGGATATAGATTCGAATATTTCTGATAATCTACTTCCTTATTCACATTGGGTAATAACGGATTAAGATCCGCAAAAAAATGACCGTAAGATCTGAAAAAATTTGCTAAACTAGAAACTGAATCATCCACCTTAGTTACATGTTGTGCACCGCAGGTCTCCGCTTTATTAACTTCTAAATTGCTTGAAAAAATTCTATACCAATCCTCCCCGATTGATTTATCACCCTGCAAATAACGGCTATACATTTCTTCCACAAATTCTGCATTATCACCATAAAGGCAGCTTAAACTCGACATAATCACTATAAAAAGTATCAAATACTTATAAGTATAACTTAAGTTTTTTAAAAAAGAACTTTTTTAGTTTCTATACGTCATACCGCCGCGGTATCTCTTAACATAGATCCCGCTAACACGTAGCGGGATGACGATTGTCAGGCCAGCGCCCCTATAATGTCATCCGAGTAGCCGACACTGGGATCCAGATTGGATACTGAGTTGGTGAGTATAAAAGTATAGCTTCTACGTCATACCGCCGCGAACCGTCATACCGTGATTTATTCACGGTATCTCACATAGATCCCGCTAACAAGCAGCGGGATGACAGCAATCCTACGTCATGCCGCGGTATCTCTTAGCCGCTAACACGTAGCGGGATGACGATTGTCAGGGTGTCATTCCAGCGCGTGAAGGTGGAATCTAGTTTCACTTTATTATGGTGTCATCCGAGTAGCCGACACTGGGATCCAGATTGGATACTGAGTTGGTGAGTATAAAAGTATAGCTTCTACGTCATACCGCCGCGAACCGTCATACCGCGATTCATTCGCGGTATCTCAAAGCATAGATCCCGCTAACACGTAGCGGGATGACAACAATCCTACGTCATGCCGCGGTATCTCTTAGCCGCTAACAAGCAGCGGGATGACGAATTACTTAACCATCATCTACACCGTCATACCGCGATTCATTCGCGGTATCTCTTAACATAGATCCCCTACTATACCTTAACATAGATCCGCTAACAAGCAGCGGGATGACGAGCTTATCGTCACGCCGCCGCGAACCGTCATACCGCGATTCATTCGCGGTATCTCAAAGCATAGATCCCGCTAACACGTAGCGGGATGACGATTGTCGGTGAACTTAAGTTACTTTAGCCATAAATATTTAAGAAATTTACCAAACGAAAAAAAGGCAAAAGAAGCCCCGAGTAGCGAGTTTTGACTCTATATTACTGTAAGTGGCGCTGTAATAATGTGCTGACGCTTAGTTTAAGCGCGGTTTGGCTGAATGTAGAAAAAATTTAAAAGACATGCAGCCGCTATAATTTTATGTAATCCGCCAAAAAATACCCTGAGTTTTTTACTGAATTTTGTCATTGAGCCTGCAGGTCAAAAACAAGTTTTGAGTCATAAATACCCTTAATACTATAATAAGGGCGCTGGAGGAGTTTGTCAAGGAAGTTTTTTCGTTTCTATGAGCTACTTGGATGACGAGAAAGGAGCACTTACATATTTATGGCAACCTCATTACCTACGCTCAAAAAGTTTTTCAATATCACTGAGTTTCATTTCTATATAAGTTGGTCTTCCGTGGTTGCATTGCCCGGAATATGGGGTTTTTTCCATTTGTCTAAGCAGCACATTCATTTCTTCTAATCTCATTTTTCTACCCGCTCTAATTGATCCATAACAAGCGATAGTGGCCAATATTTTGTTCACTTTATCTTCTACTGGCAATGTATCTTCTATTTCCGTTAATCTATCGACTATATTAATTAGCATCTCTTTCACATCTATTGCTCCCAAAATTGCAGGGATTTCTTTTACTATCACTTTATTTTCTGGTTTGATCTCAATATCAAAACCCATTTCAAATAACTTATCTTTATAGATTTCAATCATCTCCATTCCGGCTTGATTTTTGATTTCAACCGTTTCAGGAAGAAGTAGTTTTTGTCTTTTTACACTTGATTTTTGTTTTAAGCATTCATATGCTAGCCTTTCGTGGGCTGCATGCTGGTCGACTATAATCAATTTATCTCTTACCTCGGCAATAATGTAAGTATTATAGACCTGACAGCGTGCAAACCCGAGCGGGTGGCTCTCTATCAAATCAACTTGCTCTAACACCTTTTTTTCTAGAACCATAGTCTCCGCTTGTGATGGAAATTTCTGTATGCCGGTATAATCAAACGATTTTGACTGTTCTGATAAGCCTTTTGCTTTTTCATTTGGAGAAGCAAATTCTTTTATTAGTTGATTTTTAAAAGGACTTGGTCTTTTTTCATAAAATTCTTTTTGAACATTAGGTTTATCAAAAGGATCCGGCAATGTTGAATCCATTTTCTGGTCATGCGCTGGAAAAGTGCCTATCCTTCTTGACAATGCTTTAATTAATCCTCTTGTCATTATCTCATATATGAGCTTCTTATTCTGAAACCTTACTTCTGACTTATTTGGATGCACATTTACATCTACTTGATCATAAGGTATCTCTAAATGTAACGCTGCAAAAGGATACCTATCGCTTGGAATAAAATCATGATATGCATACCTAACTGCGCCAATAAGTAAATTATCTTTAATTGGCCTTCCATTAACAAACGTATAGATCTGAGTGGACTTACCACGATTGACGATCGGCTTACAGATGTGTCCCGTAAGTTTAATGCCGTCTTCTTCTTCATTGATCTCCAAAGAATTGCCCTGAAATTCTTCTTCTACTTCACACAATCTATGAAATAACGAAGTCTGCTTAGCGTATTTTAAGAGCTTTTTATTACCTGAAGTGAGAGTAAACCCTATATGATAGTTAATCATTGCTAGGTTGTTTACAATATCAACAATGCTTTGAGTTTCTGCTCTTTCAGTTTTTAGAAATTTTAGTCTATTTGGAGTGGCAAAAAATAAATCTCGTACTTCAATATGTGTGCCTTGTGATAAAGAGTAAGGAGTTTGCTCCCCTATTTTCTCTCCACCCTCATAACTTATAGACCATGCTTCATTTGCTTCTCTTGCCTTAGACGATAATTTTATCCTACTTACTGCTGCTATTGAAGGCAGAGCTTCTCCTCTAAAGCCAAGATGCTTGATTTCTATCAACTCATTGTCGCTCAATTTTGAAGTAGCATGGCGCATAAACGCAAGTTCTAAATCGTTTTTTCTACTCCGTTACCATCATCTGTCACAATAATAAGGTTACGCCCACCACTTTCTATTTTAATCTCTATTTCTAAACTTCCAGCATCTATTGCATTTTCCACTAATTCCTTTACTACACTTGCTGGCCTTTCTATCACCTCCCCCGCTGCTATACGGTTTATGGTTTTTGTGTCTAAAAGAATTATTGCCATAGATTTATTATGAAACTGGTTTTTCTTTTACTTCTTTGGTCTGCTTCTCTCTCCACTTTTTTAACCTACCTGCAATTTCACTGTTAGAAATTGACAATATAGATACGGCGGTAATGGCAGCATTATGTGCTCCATTTTCCCCTATAGACATGGTTGCAACTGGAACACCCTTTGGCATTTGAACTATAGAGAGTAGGCTGTCCAGCCCATTTAATTGTTTACTATGCACAGGAACGCCGATAACTGGTAAACAAGTTAGTGACGCAACCATACCAGGTAAATGAGCTGCACCTCCTGCACCAGCTATAATAACCTTAAAACCTTCTTCTTGTGCAAATTTAGCAAAATTGAAGAGCCTTTCTGGTGTTCTATGTGCAGATATTATGAATATATCATGTGAAACTTCTAATGCTTTTAACATATCAACAGTATGGACCATAGTGGTGTAATCTGACTCACTTCCCATAATAACAGCAACATCTTTTTTTATTTTTGTCATATTCAACACAATTTTACTTACTAACTAAATAATGTTCCAGCTAAAAAGCAACAAATATTTAAATTATATTATAAATATAATATATAGAATTCTCGTTAAAATAGAAATTTTAAAAATTTAAATAAATATTTATATTAAGATATAGAGATATAAACTTCTTATGTAAGATAAATTTATAAAATAATTATTTTTGTATTTCAAGCTTTGTAATCTTAGCTTGTTCTTTCTATAAATGGTTTTTTCAGATAGACTGATGGTAAAATGGTAATTTAAAATTACTAGAAATTTGATAAAAATATTAATATATAATCAACTTAAAGTTTTAAATATTGATATCATATAATTATTGACAAGTTACATGATATTAATATCTTGGTATATTAAATATTATGCTATAATATTTAATAAAGTTAATTGATATGTGAGTGTAAGAATTATGGAAATAATATCGTTAAATAACTTAGACAGTGCAGGAATAAAAACAAAGTTGCTTTATATAATAAATAAAATTATAGAAAAAAATGCTTGGACTCAGGCTTTTGCAGCTGAGAAACTTGGTATTGATCAGCCAAAGGTATCGCAAATTAAAAATGGTAAAATAGATGGTTTTTCTTTAGAGCGATTGTTAGGATTTCTAAAAAAACTTGATCATGAGATAACAATCACGATGACAGAAAGCCAAGAAATAAAATCTGAGGCAGAAAAAGTAAAACATGAAGTTGAATCGCAATAGATACAAAGTTGACAACTTGTTTTTTGTGATATAGTATAAAACTTATTAAGGTAGTATCTTATGGCTGAGTCTATTGTAGAAAAGTGTATAGAACGGGTAAGTAACCGTTTCAAATTGGTTCTGTTGGCAAGTCAAAGAACACATGGTTTAAATACAGGGGCAAGTAATCCAATTCAAGCAGCTAAGTTTAAGGGTCATAAAAATACCATAGTTTCCTTACATGAAATAGCAGGAAAACAGGTGGATACTCATGAGCTGTTTAGCCTTTTGGTAGGTAGATGCAAGGAATACATGAAAGGAAATATGAATAATGTTTACAGCAGTAATACAAGTAAGCTAGCGAATTTATTAAATTTTTCTGATAACACAGATCTTGATGCAAGTCAAGAAAGCCAAGATTATGAAGTGGATGGTGAAATAGATGATGAAATAAATGATCAAGATGGCGATGAAGAAGTATCCGTTTAGAAATCTACTGAAGTCACATAGTCTTTAAATGATTTGCATTGCTATCTATACACTGTTGTTCTGTATGAGTGTAATGTTGTGTTGCATAGTGTCTAAGTCAAATGATGTGTACAATAAGGTTTTAGCGTTCAATAATTTCTCAACGCAAGTAGTTGTACTTATAACAGCAATATCAATCATTCTGAATAATTTTTTTTTAATTGATATAGCATTGTTGTATGCTAGCGTTAGCTTTATATCAACTATAGCACTAATGAGATTAATGTTGTTTTGATAATTTATGATAGGATCCATTTTCATATTTTTAGGTATTTGTTTGATAATTATTTCAAATATAGGGGTGATCAGATTTCCTGATTTCTATACTAGGTTACATGCAGCAGGTATTACAGATTCTAGCGGTGCAACGTTATTGTTAATTGGTTTTGCTTTGCAGAATGGATTTTCAATCAATACTGTTAAAATAGTATTATTAATTTTTATAATATGGGTAGCTAACTCAACTAATAGCTATATTTTAGCGCGCACTCATTATAAAGTTAAGAAAAAAACTGTTAAAGAAGGCTAAGGTGTTAGAAATATTAAATGTAGTGTTACTTTTGTTGTTACTAACAGTTACGGTTTTTATAGTTTTCTCGCGACATTTAGTCGTAAGTGCTGTTCTAATGTGTGTATTTAGTTCACTGATTGCGCTTATATACTTAATTATGAATGCACCTGATGTTGCAATTACTGAAGCTTCTGTTGGTGCGGGGCTCAGTACAGTTTTTACGTTTGCAGCACTCTCCTTGATAAAGAATCATAAAGTAAATCTATCTCATAACCCTATAACGCTTTTTTTTATGTTATTTCTGGCTGTATGTTTGTCATATTTTATGATTCAATTGCCAGATTTTGGCAGCCACAATGCTCCGATCCACTTGCATGTTGCTCCTTATTATGTGGAAAATACCGAAAAAGCTACCGGTATTCCTAATATAGTGACAGCTATTTTGGCAAGCTTTCGTGGTTATGACACGTTTGGAGAAACTATAGTAGTTTTTACTGCTGCGCTTTGTATAACGTTGATATTAAAAGAAGAAAAAGAAAATGATTAAAGATCCGATATTAAATGCAGTAACATTTTTGATGATACCTTTTATCATTTTATTTGGTTTATACATACAATTTCACGGTGATTACACTCCGGGTGGAGGTTTTCAAGCAGGAATAATTATTGCCTCCGGGATAATATTATATTCAATGCTATTTGGTGTATCTACAACTCTAAAAGCAATACCTTATTCTGTGATTAGATTGACTAACGTGTTAGGTATTTTAATTTATGGAGGAACGGGCGTTGCAACAACTTTACTTGGCCAAAATTTTTTATCTTATGATATCTTGTTAACCAATAATAGAACCGGTCAAAAATTAGGTATTTTTTTGGTGGAATTAGGTGTAGCATTTACTGTCTGCTCCTCTATGTTAATTATATATATAAATTTTGCTCGTAGGAAAAAACAATGACTTTATATAATTATACGATTATTATTGTATTAATGGTGCTAGGTTTATATATTATTATAAACGATAAAAATTTAATCAAGAAAATGATAGGGGTAAGCGTCTTCCAAGCATCTGTTTTGTTATTTTACATATCTCTAGGATATATAAAAAGTTCCTTGCCTCCTATATTGGTTTCAAATTTTTATTCATATAGCAATCCTATACCCCATGTTTTAATGCTTACTGCTATAGTGGTTGGAATTGCAACATTTTCAGTTGGATTATCCATAGCAGTAAAAATGGAAGAAAAGTATGGAACAATTGATTAAGACAAGTGTACATAAATTAACAGTATCTTAAACTATATGAAGTAACAAATAGCCACAAGTTAAAAGTAAAATTATAGACTTGCTCGTTGTAAGTTTGTTTGTTAATAAGAAATAAAATTATAAACTATAAAGGTAATGATGTCAACTATTAATGATGCAGAAGATAAGAAAAAAATTATCAAAGATCTGGTAACTAAGAGTATAAAAAAGGGTGGTTTTATCACCTTTGATGATATAAATGATAAATTATCAGATGAAAATTTTTCGTCTGACTTTATAGATGATGCTATATCTTTATTGCAGGATTCCGGAATTAATGTGCTTGAAAGTAGCGAAGATGAAGAAGATATTCCTTCCAACAGTGATGATAGTAAACTTGATGATGATGACACATCGCCAAATGTTACTGCAACTTTAGTACAAAATGATGATCCAGTGAGGATTTATTTACAAGACATGAGCTCCGTAAAGCTTTTATCAAGGGCAGATGAAATCGAGATAGCAAAAAAAATTGAATCTGAAAAGCATAACATGTTACGTGCAATAATTGAAACATCAGTAACATTAAAGGTGATAAAAGTATGGCGTGATGATTTAAGTAATGGAGCTCTCTTACTGAGAGAAATTATAGATCTGGATGCAATTTATAACTCTGATTTTAATGTGGTACCCAAAGAAGAAAGTGAAGAGAGTGAAGAAAGTGCTGAAGATGTTGAGGATTCTGAGGATGTTTCTGAAGATGCTGAGTACTGTAGTGATGATGAGAAAGATAGTAAAAAAAGTGATGATGAGAAAGACGGTAATAATGAAGATATAAGTTCAGTCAATTTAAATGTTTCTATTCTTGAAATGGAAAGTGACTTATTGCCAAAGGTCATAGTTGCATTGGATGAGATAATTACTTTAACAAATGAAGCGTTGATATTAAGAAAAAATTCTAAAAATTTCTCTAATGAGCTAGAAAATTTGTATAATCAAATATGGTCTATAGCATTACAAATTAAGTTAAGTGATGCTGCTGTTGCCAGAATTACACAAGAACTTTATAAGATAAATAGATCCATTACGCTTGAAGAGGCTAATCTTATTGCTGAGGCTAGAAAATACGATATCGATAGAGAAAGTTTCTATAAAGTTTATGATGACGTGCTTTTAAAGCACGAATTGAAAAAGGTAAGTCTTTTAAAGATCAATGAAAATCAGTCCTCTTTTACAGGTGAATTAAAAAACAAATTTTTAAGGTTTATAGACGATAACTCTGAACATATAGCTAGTACCTTGAACGGTATTAAGCAGCATATACAGGAAGATAACGTACAAGAATTTAAGGAGCTAATCAAGAGAATACAAAAACACGAACGAGAAGTCTCTGAAGCAAAGCAAGAAATGATTAAGGCTAACTTAAGGCTAGTAGTTTCCATTGCTAAGAAGTATTCAAAAAGAGGCCTTGATCTGCTTGATTTGATACAAGAAGGCAATATTGGTCTTATGAAGGCCGTGGATAAGTTTGATTACAAACGTGGATATAAATTTTCAACTTATGGCACTTGGTGGGTAAGACAATCAATCACTAGAGCAATACCTGAGCAGTCTAAAGTAGTTAGAATACCAGTTCATATGGTGGAAATTATCAGTAAAATCAACAGAGCATTAAGAAAGATGACTCATGAGATGGGAAGAGAGCCGACGTTAGAGGAATTGAGTGTAGAACTGACAATGCCACTGGAAAGAATACGCAAAGTTATGAAAATAGCAAGGGATCCAGTAAGTCTTGAAGCTCCAACAGGAAAAGATGATAGTAGTACCTTTGGTGATTGTATAGAAGACAAGCGAGTCTCCAGGCCAGAGGATGCTGCAATACTTGCTGACTTGCGTGGCATTACAACCAATGTTCTTGCAACTTTAACACCAAAGGAAGAAAGAATTTTAAGAATGCGTTTTGGCCTTGGTAAAGATGGGAAGGAACATACCTTAGAAGAAGTAGGAAAAGTTTTTAATGTAACACGTGAGAGAATTAGGCAAATAGAGGCAAAAGCACTGCGCAAGTTGAAACATCCAAGCCGTGCTAGAAAACTTAGAGGGTTCTTTTAAGTATACGTGTCAAGTTAAGAAGAAGCTGATTTTGCCCGGAAAAAGTGGAGAGCAAGTTAGGCCAAAGTTGTATAATTTCACCGCTATTTTTCTTTTTCTATGAATCTAATGAAACAACATGCTAATCTACGGTAAATATTATGACAAACAAAAATGACAATTCTAATTCAAAGTATAGAAATTTTTATGTTCTGGGTGATAGCTTATCCGATAATGGCGCAATCATTGGAATTTTAAATAATTTATCCTTTGCAAAAAGCGTAAAATTTGATGATCCTTTTTATCAAGGAAGATCTTTTAGCAATGGCCCTACTGCTGTTGAATATATAGCAAAATATTTAGATTTAGATGAATTTAAACCTGGGTGGAGTTATTCATTTTTTGGGAGATGCCACGAACAGCAAGGTCAGAATTACGCAGTTTCATATGCAACAGCATCTGAAATTTTTGACCCTATTTTTTCTTATTTCTTCAATAAATTTCGTTTAGCTAACCAGCTAGATGCGGTAATTAAACATCATCCAGATATAGGTAAAGAAGATTTATTTTGCATCATAATCGGCGGAAATGATGTTATGGTTGCCACTGCTTATGACGATACTAAAGCGGAAGAAGTGTTGGAACAAGCAGTGAGTGAAATATGTAATGCACTTAAGGTTCTAAATGAACATGGTGTTAAGCATGTAGTTGTTGCAAATGCACCTGAAGTTGGCTCAATACCAGCTTTTAATAGAGATGAAGAAGCAAGGGAACTAGCTACAAAGCTCACGGAGAGTTTCAATGCAAAACTGGCTAAAGGCTTAGATTATATGAAGAAAAGTACAAATCTTGAAATAAAAGCATTTGATCTTAACTCTAAAATGAGAAGTATGTTTAGCGAATACAAGAGCAAAGGTTTAAATTGTCAAGATGCATGCACATCGAACATTGCAGACCAAGTTGGGAGATTTAAAGAAAATATAAAAATACTCTTAAAGTTGATATTTAAAGGGGAACTTGACGTTCACTATAACCCTGGGTGTAGCAAAGAAACACTAAAGGATTATTTCTTTTTTGATTATTTCCATCCAACTGCGGAACTTCATCATGAAGTTGGTCATGAAGTGTATGAGTTGATTTGACACAGTTTTTTGAACATATCCTTTTAAATAGTAACCAGACTGCATTCTGTGATTTTTAGCAAAACACGATCTTTCATTTGAGCTTTCTTCAATTTAAAATCAATACAGAAAATTGCTGCCTATAGCTAAACTGACTTAGATTTACCGATAATTTGAAAAACCGTCATCCCGCTACTATATAATTATTGATATATATTTTCTTTTAAGCTCTTGGTTTTGATCGATAAATGTAATCATTTCATCTTCTAAAGTTTTAATTTGATTACGTAAAATTGCAAGAAGTTCCTCTATTTGTTTGATTATAGATGTATCAGTTACCTGTTGGATTTGGGTTTTTTGTATTTTTGCTATTTCTACAAGTTGGTTTCTACGAGATAATTTTTGTTTCAAGCAATCAATATTACCATTACTAACTGTTAAAGGAGTAACACGCATATCTGTATTATTAATATAACGTGAGATGATACTGCAGTCTATTTTATCAGTTTTTGTAGTAATACCAAGGCTTTTAGCATAGTCTCTCCCACCTTGGTTGAATGACGTACACCTCAAAACCATTGCTTAGTAAAGTATAGGCACATAATTTTTCGTATCCACCAGTTGCCTCAAGACCAATTTTGGTTACATTATGCAAACGTAAAAAGTCCAGCATTTCATCAATGGATTGTACATTGTTTTCAAATATTTTATAATGCTCAAGTGGGTGAATGTGGAGATCTAATTTACTTTTGCTAACATCAATGCCAGCAATAATGTTTGATGAATTCATAATTCCTCCGTAATAATAACATATACTGCATTTTCCAGCCTTATATACGAGCCTAAAAGCTCAATCAGTTATTCGGAACTTTCAGTATAATAAACCAGAGAAGAGAACCTTGCTGAACAACGATTCTTATAATCAAGGGGCGTGACGATTCCTCTTCTCTGTGTGTCTTTAATCTCACTACTTTGATATTTATAAAGACTTGTTCTTAACATATAAGGGAAGTGTCCTCTAGGTGAGATTGTGGAGCATTCGTTGCAGCATTTGGCTGTTCAATTACGCTAGTTGATTCTTTAGGTATACTATTTCCTTCAAAATTTCCATCTTTTTATTATGTTCTCTTTAGCATTTTGAGAGTGAATTATTCTAGTTTTGATATTTAAACGTTTTGTATCTGCTGTAATGATTTCACTTCCAGTTTGCTATTCTTTACATATTGAATTGCAAGCACTAACGCTTTACTTCCGGAAGCTGTGGTGCTGTAAGCTATATTTTGCAAAATAGCAGTTCTCCTGATATCTTTGCTGTCTGAGACTGACTTTACACCTTTTGAAGTATTAATCACTAGATTTATTTTTCCATCTTTGAGCATATCAACTATGTGGGGTCTGCCTTCTCTTACTTTATTTACAGCTTGTGCAGCAATGCCGTTATTGTTCAGATACGAAGCTGTGCCTTTGGTGGCATATATTTCAAAACTCAGTTCTTTCAACATTCGTGCAACTGGCAATATATACTTTTTATCATCATCTTTTACTGAAACCAGAGCTGTTCCTTCTGTTGGTAACTTGTATCCTGCAGCCATGTGCGTTTTTGCAAGTGCAGCTTCAAATGATGAGTCAATTCCCATCACTTCTCCTGTTGATTTCATTTCAGGACCAAGTAAAGTATCAACTCCTGCAAAGCGGGTAAATGGAAAAACAGCAGCTTTAACTGCAAAATGATTGAAAGGCTTGTTTTCCTGATTCAATTTTTTACCCAAAATAACCTGAGTGGCAAGCTTTGCAATAGGAATATTGATTACCTTGGAAATAAAAGGAACGGTTCGACTAGCCCTTAAATTCACTTCAAGTATGTATACATCACTAGACCTCTTGCATAACTCGATTTCTGAAGGCAATTTTGTCGTCAAAGCTTGTCTGCGCTCCTCAAATACATTCGAGTATTCTGTGGTGCTCATCTGCACTTTTCCTAAAGATTTCTCATCACAAACAGGTTCTGCAAGAGGTCTATTCTCTTGAACAGCAAACTGAATGTTTATCAGACCTTTCACTTTTAATGCTAATGCTATTCTCTCAGTTTGGAGCTCGATCTCTTTTATTACTTCGTCACTCAATGTATTTGTCGGTATTGAGCATGTTGAATCACCAGAGTGGATACCAGCCTCTTCAATATGCTCCATGACCGCTGCAATGAAAACTTTTTCCCCATCACATACAGCATCAACGTCAACCTCAACTGCATTGACTAAAAATTTATCAAGAAGCAGCGAACCATGCTCAAAGATTTTAGTTTGATCTAAGACGTACTCTTTAAAGCTCTGAGTATCGTGTCTAATCGACATAGACTGACCGCCGAGGACATATGATGGCCTGACTACTAGTGGAAACCCCACCTTTTCTGCGTTGGTTAACGCTTCTTCTACTGAATGGCAGATAGAATTTTCAGGTTGTTTTAAATTAAGTTGCAAAGCAAGGCTTTTAAACCTCATGCGATCTTCTGCAAGGTCAATAGAATCAAACGAAGTTCCCAGAATTTTGAAACCTCTCTCGTTAAGCACTTTGGCTAACTTTAAAGGTGTTTGACCGCCTATTTGAACTATTACACCAACCAGTGTGCCATTTTCTTGCTCTTTACTTAGTATTTCAAGCACATCCTCTGCAATGAGTGGTGCAAAATATAAACGATCAGCGGTATCGTAGTCAGTTGAGACAGTTTCGGGATTACAGTTGATCATTATTGTTTCATACCCCATTTCTTTGGCGGCAGAAGCTGCATGTACGCATGCATAATCAAACTCAATACCTTGACCAATGCGATTTGGACCACTTCCTAAAATGACAACCTTTTCTCGGTCAGAAATATTCGCCTCACATTCCGTTTTATTTTCAACATCACCCTCATAGCAGCCATACATATAAGCAGTGCTCGATTCAAATTCAGCTGCACAGGTGTCTACGCGTTTATAAACTTGTTTAATGCCAAATTTTTTTCTTATTTCTTCGATTTGTTTTACTCGATCTCCAGCGTGTAACGCTGGCTGGATCCCAGTGTCACGCACTGGGATGACATTAGAGGGTACTGGAATGACAGAGGTAGGTCTATTACTTAACTTTGCTAATCTTGCATCTGAAAATCCCATTTTTTTCAGCTCTAACATTTCGTACGCAGTTCCAGGAAATCCATTTTCCTTGATTTTTTGTTCAGTTAATATAATTTGCTGTATATTTTGCAGAAACCATAAGTCATATCCTGTAATCGAATTTATTTCTTCTATGCTAATTCCGTGGCGCATTGCGTCAGCAGCAATCAGTAATCTGTTTGGTAGCAATTTTGCTAATTGAGATTTTATGTGATCAATATCAATGTTCTCAGGAAATACTTCATCAAGTCCTGTAAAATCAGTTTCAAGTGAACGGAAAGCTTTCTGTAGTGACTCATTAAAAGTGCGGCCTATAGACATCACTTCTCCCACTGATTTCATGGAGGTTGATAATTCACAATTCGTCCCCTTAAATTTCTCAAACTCAAATCGAGGAATTTTAGTGACGATATAATCAATCACTGGTTCGAATGCTGCTGGTATTATTGGAGCACAGTCGTTACGTATTTCGTCGAGCGAATAGCCAATAGCAAGTTTAGTTACAACTTTTGCAATAGGATAGCCTGTTGCTTTCGAAGCAAGTGCAGAAGAGCGAGAAACCCTTGGATTCATCTCAATCACAACGAGGCTTCCATCTTCTTTAGGATTCACTGCAAATTGAACATTTGCACCACCGGCACTAACATCAATTTCTCTCAGCACTGCTATAGATGCATTTCTCATCTGTTGGTATTCTACGTCACGCAGAGTCAAAGCAGGAGCAACCGTAATACTATCTCCGGTGTGCACTCCCATCGGATCAACATTTTCTATCGAACAGATTATTATGCAGTTATCTTTACAATCGCGGATAACTTCCATTTCATACTCTTTCCAGCCGATAATTGATTCATCTATCTGAACTTCATTTATTGGCGAAATTTTGAGAGCACTTTCTGCGATATTGAAAAACTCCTCTTTATTATATGCTATGCCACTACCTGCACCACCAAGAGTGAATGATGAACGAATGATTGCTGGTAATCCAACGTAATCCAAAGCCTTTTTTATTTGTTCTTGATTTTTTATAATGATACTTTTGGGGTATTTCAGTCCTATTCTATCCATGGACTGACGGAATAACTCTCTATCCTCTGCTTTTTTTATTGCTCCTCTATTTACCCCTATTAATTCTACGTTGTATTTGTCTAACACTTCATCATCTGCAAGTTTTATTGCACAATTGAGCGCTGTTTGCCCGCCCATTGTTGGCAATATTGCGTCTGGCCTCTCCTTAATTATAATTTTCTCTATGATTTCAGGCAGTACCGGCTCAATATACGTCGCATCAGAAAACTCAGGATCTGTCATTATAGTTGCGGGGTTGGAGTTAACCAAAATGACTTTATAACCTTCGCTTTTTAATACTTTACAGCTTTGCGTTCCGGAATAATCAAACTCGCATGCCTGACCTATAACTATTGGGCCTGCTCCTATTACTAATATAGATTCTATATCTGTGCGTTTCGGCATAATTACAATAACGGTCTCTATTCAAGTAATGTTACCAATCTTTCCTGTATATGTGAATTTTTATTAAACCTATTAGCTAATTACTTTTAGGCTTGACGCATAACTGTACGAACATTGCAATTTGCGTGGCAGATTCCAGTGCTTGACACACAGCTGTACAAACATTCATTTTTGAAGGTAAATTGCACAGCAAATGATGTCATTCAAGTAGCTGACACTGGTTCCTTTATGACGGCAGTGCCCAGAGGTGTCATCCCAGTCTGGGATCCAGAAAACTTAACTTTAAATAAGTGGCTGCATAATAAAGACTAGATTCCAGACTGGAATGACACCATAGAGGCACTGGGATGACATCCTTCCTAGTGGAGATTACTCTCAAATCACAATGTTCATACAATTGTGGGCTTAACGGTATCTTTGCAGATACTATGGTAATTTATTCGGGAGATTTGCTGAGCGGTAAGATTTTTCCTGATATGCTGCAGTCTTCAGAAGCTAATTCCACAAATTTATCTGTTAGTTTATCAGGTGACACCAATTCAGATCCAGGAAATGCCTGCTCACTACCCACAGGTCCTTCCGTGTATACAGCATTTACACATAATTTTGTATGTTTTGTCTCAGATGCATATATCTGCACCATTATTTCTAGTGCAACTTTACTTGCAGCATACGGCATCCAATATGGATAAGAGGAAGGAGAAAGTGTCACTTCTGAGGTCATGAATATCGCTCTTCCAGCATTAGACTTTTTTAGCATTGGATCTAAGTTTTTTAGTAAGTACCAATTGGCAGTAAAATTTGTATTCATTACGTTCTGTAGCTCTTCAATCTCACAGTCATGAATGGGGTTCAGTTTGCCTAAAATTCCAGCACACGCAACTAATATATCAAGTGCTCCAGATTCTGATAATTTCAGGCTTTCTATCATGTTTGTCAGTATCTTTACATTCTCAAAGTCTAAAAGATCAAGCTGAATTAGTTTCACAGAGCCTTCTTTAAATTCTTCAAGCTCTTCAATTTCATTATATAGTGGCTTGAGATTATCAAGAGATCTTGAAATCAGAATCACACATGCACCTTCTCTTATAAACCTTTTTGCAACAGCAGAGCCTACTCCACCTGAAGCTCCGGTGATTAAAGCTACTTTACCTTCTAACTTACCCATTTCTTTCTCCTTAGCGAGATTCATTGAAATATTTTAGCTGAAAATTGAATTTTGCTCCATATATAAAAATCAAACTTAGCATATAAAAAAATAGTAATGACACTACCACACCACCTAAACTTCCATATATCAAATCCAGTTGGTCAAAGGAAGCTTTTAAGTATTGCTTAAAAGCTGAAGCAGAAATCGTCCAAAGAATAACAGCTACACAAGATCCAGGAAATACGTCTGATAAATTTTGTTTTATGTTTGGCAACATAAAATATAGCCAAGAGACTACTGTGAAAAGTACAAATTCAATAAGTAAATACCTAGTATAACTTAGTCCCTGATAGGAAAAATCAATTAGCATTGGTACTAGTGTAGAAAACACTATAGTTAGAGTTATAATAAGCGTGATTACTAAAAATTGTAATATACTTAGTACTCTTCTTAATATATAAGGCGGCGAAACCGGAACTTTATAGGCCTTATTGAGTATTGTTCTAAGCCCTTCAATTGTCGATGAAGCGGCCCAAACAGCACCTACAATTGCTAAAGTTAGTAAGCTTTGCGGCGGGCCTGATATTATCTCCCTAATACGCGGCATCAAAGATGATAAAATATCCTGTGGCATGTTATCAATGATAAATACCCAGCCAATGTTGTACTGGTCTAAAAAATTTGCAAATGTTGACGCCACAGCCATTAAAACGATGAGAAAAGGAAATATTGATAACAGAATTAAAAATGATAAATACCCTGCATGCTCCACTCCATCATTATAAATTGTGTCAATCAAAGCACGATAAAGACAATAAACGATGCTGTAAAATTTCTGTAGCACTGTAATATAAACGAACCAAGAAAAGTATTCTAAATGAAATAAAGGATACTTTTAAGCAAAAAAATCCTCACCATTTACTTAAATTTAATCAAAATGGTAGATAATCCAGCATTAAATAGAAATTATCGGAGGCATAATGAAAAATTTTCTTCTACTTGTGGCATTAATTCTCTCCTTTGCATTTGATGCAAATGCTTCTCCTACTACTTTTGTTGATACAAATGATACAACATCATCGGTGATATGCAAGATAATAGGCTATACTCATGGCATAGGTGGACCAATGATCACAATAGTGATAATAGGTGCAGCGTTGCTTGCAATATTCGGCAGAATGCCGTGGCCAGCGCTTTTTGCACTCGGTGCATTTACTGCTGTGTTTTTTGGCGCTCCTGTAGTCGTTTCAAAAATAACACCAGGAGGTGTGATTTGTAAAAACGGTGCAGTAGCGAATAAGCCATAGAAATTATTAGAGGCATAATGAAAAATTTTCTTCTACTAGTGGCGTTAATTCTCTTCTTTGCATTTGATAATGCTTTTGCTAGCAGTGTTACTGATGACGCAACGTCAAATACAATATGCAAAATAGTAGGCTATACTCACGGCATAGGTGGACCGATGATCACAATAGTAATAATTGGTGCAGCATTGCTTGCAATATTTGGCAGAATGCCGTGGCCAGCGCTTTTTGCACTCGGTGCATTTACTGCTGTGTTTTTTGGTGCGCCTGTAGTTGTTTCAAAAATAGTACCAGGCGGTGTGATTTGTAAAAATGGTGCAACTGCTTGCCCTGATGGTAAAGTATGGAATGCAACAACAAATACATGCAACTAGGCACTAAAATTTCAGAAAAACATTAGCTAAATGGTGCTCCTTAAAGGAGCACCATTATTCCACAATTGTATAAATGTTGTCCAAGTGAATAACACTGAGATCCGGGAATTTTTATAAACTGATAGGATGACAAATTTACTAGAACCCTCACCATTTACTTAAATTTAATCAAAGCGATAGATAATCAAACATGAAACAGAAATTATAGGAGAGGCGTAATGAAAAATTTTCTTCTACTTGTGGCGTTAATTCTCTCCTTTGCGTTTGATGCAAATGCTAATACTAGTGGTGGCACCACCAACACCGTTTTTGTTGATGAAAGTGATATAACATCATCAGTGATATGCAAGATAATAGGCTATACTCACGGCATAGGTGGGCCGATGATCACAATAGTGATAATAGGTGCAGCTTTGCTTGCGATATTTGGCAGAATGCCATGGCCAGCGCTTTTTGCACTCGGTGCATTTACTGCTGTGTTTTTTGGCGCTCCTGTAGTCGTTTCAAAAATAACACCAGGAGGTGTGATTTGTGAAGACGGTGCAGTAGTGAATAATCCATAGAAATTATAGAAGGCGTAAACGTAGTTTTCTTTACTTGAAAGTGGTAAGTTTTACCACTTTCAGTGTCTATAACTACCTAATAAATTCTCTTTCTGTAATCATATCAGTTAAAGTCTGGATTCCAGCGCCACGCGCTAGAATGACAAGGCTGATCGTCATGTCACCGCGAACCGTCATACCGCGATTCATTCGCGGTATCTCAGCCGCTAACAAGTAGCGGGATGACGGTTGTCGTTTAGCCATAAATATTTAAGAAATTTACCAAACGAAAAAAAAGGCAAAAGAAGCCCTGGTCATTGTCTATTTTCAGTATTGGCGTTTTTTAAGTCTTAAACACTGCAATTTAGCTGCTTTTGAATGCAACTCACCTTAGTTTGAATGTTTAAGAAATTTACTAAGCAGAAAAAAAGGCAAAAGAAACCCCGTGTTAGCTAGTTGTCACTCTCTAATCCTGCAAAATCGGCGTACTATACTGTCTTAAACGACTTATAAGCGCGTTTCAGCTTATATAGGTAAAAACCCAGAAATGTTGTGAAGACATAAGGTGCACATAGTGCAAAAAATTAAAAATAAGACGCCAACTACGTTGTTTTCTTGCTGTTTAATCTGCACAGATGAAGATAACTGAATACCTTCAGTATCATGATAAGGGGGCTGGCGAGGTTTGTCAAGGAAGTTTTGCATTTAATTCATTTGATAATTCAAAAAACTTGAAAGAATAAAGATAGCTATTGAAATTATCTTGATTTACATCAGTTATCCAAGTTTGACATTGAATACTTAACACTTCCTCCATTAACGCCTTTCTGTAATGTTTATCCAGATGAGACATTATATCATCAAGTAGAAGAAGTGGTGCCTTATTGTAATGAATACACCTTGCTTTTACACTGGATAAAATAATAGAAAGCAGTAATAACTTTTGTTCTCCAGTGGAGCACAGATTTATTGGTACGTTTCTTTTTTGACAAAAAACCCGAAAATTATCGTTATGCACACCAAAGGTTACTCTACCAGTCAATGAATCTTTTTCTCTGTTTTCCTTTAGACGATTCTGAAAATATTCTGCAGTATCGTCCAAAGTTAGCTGGCTGCTGAATTTCAAACTTGCCTTCGGAAAAAACTCACTGGAATGGTTATCAATTGTGTCTTGTAGTGTCTTTAAAACAGACGATCGCATACGTAAAATACTAACTGCATTAACGGCCATTATGTTTTCAAGACTAGAGAGCCAATTTTCGTCCAAGGTGTTCTCTCTCAACAGTTTACTTCGCTCACGTTTAGCTTTTCTGTGTTTCATGTAGCAGCAAGTGTAATTTTCCTCAAACAGTGAGACTATACGGTCTAAAAATTTTAATCTGTCACTTGGAGAATTAAGAAGAACATAGTCCATTTGTGGAATCAGCCATATTACATTGGATATCTTATACAAAGATGAATAACTCGATTGCGTTTTTCCATCAATTTGTATTAGTTTCTTATCAAAACTCTTTGCGATACCAATTGAATTAAAATCCATTCCATTAAAAAAATCATAGTGCACTACCCAATCTTCATTACTGAATCTATTTTGTATCTCACTGGCTTTTGCTTTTTTCATTCCATTGCTTTTAGCAAGCAACGAGATTGCTTCAAGTATATTAGTTTTACCAATACCGTTTTTGCCAGTTATTACAACTGAGCTATCATCTGAATCCAGTTCAAAGTTTGAGTGGCTACGAAAATTATGTAATTTCAGCTTTTTTATGTAGCAATGGGTAGCCATTAACCTATTCTTTAGTTTATATTCTCTTTACTTCTTCCAGAACCTCATCAACATGTCCACTAACTTTTACATTTTTCCAGATCTTCACTATTTTACCTTTTTTATCTATTAAAAAAGTAGTGCGTTCTATTCCCATATACTTTTTGCCAAACATACTTTTCTCTACCCAAACACCATATTTTCCCAACATTTCAGCATTCTCATCAGAAACTAAAGAAAACGGCAGAGAATATTTTGCTTTGAAGTTAGTGTGACACTTAACACTATCTTTTGATACACCAATTATCACTGTGTCAAGGAAAGAAAAATCATCTATTTTATCTCTAAAGCCTTTTGCCTCCATTGTACAACCCGGAGTATCGTCTTTAGGATAAAAATAAAGAACTACATTTTTTTTATCAAAAAATTCACTCAGTGATAAATTTTCACCAGAATCTGCTGGCAAGCTAAAATCGGGTGCATTATTTCCTACTGCTAATTCCATACCTTGCTCCATTAATAACACTTCCATCTATAGTAGTATATTGTAGTCAGAGTATCAAATTTTATATATAGCTAACAGATAAGATTCTTGATGGGGGCTTATTGATGAATTTCTGCCTACCTTCTCGGCTTGCCGCTCTTGATAAAGTGTGGTTTTCGTCTGATGTAAGGCCATATCAAATAGATCTTATTAAAAATCAATCAAATCTTCACATGTTTGTTCTTCATAAAAGAAGTTCAATGTTATCGTAGTACCAAGTTTTGCTTCACTTTTAATGTCAAAAGTTCCACCCATTAACTCTACTAATTTCTTGCTTAGCGGCAATCCGATGCCCGTACCTTCGTTTCTATACCCCGAATCTGCTTGGCCAAAAACAGACATAACTTTATATATGTCCTGCTGCATTATTCCTATTCCATTGTCATAAAACTCAATAGTTAATAAGTTTTTTTCTATATTTTCTTTTATCACCATTCTTATTAAACCATCTTTGGGAGTAAACTTGATTGAGTTTGATAATAAATTTATTATAACTTGTTTCATTCTCTTGGGATCTGCAATGACTAATAATTGTTTATTAGTCATCTCTTTTTTTAAATTAATCCCGGCTTCTTTTAATTTAGGCAATAGCATATTTACACATGAATCTATTATTTTGTTCAGGTTAAACTTCACTTTTTCTACTGTTAAACTACTTGATTCAGCTTTTGAAAAATCTAACACATCATTAATTAAGGCAAGTAAGTGTGTCCCTGCATTATATATATCGTCTGCATACTCCTTGTATTGAGAGTTATCCATTGAACCTAAAGTTTCATTTTTGATCAACTCTGCAAATCCAATAATAGCATTAAGAGGTGTGCGTAATTCATGTGTAACGCTTGCAAAAAACTTTAGCTTGTTTGCATTTTCTTGCTCTAATGTCTCTTTTATCTGCTGTAATTCAATGTTAGTTTTATGTTGCTTGGCTAGCATTTGGGTATTAGAAAAGTGCAAATAGAACATTATTAATATTAAGATTATTAATAATAGGCCCAAAAATGTTAAAAACAGGCCATATGCTATAACATAAGAATTATTGTAGTTTCGAAGAATCTTCAAAAAAAACGACGGTTTAACGCTATTTTCATGGAATATAGGGAAAATAGAAGTTAATGTATTTCCTGTAGTATAAAATATTTCTTGGTTACTTAATAGTTTATCAATTTCATCGTTTGTAAGTAACTGTTCATAATCATAATCTTGAGTGTTAAAATTACTGAATATTATTCTGCCGTTTTGATCATACAGTATTAAGCTGAAATCCTTTACTTTGCTCACTGATTGTAATAATTCAGCACGTAGTTTTACTAATTGGTTTATGTAGTCAAAATTTTTGTATTTAATGTGATGCTTTTCTATTAGTAAATAATGGTATTTTTTTATTATGCCATTTTCCAGTACGCTTTTTAAGTTTACACTTGAATCACGGTAAGAAGAAAGGAAATTACTCCTTAGTAAATGATTACAATATATCACACTGAATAAAATCATAAAGATCGATGAGAGTAATACAATAACTTTTGTGTATTTGTTTTTCTTCAACGCAGAAAACATCAATTTACCTAGCTTATACATATCCTTCTTATTGTGAAACAACGGTTTTTATGTTATTAATAATAAAATTTAGCATATAATATTTTATGACAATTTCTCCTATTTTGCCAGTTTATTCTCCTGTTAATATAAATTTTTCTCATGGCAAAGGTATCTACCTATATGATGTTGATGGTGAGCGCTACGTAGATTTTCACTCCGGAATAGCCGTTAGTAGCTTAGGTCACACTAATTCGCGATTAATTAGTGCTCTTAAATTGCAAGGAGAAAAATTATGGCATATATCAAATACCTATAATATACCTGCTGCCAATAATTTTGCAGAAAAATTAATAAACAATAGTTTCGCTGACACTGTATTTTTCTCAAATTCTGGATCAGAGGCAGTAGAATGTGGACTTAAGATTGCTAAGATCTATCAAAATGGAAAAGGCAATAAAAATCGTCACAGAATTTTAACATTTCATGGTGCATTTCATGGAAGAACCTTTTTAACTTGTGCTACAAACGATAAACAGAAATTTTCTGAATTACTAAATCCCTACATTGATTGGTGTGATAACATCGAGCCCAATATTGAGAGCGTAAAGAAAGCAATTTCAAGTGGTATAGGCGTTATATTAATAGAACCAATACAAGGGCAAGGTGGTATCAAAGTAATGAATGAAGTCTTTATGAAAGAACTAAGAAGGCTGTGTGATGAAAATGACATATTGTTATTTTTTGATTGCGTACAATGCGGTGCTGGTAGGACAGGAAAATTATTCGCATACGAACATATAGGAGTGGAACCTGATATATGTGCTCTTGCAAAGGGAATAGGCGGGGGGTTTCCGCTGGGGGCTTGTCTTGCAACTGAAAATGCTGCTAAATATATGGCGGTCGGTATGCACGGTTCCACTTTTGGTGGCAATCCGCTTGCAACCTCAGTAGGTAATGCTGTGCTCGAAGAATTGCTCAGCCCCGGCTTTTTGAAAAATGTTGAAATTAGAGGTAGATACTTAAAAAATAAACTAGAAGACTTAGCAAGTAAATTTCCAATAATAGAGGAAGTAAGAGGGAAAGGGTTAATGCTTGGAATAAAAGTGAAAGCAGACAATCAAAAGTTTGCAGAAGAGTTAAGTCATCGCGGCTTGCTTACTGCTGGGGTAACATCAGATAACGTTGTGAGAATTTTACCTCCACTCATTATCACTGAAAAAGAGATTGATGAAGGCATCGAGATTTTGACTCAATATTTATCTGAGAAATCTTCTGATTAGATACTTGCATTAATATGAACGACAATCTGGTATGCTTAGGAATTATTACCTCTCCTCACGGAATTAAAGGAGCTGTTAAAGTAAAAACCTTTACTGAAAAGCCTGAAAATATCTCCTTATATGGTAAGCTAATAAGTGGTGATGAGAATTATAAAATAGACTCAGTATCCGTCATAGGTGATAATTTAGTAATAGCTACAATAAGCGGAGTAAATTCCCGTAATGAAGCAGAGCTTTTAAGGAATAAGAAGCTATATATAGAAAGAAGCAAGTTACCAGAGCTAAATGATGAGGATGAATTTTACCAAAGTGACCTTGTAGATATGGAAGTAAGGCTGAAAAGTAATGAATTATATGGCTATGTAAAATCTGTGTATAATTTCGGCTCAGGGGATATATTAGAAATTTTAGTTATCAACACAAAAAAACGTATTATGCTGTCTTTCACTAAAGAGATATTTCCACATATAAATATAAAGGGGAGGTATATAGTATTAAATATACCAGAATTTATTGACTAATAAAGACTTTGATATTTATATAAAGCTATTTATAATTATAAGATCAAATTGAAAATGTAATTATGGCAGAAAGAGCTAACGATATCAGACCAGGTCAGGTGTTGGAACATAACGGCGGATTATTTTTGGTTGTAGGTATTATGCATACTCAACCTGGTAAAGGTGGTGCATACATACAAGCCGAAATGAAAAACATCAAAACCGGAGCAAAACACTATGAAAGATTTCGTTCTGATGCAACAATCAGAAGGGCAATTTTAGATGAAGAGGAATATGTTTACCTTTTCACTGAAGGAAACATTGTAAATCTTATGCATCCAAGTAATTACGAGCAAATCACTATAAATTTGGACTTATTGGGAGAAAAAAAAATTTATTTACAGGATAACATGAAAATTAAAGTTGTAGCTTATCAAGACAAAATAATTTCTGCGCATGTGCCTGATTATGTTACACTTGCTGTGAAAGAAACAGAGTCTGTTATTAAAGGACAAACTGCTACTGCTTCTTATAAGCCTGCAATTTTGGAAAACGGAATGCGCGTTAACGTGCCTCAATTTATAAAAGAAGAGGATAAAATTGTAGTATATACTCCAGGTGACAGCTATTATGAAAGAGTGAAAGAGTAAAAGGAAGAATGTCCCTCTCATCACCACGAATTAATGTGATGCTTGATTCTGTGCGTAATGCTTCCAAGCAGCTTATGCGCGATTTTAATGAATTGCAAATTTCTAATGTTAAATCAGCAGACTTTATTAATAAAACTTATTCAAAATCCAAGCAAACCATATACGATTGCTTGCACGACTACAAACGAGACTATGGTTTTATTTTTGAAGATGATACTGATCAAGAAGTAAAAGATAACACTTATACCTGGTTTATTATGCCTATAGAGGGCAGGGAGAACTTTTCTAGTTGCATGGTTTATTTTGCAGTATCAGTCTGTCTCATTCATAAAAATAAAGTTGTGGCAGCTGTAATTGATGCTCCGGCTCTTAGAGAAACTTTTTGGGCAGAAGAAAAGAAAGGTGCTTTTCTTGAGGATTTTAGATCTCGTCATGTAAAAATGCGAGTGAAAAGCCGTGAAGGGGGTCTAATAGATGTAAGTGGTAATTTGTTAAATAAATTGCTGCCTGGCAATAGTAATGTACGCTCCATAGGTTCAACAATTTTAGGCTTTGCATACCTTGCGGCAGGAAGGCACAGTGGAATAATTTACTCTGGAGTTAACAAATATAAAGCCTTGCTCGGTAGACTTTTTCTGCAAGAAAGCGGTGGAAGGCTAACGGAAGACAACGGGCTAATCATTGCTGGAGATATAAAACTATAGCTAAAGTAATTTATGTTTACCTACAATTTGATAAGCGTAAAACTCGTCATTCCGCTATTTGTTAGCGGAATCCATGCTGAGATACCGCGAATAAATCGCGGTATGACGTAGGGCTGTACTAGCTATAGCATAAACAGGCTACAGAGATAGACAACTTTTCGAAAACTTTTACAAGAGATTCTGTTAAATGCTCTATCATTTCATCGGTATGATAAGGTGTAGGGGTAATACGGAAACGCTCAGTTCCTCTTGGAACTGTCGGGTAATTTATATGTTGAACATATATTCCATACTCATCAAATAATAATTTTGATGCTTTTTTGGATAACTCTGAGTTGCCAATTATTATTGGAATTATATGAGTTTCTGTTGGAATGAAGTTAATTCCTGCATTTCTCAGTGAGTTTTTTACTTTTTCAACGACTTGCTTTTGCTTTTCCCTTTCAATGTTGCCCGATTTTAGGTGCTCAACGCTTGCCTTTGCTGCCGCTGCTAAAACAGGCGACATAGCAGTGGTAAAAATAAATCCTGGAGCGGAACTTCTTATTACATCTACCAAGCTCTTTGAAGACGCTATATACCCACCCATCACTCCAAAAGCCTTTGATAGTGTACCTTGAATAACGGTTATTCTATCCATCAGACCTTCTCTTTCTGCAATTCCGCCACCATGTGAACCATACATGCCAACTGCGTGCACCTCATCCAAATAGGTAATTGCATTATGTTGATCTGCCAGGTCGCATATTTCTTTAAGCGGAGCTACATCACCATCCATTGAATATACGGATTCAAGTGCTATTATTTTTGGTGTCTTTTTGTCTATAGACTTGAGTAACTGCTCTAGATGATTAACATCATTGTGTTTAAATATATGTTTTGGCCTTTTTCCTGATTTTATGCCTTCTATCATCGAAGAATGGTTCTTCTCGTCTGAAAAAATTACTACGCCCGGAATAACAGACGATAAAGTGCTAAGTGTTGTCTGGTTAGCGAGGTAGCCACAAGCAAAAGTTAAAGCAGCCTCTTTTTTATGCAAACAAGCTAAGGATTTTTCAAGTTCAACAACCTCTTTTGTTGTACCAGATATATTTCTTGTTCCTCCAGCACCAACAGATGAATTTTGGATAGCGGCAATTACACTCTCATTTTGTGACATTCCCAAATAGTTATTACTGCACCAGACTATTACTTCCCTATTTCTTTCATAGTCCATAATGTGGGGGAGCCTACCTGGTAATGACGCAAAGTGCGTAAATTCACGGTAGCGCCCCTCATCTTTTATATCTTTTATTTTATTCAAGAATATTTCTTCGTAGTTTACCAAGTCCTTATTTACCGATAATTAACATAATTATAATAAATTATTAAATGGTAAACTACTATATTTATTATACATGTACGGCAGTAGGTACTTTCCCCGTGTTGAAAGGTTTGTCAACCTTGTTGTTTTCAACTTGGCTTTTAGGTGTACAGCAGTATATAATTGCAGCGGCAACCAGACAACAAGCTCCAACTGCTATTCCTGCAGCTAGCATTTCCAAATAAACTGCAATAGCTACTCCTGAAACAACTCCAGCTACTGCTAACGTCCATGTAGCTATGGTAGGCCACTTACTCTTTTGCGTATTTTGTGTTGCAGTAATAGAGGTTGATTGATTGTTTATAGCACTAGTTTTTTCTACTGCTGCAGGCTTTTCCTTACTGTTAATAACACCTCCAATTGTAGACACATTGTCAGCATTCGAAGAAACTTCACTTACCCCCAACTTCTTTTCACAACCCGTAATTTCTGGAGTTGTGGTAAGTGTACTATTGCTTCCGGTATTATTAGAACTTGTAGATTGGTCTCCTGAATTTGGCAAATCGTTGTTCAGTGAAATATTAACATTACCTTGTTTTGTATTATGGTTTTTAATTTCTTTTTTAATTTCTTCTACTTTACCCTTAAAGGGACCGTCTTTATTTTTTACATATTGTAGTACAAGAGTAGGAGAGTTACTTTTTAGAATATTTTCGAGTTCTTCTCTTGAGTTAGTACTGGTTTTGCTTATAAGTCCATCAATCTTTTTCTTAACAGGACTGGCAAGTTGCTTAACACCTTTTTTTCCGCTGCCTTTTTTGATTTCACCTTCCTCAAAATTATTAATTAAAGGCTCCTGCGTTGAAACCCCTGTGTTATTTAAGATAGCATTTTCTTCCTCCCCTGCAAGAACATTTTTTTCTGTCTGTTGACTGCCAGCACTTTTGGATTTTGGGTTTCTTTGACTGCTTGGTTGATTGTTATTCTCTTCATTTACTACAGCCGTATCGCCTTTTATAACAGGTGATACTGCATTATCACTGCTGCTTCTTTTATTAACTTGTGTATTCGCTTGTGTCTGTATATTTGCTTTACTGGAAGTATTGATTAATTTACTACTTTCTAACAAATGTCTAATTAGATATAGATGACTCAAAGTATCTCTATTTTTTTGATACTCATTACGAGTCATACTTGAAGAAAGTTCCATACTTATTTTTTCAAGCTGTTCTGCAATTACTGGTAAAGCTTTCTCAAATTCTTCCTTGCATATTGCCTGAAGAGCTGCGAATTTTAGGTCAACATGCTGATATAAGGGTACAACAACTCCATAACTAGCTTCTTTTATTGCATTTCTCAGTATATTTTGTATGGTTTGCCTGACTACTTGCTGTTTATTATTGAGTATGCTTTGATAAATTTGAACATGAGCTAGAACACTGACTATAATCTCTTGACTTTCAGTATTAGACAATGCAATCAGAATTGATTCATATATTTCATCGAACTCGTTGTTTTTAGATTTATGATTAAGATAATTAATAACATCATTGCTGCATTTAGCACATTTTTCACACAAGTGCTCGATAAATGCAATATTACCAGCATCCAATGCAGTTTTCAGAATTAAATCATAAATTTCTTTTCTGCCACGAGCTCCTATGTTTTTCAGGATTTGTTGCCTTAGTATTGTAATAACTTTATCATCTGCAAATGCTTGTTCATATACATCGTAAATGGCACGATCTGCACTATTAGTGTATCGTTTGCACAGGTATTCAATGACAGATGTGTGTTCCTGGCTTATCGCAGTTTCTAACAAGGTAGCAAAGCTCTTTTTTAATAACTCTTCTGTTGAGGCTTTTTTAGTTAGCTCATTAATATATCTTTCAAATACATCTAGCACTATCGTGATGAATTCTTCATTTTTGATCAGAGATGCTGTTTCAAGCGCACCATACAAAGGATTAGGTTTACTTGTTTTTAACACCTGTCCAAAATCTCTTAAAACGTATTCGACAAAAACTGTCTCTAGTAATTCTTGCTCTTTTCTTAGTGCTATAACTGAGAAAAAGTCAATCTTATTAGGTTCGACAAGTTGTATAGCTTGACCTTTTAATCTTCCATAAACTCCATCAGTACCATGGAATTTTTCTATAAAAGCTTCAATATATTTTTGACCACCAACAAGTACAGGTAAAAGACTTAAATTTTCTTCAGCAAAAAGAAAATCCTGATATTGCTCTACTAGCTTGTCATTAGCTGCAATTGCCAATAATACCAATTCTTTTACTGAATAATCACACTCAAAATTCTCCTGATCAAATTTATACTGTGATAGTACATTTGAGTATATATGTTGATGATCGCTTCTATCTTGTAAATCTAAGTTAAGTTGTTGCTCACAAAAACTCTTTAAATTTACATTATCCAGCGTAATAGACCTGCCTTCATAATCTTCAATATTTTGTACAACCTTGTCTAGTTCTTCACAATTATCTTCTTGTATAGCTTGATTTAGGATATTTGTTATTTCAGCGAAAGTTAAACTTTTAGGAATGATATCAAATGAACCTTCATCTTTTGATTCTACGGTAAACGACCTATCACAACCATCAGGAAAGTTTGCAAGTATTGCATTCTCTAAACTTAGATCTTCAGAGGGTGTGCTACATGGAGTAGCTGGTATCTCTTGACTTTCGCTATCTAAAACTTCAAACTCTTCTTCAATACCTGAATCTTCAGAATCTGGTTTTTCAAAACCATGCCAACTTTTGATTAATCTTTCAGAATTTGATTGGCCCTGTGAAGTTGTATCCTGTGATACAAAGTCTCTAAAATTGGAACCAAACATGTTTTACCTCCTAACTAGCAGCTAAGCTAAGTATAGCATTAAACAGAAATCTTGCCAAGCAAATTATTCAATCTCTTAGCAAACAGACTTACATCATCCATCTCTTCACCTTCCACGATGCAAGCTTGGTAAAATAATAAATGAATCATGTCTTCCAATGTTGGATTTTCACCACTTTCAGCATAAGATTTCATTATACTCTTTATTACAGGATGCTTAGTATTAATTTCAAGCACCTTTGGCGTGCGGTAATTTAGCTGCTTTTGTTCACGCAAAAAACGCTCCATGCGAAGATCCATAGCACCTTCATCAACCGCTAGGCATACGGGACTATCAGTCAATTTTTTGGAAATTTTTACGCTTTTTACTGAATCTCCAAGCACTGTGGTAAAATATTGCAGTATAGTTTCCTCAGTTTTTTCTTCATTCGATTTATTTTCTTCATCTGTCTTATCTTCTTCTGAAGAGAATTTTTCCAAATCAACATCTGCACGGGTTACAGACTTGATTTTCTGATCTTTGTATTCATGAATTACACTAGTCCAAAAGTCATCAACTGGATCAACAAATAGGAGCACTTCTAGTCCTTTACTGACGAATCCCTCAAGTTGCGGACTGTTTTTCACTGAATCCAAGCTATTTCCAGTGAGATAATAGATATGCTCCTGCTCAGGCTTCATTCTGCTTATATAGTCATCAATGCTGACTAATTTCTCATCACCAGTGCTATGAAATCTGCAAATCGAGAGCAGCGCTTCTCTCTCATCAGTTGGCATAGCTTCACAAAGACCCTCTTTTAATACTGCACCAAAATTGGTCCAGAATTTTGTGTACTCCTCTAAATTCTCTTTTGCCTTTTTACCGAGCTCTGATATCGCGCGTTTAGTGAGGGATTTCCTGATTTGCTCAACAACACGATTATTCTGCAACGTTTCTCTGCTGATATTAAGAGGTAAGTCCGGTGAATCAACAATACCTTTCAAGAAACGTAAATACTGCGGTATGATCTGTACATTATCTTCAGTGATAAATACTTTATTTACATATAACTTAACAGAGCAACGTCTATCTGGATGGAATAAATCAAAAGGTTTTATAGAAGGAACATAAAGCAAATTTGTATATTCTATTGCACCTTCATTTTTATTATGCAATATCATCCAGGGCTCCCCGCCAACGTGGGCAACACTGCGGAAAAAATCGTTGTGCTCCTCTTGAGTAACGTCATTTTTTGGCTTAGTCCAAATTGCAGCCTTACTGTTTAACTTTTCACTTTTTCCTTCTTCGTCTATAAATTCAACAGGAAAATTTATGTGATCAGAGTAAGTAGTGACAATATTTTCAACACGAAATTTATCTAAAAACTCGTTTTCTTCAGGATGCATAATGAGCGTAATTTTGGTTCCGCGAGGGACTTGATTATCTGACTTGCTGATTGAATATTCCCCATCTCCTTTGGATTGCCAGATCCAAGACTCCTCTTCTCCAGCTTTTCTCGATTCTACTATTACTTCTGATGCAACCATAAAGCTTGAGTAAAAACCAACACCAAACTTCCCAATCAGCTCCACAGTTTGGCTTGAATCCTTGCTATTCTTAATCGCATCCAAGAACTTTTGCGTACCAGAGCTTGCAATTGTACCAAGATTGTCTATTAAATCCTGTCTATTCATTCCAATGCCATTATCAGTGATATATAGCTCGTTCTTATCTTTATTGGAGCTGATAGTGATTTTTAATTCGTCACTCAAATCTAGCAAATTAGGGTTTAGTTGAGATTCATAGCGCAACTTATCACATGCATCTGATGCATTTGATATTAATTCACGCAGAAAAATGTCTTTATTGGTGTAAAGTGAATGAATCACTATATTCAGTACTTTCCCTACCTCAGCGTCAAATTTTAAATTTTCAGTTTCTTGTACATTATGCATTTTGAGCTCCATTATTTGCCTACTACCCTAATAATTTAAGTATTGAATCACGATCTTTCAAGGTCACGTACACCAAAATTAATGTGGGTGTAGTTATTATGACACCCAATTTATGGGATCTCTTGCATAACAAACTTTTGGCAGCGCATTGGATGAAACGAAAAACTTCCTTGACACCCTTCGCCAGCCCCCTTATCATGAAACTGAAGCTATTTATTTATCTTCGCAATCTCTGCAGTGGATTAATGACAAAAAAACTTAATGTATTTGGCGTAAATCATGCTTAATTTTTTGCACTATGTGCACCTCATGTCTTTATCAAATTTCTAGCTACACAAGCTGAAATACGCTATTTAAAACATCAAAAAACGCCAACTTAAAAAATGGATAGTGAATAATTAGCTACCCTAGGGTTTCTTTGCCTTTTTTTCTGTTTAGTAAATTTCTTAACGTTTATAATTTAGATTAGTTGCGGCTTAAAAGCGGCTGAGTCACGGTTATTAAGCGTTTAGAATAAAAAAACGCCATACTTGAAAGTATAATGTAAGTAACTAGCCAACCATCGGGCTTTTTTTGCCTTTTTTTTCGTTTGGTAAATTTTTTAATACTTAGATTAGTTGCAATTTAAGAGACCAGAAATGGTCAGTGCTTGGCACTGGAATAACGTCCTCCTTTGTTATCCCAGTGCCCAGACACTGGGATCCAGGAAACTTAATTGCAAGTAATGCATTGGATTTGGTGAGTATGGGTTTTATGTTATAGAATGAAACACTTTTGGTGAATTTGTAAAGAAAACTGGATCCCAGCGTTTGGGCACTGGGATGACAAGGTATAAACCTTATCGTCATGCCTCTGCGAACCGTCATACCGCGATTCATTCGCGGTATCTCAGCCGCTAACAAGCAGCGGGATGACGGTTGTCGTTTAGCCATAAATATTAAGAAATTTACCAAATGAAAAAAAAGGCAAAAGAAGCCCCGTGGTTATTATCCGCTTTAAAATATTGGCGTTTTTTATGTTTTAAACGCTTGACAAGCGAGATTCAGCCGCTTTTAATTGCAACTAACCTACGCTGCAAATGTTTAAGAAATTTACTAAGCAGAAAAAAAGACAAAGAATCCCCGAGTTAGCTAGTCTTTTACTATCTCTGTCGAGTATTGGCATTTTTTGATGTCTTGTAACGCTTTATAAGCGCGTTCAGCTTATTTAGATAAAAATCTAGATGTAGATGAAGTTTTGTAAAGACATACAGTATCTATATACTGCAAAAAATTGAACATAAGACGCCGATACATTAAGTAATCCTTACCTTTTAATCTGCAGATTGGCGAAAGCAAATACAATAGCTTCAGTTTCATGATAAGGGGGCTAGCGGAGTTTGTCAAGCAAGTTTTTTCGTTTCTATTCCCAATAAAAGTTTGTTATATGGTTATGCAAGAAGTCTAATGAATCGCGGTATGACGTCTTAGCTATAGATGCTGGTTTGTGTGATTTCAAGAGAAGTTTAGTAGATAAGTTGTGTTTTAAACCAGATTCGGTATTTTAAACTGAACATTTTCAGTAATACCACCTGGCATAACTGAAATTTTTACACTCAGGTTTACTTTTAGGTAGTCTATTAATTCATCAACTAATATGTCAGGAGCGGAAGCACCTGCGGTGATTCCTATCTTTTCTACGCCCTGAAACCAGCTTTTATTCACACAGCTGTAATTATCAATCAAGTAGGCTCTTTTTCCTCTGGCAGTGCACAGATCTAATAAGCGGTTTGAATTTGAGCTATTTTTACTTCCTACAACTAATACCATGTCTACAATTTCAGCTAGCTTTTTAACAGCATTTTGTCTGTTTTGCGTTGCATAGCATATGTCCTTTAAATCTGGACCTGTTATGCCTGGAAACCTTAATTTCAAGGCAGCAATAATGTCACGGGTATCGTCGATGCTTAACGTAGTTTGTGTAACATAAGACAAATTATCTGGATCTTTAACCTTTAAATCATATACATCCTGCAAAGTTTGCACTAAAGTGACAGGATTGTTTACTCTTCCCCTAATTCCCTTAACTTCTGGATGGTTTTCATGCCCAATGAGAATTAATTCTTTACCACTGTTTTCATACCTTTTTGCTTCTTTATGCACTTTGTTGACTAAAGGACATGTTGCATCAATCACTTGAATACCCTTTCTTTTTGCCTCATCTTCTATATTTTTTGATACTCCGTGCGCGCTGAAGATCAGTATTCCTTCATTATCTTCAATTTCCTCGATACTGCTTACAAAAACCACTCCTTGTTTCTTAAAGTCCTCTACTATATATTTATTGTGAACAATTTCGTGTAGCACATAAACTTGGCGCTCGTTTTTGTATTTTTCTAAAGTAATAGCTAATATGTCCACAGCTCTTTTTACCCCGGCACAAAAACCTCGTGGTTCAGCTAAGATGATTTCCATTTTTGTCAAATCAAGTAAATATGCAAGCATTACTTAAAAATAAGCTCCGCTCACTGTGTTTTATAGTACCATTATTTATATTTTATATAATAATTATTTTTCGCATATTCTCTTTAACATTTGATCAACTTACTACTTCAGAAAATTTTAGAAAAGATAATATAGTACATAAACAACCTGATATTTTAGATAGAAATGGAGTGGTAATAGCAACAAATGTGCCCACAACATCACTATATATAGATGCAACCAAAGTAAAGAATCCGGAAAGTATAGCAGCACAACTGTGTTCTACTTTGCATGACCTCGAATACAAGAACTTATATAGAGTACTTACTTCAGAAAAGAAATTTGCTTGGATAAAGCGGCACTTGACTCCAAAAGAATTACTAGCGATCAAAAACGCTGGTGTACCAGGAGTAAATTTTGATGACGACATAAAGCGTATATATCCTCACAGTAATTTATTTTCACACGTGCTTGGTTACACTGACATAGATGGCAATGGTATTGCAGGAGTTGAGGCGTATATAAGTAAAAACAATGAGCAAGAAAAGCCCATAATACTATCCTTAGATACACGAGTGCAAAGCATAGTGCATGAAGAGCTAACTAAAGCTGTAAGCAGATATCAGGCACTTGGCGGAGTAGGAATTGTTTTAAATGTGAGAAATAGTGAAGTTATCTCGATGGTCAGCCTACCTGATTTTAATCCCAACTTACAGAATAAGGCAGAAGACGTACAAAAGTTTAATCGCGCCAGTCTTGGGGTATATGAGATGGGGTCGGTATTAAAATACTTTACAATAGCCGCAGCGCTTGATGCGAACGCTACAAAAACTAGCGATTTATATGACGTATCAACACCAATCACCATCGGAAAGTATAAAATTCAGGATTTTCATAAATCTAAAATTCCAAAAATTACTGTGCAAGATATATTTGTAAAATCATCCAACATTGGTGCAGCAAAAATTGCAGTCAAACTAGGTATTGAAAAACAGGTAGAATACTTTAAAGCTATGAAGCTATTTTCTCCTTTGAAAATAGAAATACCAGAAAAATCCACACCGATAATCCCGGATAAATGGAGTGAAACCACTTTAATAACAGCATCTTATGGTTATGGCATAGCTGTAACTCCTATACATCTTGCACAAACTGCAGCAGCATTAATCAACAATGGGATATTTCATAACGCAACCTTGATATTGAATAAAAGAAGTATAGGAGAGCAAATTATCTCAAGAAGAACTTCCAGGGAAATGAGAAAATTATTACGTGCAGCAGTAACAGATGGCACTGGCAGAAAAGCAAAAATAAAGGCATATTCAATAGGAGGAAAAACTGGATCGGCGGAAAAAGTTGTAGATGGTAAATATAGCAAAGATGCAAACATAGCATCATTTATAGGAGTGCTAACTATGCTTGACCCAAGGTACATAGTGCTAATTGCTATTGATGAGCCTCAAGGGATGCACCATACCGGGGGAATAATTGCTGCGCCTATAGTAAAGAACATTATAAATAGAATAGCGCCTATACTAAATGTTACACCTGAGATGTAAAATTATGATTGCTTTACTACAACTTCAAATTTATCATCACCAAAATCCTTATTAATATACCAAGAACCATCATCTTTAGTTACAAATTCAAGACCTTTAAGGTCTTTTTTTATTGTCTTTCCATTTTGACCATCAATAGCGATATTAATATCGAATGTAATAATGTCTAGATTTATCATAGCTTCTTTCCCGCTGCACGAATTTAGACTGAACTTGCCTAACATGACATCATTAAAACTCACTTCCCCTGTATAGACATCACACTGACCGTCCACACAACACGTAGTTTCAATATAGAAAAGATCTGACATACAAAATACCTTAAAAAAAAGAACTAAACATATATGGCCACTACACCACACCGCTAACAAGTAGTAAAGCGTCGATAAACCTAAGTTACTTTAGCTACGTAGCCATAATACAGCTAGAAATGTAAAATTCAACAGTTAATTGTGTGATTAATAGAGAAGTCTTATTTAGTACACCTTATAGGAATGGCTGTTTAGTTTTTTTTTTAATCTTTTTTACCATGCTGTCAATCATATGCTTTATCCCTTGATATACAGAGTATGTACTTTCGTCGCTACGCATATAAGCAGAACAGGAAAATACATTATGTTCTTCGTCTTCTATTGATAACTCTGTATCGCATTTTATGTGCTCGCCGCCAAGCCTTTCTATCAACTGTTCTCTGTCATCTCCTATAGTTACCTTAACCTTACTTTCTTCTTTACCTATCTTGCTACTTAAAATTGAAACAATGATGGCTGGAGATATGCATATCGCTCCTATTGGCTTTTTTGTAACAAAAAATTCTGAAACTAATCTTTCAAATTCAGGCATTACTGTCACCATGTCTTTACTTTCAGCTAAGTCAGATAAATTTTTCGCAACCCCGTATCCACCAGGTACAACTAGCATGTCAAAATTTTCAGCTTTGGCTTCTTTTAAGTCATATATTTCGCCTCTTGCGATTCTTGCTGCTTCCACAAGTACATTCCTTTTTTCTTTTGTTCTATGATTCATAACTTGTGTGATATTGATATCAGGTGCAAAGCATTTAACATCCACTTCCTGCTGATCAAGCACAAGCAAACTTAAAACCGCTTCTCTTACCTCTGCACCGTCAAGGTGACCACACCCTGATAAGACCACAGCAGCTTTTAATTTTTTTTCACCCATAAAGTACCTTGATTTCATATAATCTAGATATTTTAATACAAATTCTATATTTGGAAAGGGGTGTGTTATATCAATTATAATATAATTAATGATTAGTATGTATAATTAGGCATATTTATAATCAACGAAGCTGAATATGGAATCTAGCAATAGTATGTTTTTTGACACTGACTATCCAGAACTAAGAAAAGCTATTTCAGATATAATAGAAAGTATTGCACAATCCTCACAAGAGGGGAAAAAAGAGTTATTTACAACCCTATCAGAACAAGTTAAAGGGATGAACCTCAAAGATTTAGGTTTAGCGATTAATGACCAAGGCTTGCAAAAGGAGGTCAACAAAGAATTATTTATAAAATTCATTGAAGAAGCGCTTGAAGGTTTAACTTCTGAAAATGTTGACTCAAAAATAATAGAAGAGGCGTTAAAATCTGTTAATCAGCAAGCAATAAGTAATGTTATAAATAATAATAAAGGTCCACTGGACAATCTAGTCAATTATTTTAAATCAGCATCTGCAAATAAAAAAATTGGAATAGCTTCTGCCGTAATGGTATTAGGAGCAGCATTTTCTCCACTTATTGTGCTTGCTACATTAATAGCACTTGTAGGTATTGGAGCACGTTATGCAGGAATAGGTATAGTAAAGGCAGGGGAAAAAATAAAAGAAGGTGCGATTGATGCAGGAAAAGCAGTGAAAAGTTTATCTAAAAATTTAGGGGATAAATTGCCTGAGGTTGGGCCAAAAAAAGATAACTTTAGTAAATTATACAACAGTTTGGCTCAAGAGATTATAGGCTATAATATGTCCGAAGAAGGTGAAAAAATAAAAAACGCCTAGAGTAAAGCAAAGGTCATAGGCATGCTTCAAAATGAAGGGCAGCGATCTGCTATACAAGAGTTAGTAAAGAATGGAACTATTCAAAATTTTTCAGAAGATGACATGAAAAAGCTTAGAGAAAAAGGTACTAGTACTTATGAAAGTGATAAGGAAGCACTTGAGGAACTTATGGAGAAATTTCAATCTAAAATTATGGCCATTGGTGAGGGTAAAATAGAGGAGGTAGAAAAAATGGTTAATGATAAAGTTAACCAAATGAAGTCACCAGTTCCTCAATTAGATAGTCCAAGTTCTGAACAAGCGAGTACAGGAGAAACCAAAACCCTCTGATGGCTTGGAGAGGGAGGGAATGGAAAAGGTAGAGATCTATTCTTTTTTATCCACTTTTTTGAGCAATCCACTTCCACATCTAACACACATCTCAGTGATTATAATATCCAATTTTTGATCATGTTTTTCTACAGGTAAATCTTTACAATATTGTTTCTCATAGGCTACACCTATAAATATTTTTCCAAGTGGCCGCAGTTTTTCTATCATTGTATCATACCAACCACCGCCAAAACCCAATCTATTAAAATGATCATCAAAAGCAATAACAGGAGTAATGATTGTGTCGGGAATTACGTCTTCATTTGTTTTGTTCCATTCCTCAAATTTTAGTAACTTATTTTTATTAGGAATTGCTACTTTATAATCTAAATCGAGTAAACTATGCATCAAAGGCACAACATCTATTTCCTCATCCATTGGAATGTAAGCTGCTATTGTTTTGCCTTTAACGTAGCTTAAGTTCTGATTAAAGAGATTAATAAGGGAATTTGCCGCATAACTGGAATAACTTTCATCAATATCTTTTCTTATAGCTCTATATTGCTCTCTTATTTCCTTTTTGTGCTGTTTAATATCTTTGAACATGATCTATCCATTTTGCAGTAAGTTTTTCTTGTAAACTATTTTGCTTCAAGCGCTCACTTAAAAAGTCAAAATCAACACACCCCATATCCTGGTCTTGATTACTGCAACTATAAACAAAACTCCTTTCTCCTGTTTTCGCATTTATATGTTGCTGCACACACTGAGCGCAGATTTCTTTCATCATACACTGCATAGGAGAATTAACTGATGATATCGCTATGTGGCCTGATTTCAGATATGGCTTTAAAATTGTTTTTCTAGCTTCATTCACAGCTTTCATCATTTTGTCAGAACCAATAGTGATAATTTTATCTATAACGTTCAAATTAATACCTAATCTTCCTTGTTGATAAGAGACTATTGCATCAACTATATTACCATGAAAGGATTTATCTTGATCTCTGCTTGTTTCTATCAATCCTTCTTCACATGCCCAAATTACTGCATTTGATGCACGCTCTATCAGTGCTCGTTTAAATACATCACTTAACTTCTTATAGCCAGCAAAGTACAAAACCTTGTTATTATTTTCAAGACATGCCTTCCCTATCGAAAATAACACTGCATTTCCAACTCCACCACCAATTAGCATTATATTCTTCATGTGCTATTTTAACTGCATTTGTTCAAATTTTTTGAAATTTTATAGAACAAAGTAATTTATATAGTTCTATACACAAAGACAAGAACACTCTCTGACTTCAACTATACCGATAACTGATAGCTGCATTTTTACGCATATCATCTAATAACAAGTTGCTTTGTATCATAATCTTTTGTTGGTACATTTTCTGTTTGATTGCTTCTATACCCGCTACATTACTCTTGATATCACACAACATCATCAACTTTGCAGTGCCATTTTCTCTCAATTCTACTATTTCATTCACACTTGTTTTACTAAATAAAATCTGTAAATCAGGATTTAAATCTCGCATTTTTATTTCAAATTCTTTTGCGTTTGGCAGCTTAAAATTATCTGCCAATTTATCAAAATTTAAACAACTGACCTTTTGCTCCTTGAGATTATCTAATAAACTTTCTGAACCTTCAACCACAATCTGTTTTAATTTTAAAGTGCTTTCCAGCAGTGCATGATTAAGTTGTACTTTATCTATTACTTTTATAACGGAGTAACCTTCACTGAAACTGAATGGACCTGCTATGTCGCTGGTTTCTAATCCTTCTAAAACGCTCTTGAGTTTTCCTTTTAGCTGACTTAAATTAACTGTTGCTTTACGCATCTTTATTGGAGATTCTGGGTTATCACTGTTGCGTAATTTTTTTACTAAATCTTCAGCTATACCATAAACGTCCTTGTCTTTTTGATCAGGAATTATAAACTCTTGGAACGTGATAAGATAATCCGGCTTTTCTGTTTGCCTTTTTACATCATCTACTTCTTTATCGCTTATATTAATAAATGGCACAATTCTTACTTCAATAATTTTGCTCCACAGTAACTGACATTTTATTTGTTTTCTTAAAATACCAAGATCTATATTATGCTTCTCTATGTATTGATCAACTTCATTAGCCTTAAATTTAAAACTTTGGGTTAAAAATAACATAATAGCATTATCTAACTCCTCGTTGCTCAATTTTATATTCAGCCTCTGTGCTTCATTGATAATGATAATTTCGTCTATTAGCTCCCTAAGCACTTGAGGCTTTGCTTCTTTTTGATTAACACTTTGAGTGCCAAACAATGAATTTATAAAGTTGATGCGTTTTTCGATATCTAAATTTGAAATTGGTTCACCATTTACATCTGCAACAATTTCAATCTCGGTTGCAAGCAACCTAAGTGGCAACACTATCAACAGTAAAATTAGTATTTTATACATACAAGTAAAGTTAACAACCAATTCTATAATAAATACTGAGTCAATGCTAGCCAACTTTTTAATAGTGATCTCAGTGGCAATGGAAATAAAAACCATTGCAACAAAATCAGGTACGCTGGTAAATAGGCTAAAAACATGCTAATATAGCGAATTTAAACCGTGCTAAAAACAGTATACGGAAGGAGAGGGATTCGAACCCTCGATACGACTTTTGGGTCGTATAACGGTTTAGCAAACCGCCGCCTTCAGCCGCTCGGCCACCCTTCCAAATTTAGAACCTAAAGATTATATAATACCAAGACCTCTACCACCTGTCTAATGCTTTTAATTGCAATATTTGTATCTGTTCAGATGCATGGCTAATGCTGAAACAAAAATTCCAGTGCTCCCTTTCTTGTCATCCCAGTGCCCAGACACTGGGATCCAGGATTTTGATTAGCACTAAGTTGGTGAGCATATAAGTGTTATGTTAAAATATAACGTTTTTACGGAAAGTCTGGATCCCAGTGTCACGCACTGGAATGACATCGTTTACTATGTGCCATATTGCAATGTTCGTACAGTTGTGCGCGGTATAGATTCCGCTAACAAGTAGCGGAATGACGAATTTGTTGTTTTTCAAATTGTGGGCAAACCTAAGCCACTTTAGCTATAAATCAATAAAAACTAATTTCTGCTTTTTTCAATGATTTTCTTTGCTTCTTCCACACCAACCCATTCTCCAACTGCTACCGTTTTTCCCTTTTCCAGATCTTTATAATGAGAAAAGAAATGAGTAATTTTATCTAGTAGGCTTTTAGATAAGTCAGAATAGTCCTTTATATTGTCATAATAGCTATCAACACTGGAAACAGGCACTGCTAATATTTTCTCATCTTCTCCTTTTTCATCTTTAGTGAGTAATGCGCCTATTGGACGCACCGATATTAAAACACTAGATGCTAAGGGAAATTGAGTTAGCACCAAAACATCCACAGGATCACCATCACCTGCGCAGGTATTTGGTACAAACCCATAATTGCAAGGATAAGTCATTGAGGTAGATAAAAATCTGTCAACTTGTAACAACCTAAACTCTTTATTAAATTCATACTTTACAGGCTCAGCATTCGCACTTATTTCAATTACCACATTCACCGCATTTGGTCCTGCTGTTATTTTACTTAAATCCATAAATTACCTCTTAACTTGAGAATAAGCATTATACAATATATGCTTTTAAGTTGCTACATTTATGTAATTCTAAACTTATTTTGCACGGGCTGTCCTAAATTTTCATTCGTCATCTTATTGACTGTTGAAAGTGGTGGTTCCTGTGATAATTGAAATAAAGCATATACTATTACGATAGTAAGCCCTGCAGCAATTACTAGATTAGCAAAATTATCCTGTGGTAGGACACCTTTTATTGGATTAAATAATTTTTGCTCCATAAAGAAATAATCAGCAACATATAACCCAACAGATAATACAAACATACCTAAAATAAGTTTACAGACTGTGTTTTTATGGTCTTTTTCTTTTTTCTTGCTGGTGATAGGATTTGGCCTACATTCATTCTCTTCTTGCAGCACTGAGTAGTATATATTATCAGGGCTCGTTACTAATTGTTCAAATTCATCACTATTTTGGTTTTTTAACAGTTGCTCTAGGGTGTTTTTTTTATTTATAGGACATATTAATCCATCCATTTTCAATGCTTTCTCTTGCTGATCCACATTCGCATGGTCGATTGTACATTTATCTCCACTTGATAATCTGATCATGTGTAGTGCGCTAGCTAAGAATATTATATAGCTCTTTATTAACTGATTCTCACATATCTCTAATACTTCTCTTTTTACTGTTTTGTTAGGTGACGAAAGTTCTTTATAGTAGTGACTACCCAAAGAAAAGAACAATGCTATATCTTTATCTACTTTTATGTCATGAATGGAATAATAGCTGCTGATAACGCACTTATTTAATGCAAATTCTCTGTCATATTTGTTTAATGTATTTCCTTCACTTAGTAACTTTCTAAGACCAATGAGTACTTTATTTTCAAAATCTTCTTCTGTTTTAAATATTGGTTCTCTCTTTGGATTTGCTAAGATGTTAAGTAAATCTAATTTTCTTCCACCTACTACTCCTTTTATATCTTCATTTAACTTAGATCCTTTAATAACTTCACATATTTTATCTATGACATCTTTAGTATTCAGGTTATTGTTTTCACTTAGAATTTGATAAGCTTGAACATAAATTAAAAACAGCCCTTGTAGGCTAAATTTTAAGTTAAAATATTTATCTAATGGTTCCTCTTTTTTTCTAATGAATTTAGACAAACCAAAATGATTTCTGTGATCCATAAAACAATCTAAGTTAGCATGTTGAAAGCTACCTAAAAAAATAAATAACGTCTCTAATAAATTACCCTTATCAACAATTTTTATTAGTTCTTCAATTTCTTTTATCATTGCTGAAACCTATAATGTTCTACTTTATAGTATAAGGGATACATCGCAAAATAGCAATAAATGTTATTAGACTTCTTGCATAACCCAAACTAAGTAGAAAAAGGTATAGCTATACCGCCGCGGCACTAACAAGAGATCCCGCTAACACGCAGCGGGATACTATCTACACCGTCATACCGCGATTCATTCGCGGTATCTCTCAACATAGATCCCGCTAACACGTAGCGGGATGACGAGACTTATCTTTATGCTGCCACGAACCGTCATACCGCCGCGGTATCTCTTAGCCGCTAACAAGTAGCGAAATGACAACAATCCTACGTCATACCGCCGCGGCGCTAACAAGAGATCCCGCTAGCGGGATGACGAGCTTATCTTCATGCTGCCACGAACTGTCATACCGCCGCGGTATCTCCAGATCCCGCTAACAAGCAGTGGGATGACGAAACTTATCTTTATGCTGCCGCGAACCGTCATACCGCGATTCATTCGCGGTATCTCTCAGCCACTAACAAGAGATCCCGCTAGCGGGATGACGGTTGTCGTTTAGCTACAAACATTAAGAAATTTACCAAACGAAAAAAAGGCAAAAGAAGCCCCGTGGTTGGCTAATTACTTACATTATACTTTCAAGTATGGCGTTTTTTTATTCTAAACGCTTAATAACCACGACTCAGCTGCTTTTAAGCTGCAACTAATCTAAATTATAAACATTAAGAAATTTACTAAACAGAAAAAAAGGCAAAAGAAACCCTAGGGTAGCTAATTATTCACTATCCATTTTTTAAGTTGGCGTTTTTTAATGTTTTAAATGCTTTATAAGCGTATTTCAGCTTGTGTAGGTAAAAACCCAGAATTTGATAAAGACATAGAGTGCACATAGTGCAAAAAATTAAACATGAGACGCCAGATACGTGAGTTTTTTGTCATTTAATCTGTACAGAGAAGATAAATAAATAGCTTCAGTTTCATGATAAGGGGGCTGGCGGAGTTTGTCAAGCAAGTTTTTTCGTTTCTGTTATATGGTTATGCAAGAAGTCTATTGTATGTTTACACTCTGCATTAAAGCTTTTAGTTAAGAGCATATCCATCCACCGCCGATAACTTGCTCATCTTTATACGCTACACAGGCTTGACCTGGACTGATGCCAAAGTAATCGTCGTTTAAAATGACACAGGCTTTATTTTTTTCGTCAGTTGAATGTATTGTTGCTAAACTTCCCACATGTGATGATCTCAGCTTCACAGTTACTTCCATACCTTCCTTTGGTTGTTCTAACCAATTTAACTCCTTGATCAATATTTTTTTTTGCATTAATACGTTGATCGGACCTACTATAACCTCATTATTTTCTGTATTAATTTTTATCACATAAAGAGGTTCATTGTGTGCGATACCCAAGCCCTTTCTTTGCCCCACTGTAAAATTTACTATGCCACTGTGCTCGCCTAGCACTTTTCCATTAACATCCACTATTTTACCTTTCTGTACAGATTGTGGAGCTAATTTAGCTATTGTTTTACTATAGCTTTCGGAAACAAAGCATATATCTTGACTGTCCTGCTTTTCAGAAATTTGTAAGCTGAAATACTTTGCTAATTTTCTTATATCACTTTTATAGAACCCACCTAGTGGAAATCGCAAAAGCTTCAATTGCTCTTGAGTTGTAGCAAACAAAAAATAACTTTGATCTTTACTTTTATCAATGCTTCTGCACAACTTTACCTCACCATTTTTTTCTAACCTTCTCACGTAATGTCCTGTTACGAGCACATCCGCACCAAGATTTTTTGTAACTTGCAATAGATCACGAAATTTTACCGTTTGGTTACATCTCACGCATGGTATGGGAGTTTCCCCACGCATATAGGTACTCGCAAAATCCTCTATTACTTCCTTTTTGAATATTTCCTCATAGTTTAAAATATAGTGAGGAAAGCCAACACTTTCAGCTACACGCTTAGCGTCATAAATATCCTGTCCAGCGCAGCATGCGCCCTTTCTTGCGTTAGCATTACCGTCGGTGCCATAGAGTTGAAGAGTCACACCTACCACTTTGTACCCAAGGTTATGTAGCAGTGCTGCAGCAACGGAGCTATCAACTCCCCCGGACATTGCAACAACAGCCTTGGTCTGGTGCGGAGCTTTATCTTTTAGCAGAGGTTCTATTTCAAATTCTTTTAGCATAATCGCCTTAATTTATAAACACAAACTTGGTGTCATGCAAGTAGCTGACACTGGAATCTAGTTTCTATTACACAATTTCATCGAAACAGCATACTTGTTTATAGTCAATTTTTCTGGATCCCAGTGTTGGCTACTTGGATGACATCTTTATGCTTGAGGTAAAATTTGCTATAAAATTCGATGAACTACCTTTAAAAATAATTTAATCCTGCTTAAATAAAACATGGCCAAAATAATCCATGTTTTCAAGCACTTTTCCGCTACCCAGAGCAACACAACAAAGTGGGTCATCTGCAACACGAACCGGTAATTTTGTTGTTTCACTGATAACTTTACCTAGATTACGTAATAATCCACCACCACCGGATAAAACTATTCCTCTATCGACTATATCAGAAGAAAGTTCAGGTGGAGTGCTCTCCAGCGCAGTCTTAATAGCAGAAATTATCTGATGTACAGGCTCTATTAAACTCTCTGCAACTTGGTATTCTGATAAAAGCATTTCTTTTGGCATGCCACTCACTAAATCCCTGCCCTTAATTATCATTCCCTCTTTGTTATTTTCACCTGGCAGACTGGCTGAACCTATGCTTTTCTTAATTTTCTCAGCGGTTGTTTCACCGATTAATAATTTATGATTTTCACGAATATATGACTTTATTGCCTCATCCATAATATCGCCACCTACTCTGGCAGAACGTGAATAAACAATTCCGCCTAAAGAAATAATTGCAACTTCAGTTGTACCGCCTCCTATATCAACAATCATAGAACCCTCAGGTTCAGTAACCGGGAGCCCAGCTCCGATTGCTGCAGCCATTGGTTCTTCAATTAAAAATACTTCATTTGCACCAGCACTTTCTGCTGCATCTTGTATAGCACGCCTTTCAACTGGCGTGGATCCAGATGGAACGCATATGATAATATTAGGTTTATTAACAGTGAATTTTGTGTTTGCACTGTGTATGAAATATTTTAGCATTTCTTCCGCACTTTTAAAATCAGCAATAACTCCATCCTTTAAGGGCCTTATCGCCTCTATTTCTCCAGGCGTTTTCCCAAGCATCATTTTAGCTTTTTTACCAAAAGCATAAGGAACGTAACTTCCTTTTTCTTTTATTCTTGCTACAACTGAAGGCTCATCAAGCACTATTCCCTGATTTTTCTGATAAACTAAAGTGTTTGCAGTACCAAGGTCTATAGCAATATCGCTAGCAAACAAACCTTTGAAAGTAAAAAGGCTATAAAACTTTCCGGTTAATTTTCGAACAAAATTCATACATAACTCAAGAAAACCATTTATTAAGACAAATTATACTTTTCAGATAAGTAGTAAGTAACACACTCAACGTCTAAACCCTTACCTGTTACTTTTTTTAGCAGTTCCAGGCCACACTTTGCACTGTATATATTTTGAGATAACCAACTGATAAGTAAACTAAAATCTCCTTTTATTATAGCACTTAATGATTCGTAATGATTCTTTTTAACGCAAGAGAAAATCTGCACAGCAGCAATTAAAGCAATAATTTTTATAGGAAAGTAGCCCATAACACCGCTTGCCCAATATTCATCTTGAAAATAAGTGTTTAGCTCATTTTCAGCTTTTACTGGAATTTTATAGTGCTTCATACCTTCCAGCCACGCATCATGCAGGTCTTTGACTTCCAATGTACCATTTATTATATCTTGTTCTAACCTAGTTCTCAACATAATATGAGCTAACAGACTAAATTCATCTGCATTTTTTAAAAAAGAAGAAAGGTTTATTTCATTGAAAATCAAGTACAAATTTTCAACACTGCTAACTTTCTCGTTAGTTTTGCCTTTTATAGCAAATTTCTCTTTTATGTGTGGTTGAATAAACTCAATAAATTCTCTGGATGTTCCAATCATCCTTTCCATGAATAACCCTTGAGTTTCATACATAACATGTCTCGTAATTGGACTACTTATAGAATTTTGCGCTAAACATTTTTGATAAATTGCATAACCACTATGCCGTAAAAGTGAAAATAAACCATAACAAAAATCAGATTCATCATAATCTATAGGGTAGTAATAAGAAGTACGAATCTCATTTAGTGCAATACCCATTTGCTGTAAACATAATGAGCCAAGTTCAATCTGTTTCTGAGTAGCAACTTTTTGTATATTAGTAACCTTATCCTTTTTCTGCTTTTCAATTATTTTATCTACATTTTCGCTAAAAAATTTGCCTACCTTGGGGAATACTTCCCTTATATTCTTTTCTGTGATATCAGAGTCATAGTCAGCAAGCAGTGAGTCGTATTTTGAGCATTTTAATTGCTGCGATTTTATAGAAGCTACTTCGCGAATGAGTGTGATTAAATCAGTAAAACGTTCTTTTAGTTTTTCTAAGTTACTGGTTTCAGAATGAGATAGCTTCCATAAATTTTGGCATTCAACCTTAGCTTTGGATAAAGACTTTACTAAATCAATAGGAACAGCACTGTTGCTTTTATGTATTCTCTCTATTAACTTTAGCTGCTGAGTATTTGCACTTTTTTTGTTACCAAGAGCATCTGCTAATGATTCCTTTATTGCGTCATGAGAGATAATTTCATGTCTGATTTCTTCTAGAAGACTCATTTGTTCAACTTTGTCCTCTATATTCAATTGGCTTTGGTTTAGTACTTTTAGCGTATTTTCGATATTCTTTACCCTATATAATACTTCCTCTAAAAACTTATAAGATTGCATATTTGTTCATTATTTTAGAAAACATCTGTTTAATACCGTAATAGATTAATAATAAAGTTAAAAGTATATTTGCTTAAAGTACAATAAAAAATTGTACTTTTTATTCTTTTATTGGATTTTTCTACTCAGAGTCCAGCATATTATAGGAAAATTAATTGTAAGGCTGTAGAAAAAGTATTTAGTATTTTATTTCTCTTGACTATATTACAATATGGAGAGATATTAGCTACTGAAATTAAAGTTACGCACTATTTAAAATTTATGGAGGTTTAGTAATGTGGAGTAGACTGGTTATAATGTGCTGTTTTTGTTTATTACTTACTGGTGTAAGTTCTTGCCCAAAAAAAGGAGCAAATACAACAAATAAAATAAATTCTGTTGTTAAGCAGATAGGTGATAAAAGGGTTTTCTTTGGTTATGATGAATCTAGTATTGCTGAAGTAAGTGCAGATGCATTACTTGACGTAATGGAGGTGTTACAAGATAACCCTGACGCGAAGGTTACTTTAACTGGTCACACTGACAACCGTGGTTCTCATGAATATAATCTTGCGCTAGGCGCTAGAAGGGCTGATGCAGCTAAAAAATTTATGGTTAGTTGTACACCTTACATAGAAAACAGAATAAAAACTGCTTCTAAAGGTGAAACTGAGCCTTTGGTTAATGTAAAAGATGATTCTAGAAATTCTAAATATGAAAAAGAGCATGCTAAAAATCGTAGAGTGGAATTTTCATTTTCTGGAATAAAGAAATAGTTTCTTGCATTAAAACCTGGATCCCAGTGTCAAACACTGGGATGACATAAAGAAAGGGCACTGGGGTAGACAAAAAAGGACAAACTTATCATATTTCGTTGCTTGTTAGCGGGATCTATATATACCACAAATAAGTCGCGGTATGACGTAAGAGATCTGACCTTTCTGGCCATCAAGAGACATAATGGAATTAGAGTTATTATTTCAAAATGTGGTTAATAGTTTTGCTTTCTATAACAATCAAGTTGCAGTTGCAGTATCAGGTGGTGTAGATAGTATAGTCTTACTGCACTTAATGACTAACTGGGCAAAAAAAAACAAGCTTTCACTTCCTATAGCATTAACAGTAAATCATGGATTACGTCCAGAGTCTCAAAAAGAAGCTGATTTTGTTGTAAGTTATGCAAAGGAACTTGGAGCAAAGGAATCGTTCATATTAAATTGGGAGAAGCAAAATATTAAAGGCAATATTCAGTTACAGGCACGAAAAGCACGGTATAAGTTACTAGCAGAGTGGTGTAAAAATAATAATGTTAAATATTTACTTGTTGCTCATCACAAAGATGATCAAGCAGAAACGTTCTTGTTAAGATTAGAGCGAGGTAGTGGCGTAGATGGATTATCATCAATGGACTACAAGTCTTTCCTAAATGGTATTTATATATTTAGGCCATTGTTAAATTTTAGTCGTAGTGAAATAGAAAAGTACGCTAAGCTTCATCGGTTAAAATGGATCGAAGATAGAAGCAATCATGACTTAAAATACAGACGAACTTTATACCGTAACTTACTTAAAGCAAGTGATAATCAAGAGATTTTAACAGAGCGAATATGCCTCACAGCCCTTCATATGAAAAGAGCTGCAAAAGCGTTGATGCACTACACACGCCTTGCGTTTAATGACTGCGTTAATGTGCATGATCTTGGTTATATTGAAATTAAACTAAGTGAATTTTATCAATTGCCAGAGGAAATAGCCTTGAGGCTTCTTCTTTACTCTATAATGGCAATTGCCAGTAAACATTATAAACCAAGGTACAGCAGCCTCATTGCAATATTTAATAGAATATTGCAAAAGGATAGTAATGTTAACTGTACACTTTCTGGGTGTAAAATAAGAAAGTATGGAGAAAATATCTTAATAATTAGAGAATCGTCAAGGATACAAGAAATTACCGTAAACCTACCTTTAAATGAACCTACCCAATGGGATAACAGATTTAGCTGCACAATACTCGGAAATCAAGGGTGTTCAGTTATCATCGCTCCATTAAAAAAAACACAAAAAGTTCCTGAATTTCTGAAGGATTACAACTGCTGCCCTGAAGTTTTCTACTCTTTGCCTGCAGTACAAAAAGATAGCAAGGTGCTTGCTTATCCTGATGTAAATTATAACGGAAAAAATACCAATGACGATAAGGTTCAATGCATTATTAATAGCACGATAAAACAAAATTTGGTAAGCTTGATTAGTATTTAGTTAGAAATAGAAATGAAAAAATTTTTAGAAGGCTTATTGATCTGGTTAGTAATTATTGTTCTTATTTCAGTTGCTTATATTCAATTTAGCGGAAATGTAGGTAAAAGTAAAACAATTATACCTTTTTCGGAATTTTTAACTAGACTAGGAGACAATGATGTAGAAAATATTGTCATAAAAAACCAGAGCATTGAAGGCAAGTTCAGGGACGGTTCAAGTTTCAATTCAAGCGGTGTCATATATAGCGACCTAATAAAAAATTTACATGATAGAAAAGTGAGATTCTCCTTTTCAACTGGAGATTCTGCCATGAACGTAATTGGTGGATTACTTATCTCATGGGTCCCAACATTTATCTTTATTGGCTTTTTGCTATTCTTTCTTAAACAAACACAAGCGGGAGGCAACAGCACTATAAGCTTTGGCAAGTCAAGGGCTAGACTCATGACTAGTGGAAAAAAAGTAACATTTGATGATGTTGCTGGAATTGATGAAGCAAAAGAAGAGCTAGTAGAGATCGTTGATTTCCTTAAACAAAGGCAAAAATTTCAAATATTAGGTGGAAAAATACCAAAAGGGTGCCTTTTAATTGGCTCTCCTGGAACTGGTAAAACTTTACTTGCTCGTGCAATTGCAGGAGAAGCTAATGTGCCATTCTTTAGCATTTCTGGATCTGATTTTGTTGAAATGTTTGTTGGTGTTGGTGCGAGCCGTGTTCGTGATATGTTTGATCAAGGCAAGAAAAATGCTCCTTGTATAATTTTTATAGATGAGATAGATGCGGTGGGTAGACATCGTGGCATTGGTCTTGGTGGCGGCAATGATGAAAGAGAACAAACATTAAATCAGTTATTAGTTGAGATGGATGGCTTTGAGTCTAATGAAGGTGTAATAATAATTGCTGCGACTAACCGTCCGGATGTCTTAGATCCAGCACTGCTTAGACCTGGTCGTTTTGACCGACAGATTACTATTTCTTTACCCGATATAAATGGGCGTGAAAAGATATTAAATACTCATATAAAGAAAATATCAATAGCACCAGATGTAAACGTGAAAACAGTTGCAAGAGGAACACCAGGTTTTTCAGGGGCTGATCTAGCAAATTTGGTGAATGAATCTGCACTTATCGCTGCAAGAAGAAACAAGAAAATTGTTACCATGGATGATTTTGAATATGCACGTGATAAAGTAATGATGGGCGTAGAAAGACGATCCCTAATTATGACAGAAGAGGAAAAGAGACTGACTGCATACCATGAAGCTGGTCATGCGATAATTGCGGTTAATATGCCTGCTTCTGATCCTATACACAAGGCAACAATCATTCCAAGAGGTATGGCCTTAGGTTTAGTTATGAGACTACCGGAAACAGATAGAGTGTCCCACACAAGAGAAAAGCTGATAGCAGATATAACTGTTGCCATGGGTGGCAGGGCAGCAGAAGAGTTAATTTTTGGCTACGATAAAGTTACAAGTGGCGCGTCTTCTGATATACGACAAGCATCTAACATAGCACGTGCTATGGTAAAAAAATGTGGAATGAATGATGAGATAGGGCTAGTGTATCACAATCGTGAGCAGCAAGATCCACAACATCCTCATATGACATCTGAAGATACGCTAAAGCTCATAGATGAAGAAGTGAAAAAAATCATATCTTCTTGCTATGAAAAAGCAAAAGACATTTTGACCAAGCATAAGAAAGGCTTAGAGCTTATTGCTGAAAATCTACTGGAGTTTGAAACTTTAACAGGAGATGAAATAAAGGATATACTAAACGGAAAAAAAATTGTTAGAGAAGAAAATGAGAAGAATGAGAAAGTAAAAAAATCCTCTCTCTATGAGAGTTGACCTCATCTTAAAAATGCTAATCAGCTAACGCTGCAATAAAACATTCAGAATTGTAACTGTCAATATAAATTATATTAAAATATTCATAATATTGCATTTTCATCACAATAATGCTATCATTCAGTTAGTATTAATGTTTAATGAGGTGTGAGTAATGATTGATATAGCTTCTATTGGTGTAAGTACAGTTATTGATCAGAATTATAGAAGAAAAGCACAATTATGTTTATCAGGATTATTTGTAACTGTGTCAATAGCAACTGTTACCTGGTTTATTTTCCCTGCGTCACAAAATGTATTAGCTCCGTTTTTACTTCCGGCTATGTTCTTGCTCTTCACTTTATCGATGGGTTATTACATGTTCATATTTAGTTGTGAAGAAAAATCTTTGGTAAAGAATGTTCTTGGTATGGTTGAACCGGCTGAATCGGTAAAGAGAGTGCATTGCCAAGAAAATATTAAATCCTTATTAGCAGAAGTGAGAAGTACTACGAAAGATAGGTTTCGTAACGTGCTTGTTAATCTTTGTTTTGAAGATCGTAGTAAAGCACACAAACTTGCATTATATGTGAAAGAAATTGACGATATTGTGTCTTCAATAAAAAATAAAGACCTCTTAGACCATTTTGATCAATTTTTTACTATTACTGAAGTAAGCAATAAAAAAAATAGAAGTGAATTAATGAACCTCGCAAGGGCATATAAGATGATAAGTGAAGAAGATCCAGACAAAATACAGGATTTTTTAGCTACTCAAACAAAAAGTTATTCATATGAAATAATGTTACCTGAAATTGATAATTTTCTATCACAAGCTAGGTGATTTTATCAATAATTTCATTGTGTACGTGATTATCATTTTTTGTTTCAATTCCAGTGATAACACTGCACCTAACGGGCTCTTTTATGGCTATTTCCTGAAATCCTTTTCTGACCTTATTGTAAAAATTAACATCCATTTCTTCATATTTATTCTTGTCTTTTGCTCTATTTAACCCAACTTTAACATCAATATCTAGAATGAATGTAATATCTGGATATTTAATTTCCACTAGCTTATGTAAGTCCCTTATTAGCCCTAAGTCAACTCCAAACCCATATCCTTGATATGCAATAGTTGAATCAATAAACCGATCACAAATCACTATTTTTCCTTCTGCAAGAGCTGGTAATATTAATTTTTTCATATGTTCGCGCCTCATCGAGATAAGTAGCAAGAGTTCAGAAATAGAATCAATATTATTCGTTAACAATACTCCTCTTACCTTCTCTGCAAAGTTAGTGCCACCTGGTTCTCGAGTCAATACCACATTATTTTCGCCGCGAATTTGCTTAAAATGATTTGCAAGTAGCTTAGATTGTGTTGTTTTACCAGAGCCGTCTATTCCTTCGAAAGTTATGAACATAAGTTTTATAATTATAATGCTAAAAAAGAATATGCAAACAGTATACATAGAAACCGTTTGACATTTAAATAATAAGACCGTAAATTACATGTGGTATAATAATAGTCTATGGTTGCTCTGAATACTCTTAAAGTCGATTTTAGTTTTACTGCAAAAGATTTTAATCTTTTGGGAGTAGACAATAAATATTATGCATTAAGTGACTGTTGTGGAAAAAATGGTCTTATTATAATGTTTATATGCAATCACTGTCCTTACGTTCAGTCAATTATTAGCAATCTGGTAAGCGATGTTGATCAATTGAAAAAAGATTATCAGGTAAACACCATTGCAATAATGCCAAATGATGTAAATGAATATCCAGAAGATTCCTTTGAAAATATGATTAATTTTGCCAAGGAAAATAAGTTTATATTTCCATATTTAATTGATAGTACACAGAAAATAGCTAAAGAATACGGGGCTGTTTGCACTCCTGACTTTTTCGGCTTTAATTCCAATTTAAACCTTTGCTATCGTGGACGTTTTAACGACACAAAAAAAGAAAAGGTTCAAAGCTATGAAGTAGGAAGTAGTGACTTATTTCAAGCTATGAAATTTATTGCAGAAACTGGTAATTCTCCAATTGACCAAAAATCAAGTATTGGCTGCTCAATTAAATGGTCTAATTCTACAGGTTAAATATCATGCACAGTGGCTCTCAGCATTTGTTTGATATTATAATTTTGCTTTCTGCTGCTGTGTTTATAGTCATAGCATTTTGGAAAATGAATATTAGTCCAGTGCTTGGTTACTTCGTTGCAGGTGCAGTTATTGGTTCTCACGGATTTAATCTGATACACTCAGCTGAAGCAATGGATAATCTTGCAGAATTTGGTGTAGTTTTTCTATTATTCATTATAGGCCTTGAATTGACATTTGAACGCCTGATCGCTATGCGTATTCATGTATTTGGGTTCGGTTCTCTTCAAGTTATAGTTACCATGGTAGCAATATGGTGCATCGCTCTTGCTTTCGGAGTGAATACGAATATAGCAACAGTTATTGGTGGTGGGCTTGCGCTATCCTCAACAGCAATAGTGTTGCAGGTTCTGCAAGAAAAAGGTTCTCAAGCAAGTCAGGTTGGTAGGTTGTCGATAGCAGTGCTATTAATGCAAGATTTTGCAGTGGTACCATTAATAGTATTGGTACCTTTACTTACTGGCAATTCTGAGCACAGCCTGATAAGCTCATTGGCAGGTTCATTGGTGCAAGCAGCTATTGCATTAGTGCTGATATTTATAACTGGTAGATTATTGCTTAGACCTTTATTTTCGGTTATTGCTAAAATGGAAAGTAATGAGATCTTTATATCAACAACGCTTTTAATAGTATTAGGAGCAGCATTTATTACTGAGCAATTCCATTTATCGTTAGCATTAGGTGCATTTGTTGCTGGATTGTTAGTTGCAGAAACAGAATATAGACACTCAGTAGAACACGCAGTATTGCCATTTAAAGATTTGTTTCTTGGCTTATTTTTCATGACTGTTGGTATGTCCATCAATACCGAACTTTTACTCAATAAGTTACCACTAATTACTTTATTATCGATTATCCTTATCGTTTTAAAAACATCTATTATATATATATTGTGTAGATTTTTTGGGTTTAAGAGTGCACCTGCTATACAAGCTGGGTTACTGCTTTCACAAGGCGGTGAATTTGCGTTTATTTTGTTTCGCTTAGCAGATGAGCTAAATGTGCTACCAAGTGAAATCGCTCAAGTACTTATGATGATAACTACAGTAACCATGGCTTTCACTCCTCTTTTATCGGGGCTTGGAGATTGGATAGCAAACTCATTTAGCACTGAGAAAACAATATTAGATGATGAAGCTGTTGAAACAGATACACAAGATCTTTATAACCATGTGATAGTTGCTGGATTTGGTAGAGTGGGATATATGGTAACAAAAATGCTTACGGCAGAGCATTTAAGTTACGTTGTTGTAGATATTCAATCGAAAATAGTCAAAGAAGGAAAAAGTGATAGTTTTCCTATATATCTTGGAGATGTTACAAGATATGAAATTTTAAAATCGGTAGGAATAGAAAGAGCTCAAGCTCTCGTTATTTCAATAAGGAATGAAGTTACTATAAAAAAAGTTGTTTCTTTAGTTGCAGCAAATTTTCCGCATGTAAATATTGTAATACGCTTACCAGATCTGGGTAATGTGGAGGTTTATAGAGATCTAGGAGCTAGTAAAATTATTCCTGAAACATCTGAGATAGGATTGCAGCTAGGTGGAGCTGCACTGAGCCTTAGTGGTATTAGCGAAAGTGGAGTTACGTCTTTAAAAAGTAGATTCAGAAAAGGCAATTACAGTATGTTAAAAGACCTTGGTAGTGATAAAGATGAATAACTACTTCTCTAATTTTATGTACAGAAAGCTTCAAGCTTTATTGAGGTTTTGCCTATAGTAAATTACGCACATAATCAACCAAATTAAGGAAAGTGCAAACCAAGTGATTGCATATTCCAAATGCTTCATTGGCTGTATAGCTACTTTGCTGCCAAAATTGTTCGGCCACAATACACACTTCTCTAGCTCAATACCTAACTCATTGGAAATTTCTTCTGTACTCAGGGTAAACCATGTATTCGAAGCAGTATCGTTCTTGATAAACCAATTTTTACTTTTATTGCTATCGCAATATAAAATTCCATCTGCAACTACTTTTTCAATTTTTACTTTTTTCTCCTTTTTTTCTCTGACTATTCCTTTATTCACCAACATGTAACGTCCAGTGGTGAGCAACATAGGAGACAGCACGTGATAGCCGTGTTGCCCTGCAAAAACATATAGTTCTATGTCACTTAGAATCCCATCAATCTTGACATGCCTATAGTTAAATTTTTCAAGGTCGTTATTGGGCAACAGATGAACAACAGGAAGACTCATATTTTTGATAATATTATTCTTCCAGTTCAATCTGAATACTTGCCATAATCCTAATAAAAAAAGGAGCAAGCAAGGTACAATTAAAATAAATACTATTTTTTTTAACACTCTATATTTGTGTTCTTAAATAGTTTTCAACACCCATTAGTTCAATAAGGTCAATCTGTTTTTCAATCCAATGGAAGTGCTCTTCTTCATTTTTTAACATCTCTTCTAATAACATTACACTAACAAAATCTTTTTCTTTCTCAGCGATAGAAATCGTTTCTTTGATATCCTTAATACCTTTTCCCTCTAATTTCAAATTAGCTTCTAAGATTTTCCGTATTGTGTCTTTTGTAAACTTTCCATCATGCTTTGATATTTCGTTTGTATCCTGAAAATTTGGAACTCCTTTGAATAACAAAATTCTTTCTGCCAACTTGTTTGCATGTTCAAGTTCTTCGTTAAGCTCATTTTTTACCTTTTCTGCAAATCTATTAATTCCATTGTTTTTGAGAATCGCAAAATGCAAAAGATACTGGCGTACAGAAGTTAGCTCATTGGTCAATAATTTGTTCAAATGTTTTACTATCTCTTCATTCATAATCTTCCCTTAGTTCAATTCATCAGCATAATTTATATGATAACGATAGTTATAGCAACTCATTTAATATTTCCTTTGATAACAACCGTATTAAATAGCATGTCGTGGTATGTCTGTTTTTTCTTAGAGAAGCAAGCAACTAGATACCAGCAAAGAGTGAGCAGCACCGTTAATATAGTGAGTAGCACTATTAATATATCGAAGGCGTTTATTAACACGTCCTGTTCTTGGAAAAGCTCGATGAGGATAACTATTATGTTATATAATAGAGAAAGAAAAAACTGAGAAATGCTTCTATCAAATGCTAAACTCAAATCTATTTTAGAACCGTCCAAGCTTATGGTATGTATGTTCATTAATTGCTGACCAGGAGTTGCTTGGGCTTTTGAAGATATAAAATATGTGAAGTAACTGCAATCTATACACATAGATGAAATTAACGGAAAATTCTTTAACAATAGTCTGATTAATAAGTTTGGAATTAATAAAATTGCTCTATCTATCAAATATGCGCAAAAGCGTCTTATTATACTGGCAATCTCTGTAACAGTGGTCATTACCTATCTTCTAAATACTTTATTATAAAATCTGTAAGTTTATCAAAATGTTGAAAACATAACAAATCTTCATAACCGCTTATTGATTGACCGTATATAATAGGTAAACAATTGGCATTTTGTGCACACAGAACATCTGTGATGCTATCACCAACGAAAAACACATTTTCTCTATTTATAGGCAACGTACTCTCTTCTAGTGCAAATAGCAGTGGGGTTGCAGATGGTTTATCTTCTGCAGTATCGCATGACCCAACCACTCTTTCAAAGTAGGAATCTAGTTTAAAATAGGCAACTTCTTTACGTAAATTAGTATTTTTCTTATTACTTACTATTGCTAGATAAATATTGTGGCTTTTCAGTGTCTGCAACATTTTCTCTACTCCTTGATTCAAAGCAATGTTTTGCAATAGTGCATCATCTAAATATTGTTGATATATCTGATTCGCTTTTTTCCACTGATCGCCAAATAAATTGACCATATAGCTCTTTCTCGACTCATGGGAATTTCTATCAGCAGCTTTATTACTATACCCCATTGAGTTTATGGTATGCTTAATAGCATTAAAAATATTATCTTGAGTGTCAACTAAGGTATTATCCCAATCGAATACTACTGCTAATGAGCTATCTTTCATCTCTTATATAATTATACATTTTAACTTAATAAGTAAATAGCATTTTAATGAAAAAGATATAAATAGGACGCCCTTGATAAACACTTTTTACCACAAGTTATGTTAACTGTTTTTTATATAATTAGCTAATATACTGATTATATGATATGTTTTAATAGGTAACAGGTATGGCCCAGACATCTAAAGAAAGTGTTGAAAAAAAGTTTAAAGATGTTTTTGAACGTTCTCCAGGTGCTTTTCCAGAAGGTACCTCATTAGAAAAGAAGGTTAATTATATCGCAAAAGGAACAGAGGCTCTAAAAGCTGTGAAAAGTAAGGAGCTTGAGAACAAAATGAAAAACGTTGCAGAATTGAGTCAGAAATTTGAAAGTCAAAAAGGACGTGCAGATGAAAAAGTACGTCAAGATTTTGAAAGAATTGCTGAGCTTGACCAACAATATAAAGGGAAGGGCATCTTCACAAGTGAAAAAGTTGCAGAGCCAAAAAGTGACAAAAAACTCCAAGACACTCCGAGAAAAACTACAACAGCAGTTAAAGACCTTGAACATAATACACAAAAAAAGACTACTGAAGCTTCTGTGCAAACAGCATCAGAGCACGATTCACAAACCGTTAATCCCTCAGTAAGCAAGAGTTCTGTAAAAGAGAAGCTCAACACTGAGCCGGACAAAAAAGATAACACGCCTCAACCACAAGAAAATCAAAAAGAAGAAGGGTTTTTGAGTCTTCTGAAGCGCTTTGTTAAGAAAATATTAGAAAAATTTTTAGGTGAAGGTGAAAAGGATGTAGAGAATGCTCGTGGCATGAAAGAAGATGCTCAAAGAGATACGTCAAATAACGAAGAGCAACAAAAGAGTAAGCAGCTTGATGAAATTTTAAAGGACAAAAGTGTAAGCGAGGGTTTGAAGCAGGCAACAAAGCTTGAAAACCCGGCAATAACGCCTGTTAATACTCCTAAAGTGAATGAAGTAAACACGGGTCGTGAAAGGTGATCCGCTTTCAAGCTTCATTATACCGCCACAAACCGTCATACCGCCGCGGTATCTCATCCGCTAACAAGTAGCGGGATGACGATTGTCAGGGTGTCATCCCAGTGCCCTGACTACTTGGATCTAGCAAGCTTTGCTTGCAAATAAGTCTAATACGCGTCGCGTTTTATGCCAAAACACAATTGGAGTTACATGCAAAATAGATCCCAGTGTCAGCTACTCGGATGACAAAAAAAGGAGCACTGGGATGACACCATTTGTTGTATTTAACAAAGTTCGTACTTAGCTTCATGTTAGCTATAAACATTAAGAAATTTACCAAGCGAAAAAAAAGGCAAAAGAAGCCCCAGCTAATATCTATTTTAGAACATTGGCGTTTTTTAAGTCTTAAACACTGCAATTTAGCTGCTTTTAAATGCAACTCACCTTAGTTTAAATGTTTAAGAAATTTACTAAGCAGAAAAAAAGGCAAAAGAAACCCCGTGTTAGCTAGTTGTCACTCCCTAATCCTGCAAATTGCCGTACTATACTGTCTTAAACGACTTATAAGCGCGTTTCAGCTTGTGTAGGTAAAAACCTAGAAATATTGTGAAGACATAAGGTGCACATAGTGCAAAAAATTAAAAATAAGACGCCAACTACGTTGTTTTCTTGCTGTTTAATCTGCACAGATGAAGATAACTGAATACCTTCAGTTTCATGATAAGGGGGCTGGCGGAGTTTGTCAAGTAAGTTTTTTCGTTTCTAACGGTTGTTGCCAAAAACTATGCAAGAAGTCTATTGACAGGTGATTAAATTATAATGTAGCCTATTGCCGTATATCCGGGGGTGGGTTGTTGTGAGGCTTTTTCACTTTTTATTCTTGTTAATGTGTTTTTCTCTGTATTACTATGCGGGTTTTATATTTTCGCCCTGCCCAAAAGCTACGGTTTGCTTTTCACCTGGAGAAGATTGTGCTGTACCGATAATCAACGTAATAGATCAGTCTAAAAAATCTATCTTAGTTCAAGAATATACATTTACTCTTGGAACAGTTGCAAAATCTTTGATTAATGCTAAAGAACGCGGTGTTGATGTTAAAGTCATCTTAGATAAATCGCAACTCTACTCAAAATATAGTGTTATAAATGAATTATTTTCAGGTGGAGTACCAATTTGGATCGATGATAAGCCAAAGATTGCTCATAATAAGATAATGATTGCTGACAATCAAAAAGTCATCACAGGGTCATTTAACCTTAGTAAGACAGCTAAAAAAGGAAATGCTGAAAATTTATTAATTATTACAGATTATCCTGAATTGATTCAGCAGTATGTGAAAAACTGGGAGGCACGAATGTCACAATCTTACAAATACGCTCCCAACTAATCGAGAGCGCTTGCTCAAAATCAGTTTTAAAAACAGCAAGGGAGAGCTTTTTTGATTGATTGGCATAATGATTATGATATAATGAACTAAAAATTTAAGGAATAAAGTAATGGATTATATAAATGATGCTGCCGGTAGCTACACTGCTATTCATGATTTTTTTCAAAACAACGGTGTTGGAGATTACAAAGTTCAATGCAATTATGGTGGGGTGCCGTATGCTACTGATGAGTACGTGCATTCTGGCGATAAATTTTGGAGTAATAATTTCATAGACTCACATTTTGGCAGGGAAATAAAAATGTATCCTCAAAGTGAACTTTTAGCTAAAGAATATGCTGGAAATACGTTGCCAGTTTCAATATCACTAGATAAGGATTTAATAAAAATGAAGGAATGTCAGAAAAAAACGAAATTTGTGGAACTAGAAAGGGAGTCAGGTGATTTAGTGCATGATAAGCAAAAGTATGTAAAGTGTTACACAACAAAGCTATCATATGATGATGTACATATTTACAATAACGATAAAGTTTCAACATTTAGCATAAAATACGACGTGCCAAATGATCCGAAATACAGTTTAAATATAACATTTACAAAGGTTAATGATAATAAACCAGGATTTTGGCAGAAATTTAAAAATATGTTTTAACGTGACCATTCACTGGTTTTTACTCAATCAACCAACAACAGTTAATATCAAATTTTTATAATTAAAAAATATGCTATTTTTTAAAACTTTCATTCTCATTGACTCTGTCAACTTCACAAAACAACTCTTGGACCAAATGTATCTGGCATAACACCTTTTGGTAACTTGCTACTTCTTTTTTTCCGCATCTCCGACAACAGCCATTGATATTCCACTACATAAGGCTTGATTTTTGGTAAATCAACTTTTTTATGAATAATACTATGCTTCTCCTTAAATTGACCATTTACCCTAAACGCTATTAGCTTCCTTAAAATTTACATTAATGCCTATTTTGCCTACACTGAAGCGTCTTTTCCAATTTTTTCTAGCATCAACTCAGCAGCTTTTTGTTCAGCAATCTTTTTACTAGAAGCGCATGCAGAAACTTTACCATAATCTTCTATGCAAACTGATATAGTAAATTCAGGATTGTGCGCTGGTCCAGTTTGTTTTACAAGCTCATACTCTGGTAAAGGCAATTTGTTTTTCTGAGTCCACTCTTGCAGTGAGGTTTTAGGATCTTGAGGGGGGTCAAGCATGCCTTTAGCTAGCTTTTCCCAATATTGGATAATAAATTTTTCAACATTTTCAAGCCCGCCATCAATATAAATTGCACCTATTAGTGCTTCAAGCGAGTTTTCTAAATTTTTTAAGTTACATCTCCCTCCATTGCAGCGTTCACTATTATTCATGATGATAAAGCTGCCTAATTTTATTTCTTTAGCAACATTAGCAATGGTGTTGCCACAAACTAAATCCGTCTTTCTTTTTGCCAATGCTCCTTCTTTTTCTTCAGGAAATAGTTTAAACAGTGTGGCAGATACAACCATATTCAAAACACTATCGCCCAAAAACTCTAGTCTTTCGTAGCTTACAATCTGGTTTTTGCTATTCCTTTTATTTACGCTTGGGTGAGTTAGTGCCTCTTCTAATATTGCATAATTTGTAAATTTATAATCAATGATCTTAGATATTGCATCATTCAAACTCTTCATACCCATTATTTAAAAGAAAAGCACTTTCTACCACCTTTATACCAGAGAATTAGTTTTATTTTATTAAAATAATACCACCAACTTTCAAAATTAATGTATACAACCCACCACCTCATTAATGTTACTAAATCCATCTCTCCTTATTAGTTCTGCAAGTTCTAGATTAATTTTGTTTACAACTTGAGGTCCGTGGTATATGAGAGCAGTGTACAACTGCACCAAAGAAGCTCCTGCCTTTATTTTTTTATATGCATCAGCACCACTTGAGATTCCTCCGCACCCTATCAATAATATTTTGCCCTTAGTAAATTTGTACATATCGCCCAATAACTCGGTTGAAAGTTTAAACAGCGGGTTGCCACTCAACCCACCACTCTCATTATGGTGAGAATGCAGATTATCTCTACTTACCGTAGTGTTGCTTACTGTTAATCCGTCAATCTTATATTCCAACGCAAGCTCAGCGATATTTTCTTTCGTTTGCTGATCTACATCTGGTGAGATTTTTAATATTATTGGTATGGATTTAGAATTATCAATTGATTTTCGGGTTAGAGTTACGGATTTCAACAATTCCGATAATTCTTGCTTATTGTGCAGATTGCGTAAATTAGGCGTGTTTGGGGATGAGATGTTCAGCACTATATAATTGCTCTTTCCATATACTATCTTTATTAAGTCAACATAATCGCTGATTTGGTCCTTTGATGTACTGTTTTTTCCTATGTTGATGCCAAAAATGCAGTCATCAAGCTTGGTTTCACCTATTTGTTTAAGAAAATAGTCTATTCCTTTATTGTTAAATCCCAATCTGTTAATTACCCCTTGATCTTTAATTAACCGAAAAATTCTTGGCTTTTTGTTTCCATATTGTGGATTACGAGTTACAGTACCAGTTTCAATAAACCCAAAACCAAATGAGAGCATAGGCCTTATAACTTCTGCATTCTTGTCAAAACCTGCAGCCAGACCTACGGGGCTTCTGAGCTTATTACCAAAAAAATTCACACTCAAAGATTCTGGTAGCTCTATAGGATTCTTATAAGGCATTTTCTTTAATGCCATAATTGCCAAAGAGTGAGCAACTTCGGGCGGTAGTAAAAATAGTAAATTACGTTTGTAAAACACTTTGCTTATTTTTAGTTTATTTTTTACCATGAAACGCTATAAGAGTATAACCATAACTTGAAAAGAAATTGATTTTACTATGGACAAGCTTTCTCTATAGGTTACACACTTAAAGCTACTGTTAACTTTTACAAGATATAGAGAATGAAAGAGGCCGGGACCGGAATTGAACCGGTATAAAAGGATTTGCAGTCCTCCGCATAAGCCATTCTGCCACCCAGCCGTTTTTTATGTGTAGATATCCATTATATCTTTTAGCATAGATAAAGCCTCCTCCCTTTTGCGTTGAAAAGTGTTACGTCCAATGATTGAACCATTACCGCCACCCTGCTTAATTTCTTTCGCTTCATTGTATATGTTATCTACTTCCTTCGATTCACCACCAGAAAAAACTACTATTCTTTTCCCTGCAAAACAAGACCTTTTAACATATTCAATTCTTTTAGATAATGATTCAATATTTTCTGTTTCTATTTTCTCCCTTTCCAAATATTTAGTTGGAAGTTTTACTTTTATTATATTAGCGCCAAGCAAAGCTGCCATGTGCGCAGCATAGGCAATAACATCAACTGCTGTTTCACCTTCTTTGGAAATCCCTTCACCTCGTGGATAAGACCATAGCACTACTGCAAGTCCATAAGATTTGGCTTCAGCTATGATTCCACGGGCTTCCTCCATCATATCGAAACACTTAGCAGAACCAGGATATATAGTAAATCCGACAGCTAAGCATCCCAAACGCAGCGCATCTTTCACAGAAGAGGTTATTGCCTGATCAGAGGTTAGATCCTTTGAATGTAAAGAGTTGGAACTATTAAGTTTCAAAATAAGTGGGAGCATTCCAGCATAAGTTGCAGCACCAGCTTCAATCATACCAAGTGGAGCAGCATATGCACTTACTCCCGAATCAACCGCAAGCTGAAAATGATAATGTGGGTCATAAGCATCAGGGTTAACTTCAAAACTTTTAATTGGACCATGCTCAAATCCTTGATCTACTGGCAGAATCACTAACTTGCCAGTGCCGCCAAGCTTTCCATGCATGAGAATACGAGTAAGATTTGCTTTTACCCCAGGGTTTTCACTTTCGTAGTAGCTTAGGACTTGTTTTACTTTATCACTTATCACTATAATTCAAATTGAATTTAAGTTATAGATTGTAACAAAGATGAAGTTCAATACAAGGATTTTAAACTATATCAAAAGCAATTTTATTTTCTACTTTATTCATATAGATTCTTAATTTCTTTCCTTTTATTAATTTACGATTCAGTATTTCTTCCGCTAAGTAACTTTTTATCTCTTTTTCAATAAGTCTCTCTATCGGACGTGCTCCCATTTCCTTACTATAACCTGTTTGTGCAAGATAAGATTTCACTTCATCTTCTACCAAGCAGTTTATGCCTTTTTGCGTCAGCTGCTTTTTCAGTTCCTGAATAAATTTATCTACAATATGCAGAATTATATCCGCATTTAAGTCAGAAAAAGAAATAATCGCATCAAGACGATTACGAAATTCAGGGCTAAAAACCTGTTCTATCGCTTTTTCACTATCACCAGTGTTAAATTTTTTATGCCCAAAGCCAACAAAACTTTTGCTGCGTTCAGCTGCTCCTGCATTAGTTGTCATAATTAAGATTATATTGGAAAAGTTAACTTTACGTCCGTAAGTGTCTGTAACGCAACCATAATCCATAATTTGTAGCAATATATTATAGATATCGCTATGAGCCTTTTCAATTTCATCAAGCAGCACAACACTATATTGATTATTAGATACAGACTCTGTGAGTAATCCACCCTGATCATAACCTACATATCCAGGAGGAGAACCAATCATCCTTGATATCGTATGAGACTCAATATATTCGGACATATCAAAGCGTATAAGATTCATGCCCATGCTTTCTGCTAATTGTTTTGCTAGCTCGGTTTTACCAACACCGGTTGGCCCTGCAAAAAGATAATTTGCTAAAGGCTTATTGTAATTTCTCAACCCAGATTTAGCAATTTTAATAGAATTAACAAGAGATTCTATTGCCTGCTCTTGGCCAAAAATCACCTTCTCTAGATTAGCTTTTAAAGACTTTACTTTCTGCAAATCATCAGATTCAGATCCGCAAGGCACATTTGTAATTCTAGTAATGGTATTCTTAATATCTCTACTATTTACAATTTTACCCCTGTTTCTTAGCAATTTACAATATGCCCCTGCCTCATCAATAACATCAACCGCTTTATCAGGTAATATTCGCCCAGTAATATACTTATGCGAAAGTTCAGCCGCAGACCTAATGGCATTCTTTGTATAATATACTCCATGATACCCTTCATAGTAGTGCTTTATACCATCTAGTATCTTTATCGTTTCGTTAACAGAAGATTCCTTAACATTAATTTTTTGAAACCTCCTCGCTAATGCTTTATCTTTTTCAAAACTATTGCTGTATTCTCTATATGTAGTTGCACCTATACAACGCAGTGTACCTCTTGCAAGCGCAGGTTTGAGTAGGTTACCTGCATCAAGAAAGCTACCACTTGTAGAACCTGCTCCAATGATAGTGTGTATTTCGTCAATAAAAAGGATAGCACCTGGTTTTGCCTCAATCGCTTTTATTATAGATTTTATTCTCTCTTCAAAATCACCTCTATAGCGTGTCCCTGCAAGGAGTGACCCTAAATCCAAAGCATAAATTATACTGGACCTGAGCGCACTTGGAACACTGTTTTCAATGATTTTGAGTACCAAACCCTCAACTATTGTGGTTTTGCCAACACCTGGATCTCCAACATATAAAGGGTTGTTTTTTCTACGCCTCAATAATATTTCTATAGTGCGATTTAATTCATAATCACGACCAATAACATAATCTATTTTTTTGCTTCTTGCATAGTCATTTAAATTTTTACAATAACTTTGTAGAATTTCCTCATCTTTTAGTAGCTCACCTTTATTTACTGTAGTAGGAGCATCATTATTTTTATCAAGTTTTACTTTATGATTAGTGGTGTATTCATCTATATCGTTAGAGTATTTCATGTTAGATATGTGGTAAATCAAATTGGAATCTTTCGCACTTTGTTTCTGCAATAGATCTTCAACGTATAAATCTTGCCCAGACAAAATTTCTACTAGAACACTTGCTCCATTTATTTCTTTTTTCCCCAAGCTATGAGCCCGTATTATTGCTCTGTGTATTATGCATTGAAACATTGAGCTAGGTTTAACTCCACTGATAATCAATTCAGAACTGCTTTGTAAAAACCCTTTTATATTATTATTATAATCATTAGCCTTAATATTGCATCTTGATAGAATGTTATCCATACTGATGATTTCATCGGCTCTGATATTACATCTTGATAAAACGTAATTTACATCCACGTCTTTAGTTAACGCCAGCAATAAATGTTCTACTTTCGCATATTTAAGATTAAAATTAGAAGCAATGAATAGTGCTCTATTCAAACTTGCCTCTAAGTTTTTGGAAATCATCTCCTATTCTCTTTAAAAGTGGGAACTCATATATAATGAATAGCACACAATTATTAAAAAAATTGAAATCCAGCAGTTCGCTGTAGCCAATTTGAATCCCACTCTGGATCTACGTCATAGCACCGCAATATCTCAGCATAGATTCCGCTAATGAGTAGCGGAATGACGAGTTTTACGCTTATCAAATTGTAGGTAAATCCTATTTAATACGCTTTTTCTAGTACTCTGCTTTTCTTCTTAAATGCATTGATCTTTTTTCTACCGTATTTAGTCTTTAACGTACTTGGCCTTTTAAAGACCTTTTTGCTGTTACGTTTTTTAAATTGCACACTACAATCAAAATTTAGCTCTCCTTCTTTGTCTGCCAGTGCAGGCAGTCTTCTCTTATCTTGAGGTGTAACAAAAGATAGCGCATACCCTTCAGCTCCAGCGCGTGCAGTTCTACCTATACGATGAATATAGTCAGCTTGCGATTGTGGTGCATCATAATTGATAACATGTTGAATGTGGGGAATATCAAGGCCGCGAGAAGCAACATCTGTTGCAACCATGATTTGATTACGGCCACGACGAAAAGAATTAATGACCCTTTCGCGCTTGTGCTGCCTTAAATCACCATGAATTGCTAAAGCGCTATAGTCATCTTTGTGCAATCTGTTAGCTAGCTGATCCGCTCCTCGCTTTGTTTTGACAAAGATAATGATTGATCCTTCGCGCTGACATAGTTGTGTAACAAGCTTTTCATATTTTTCTGATTCTGATGCATAAACAATTTCTTGCTTAATTTTTACAGAAGTTGTAACCTCACAATCAACAGAAATACGTTCTGGTCGATTAAGGTACTTCTCAGCAAGTTTTACTATATCTCCAGGAAGAGTTGCAGAAAACATAAGAGTTTGCCTTATTTTAGGCAAATGCTTCATAATTTCTTCAATCTGAACTCCAAAGCCCATATCAAACATACGATCCGTTTCATCAAGCACAAGAACGCTAACATTGCGAGTAATCAAAGTTTTACGCTCAATATGGTCTATAATACGACCAGGAGTACCTATTACAATTTGTGGTTTTTTCTGAAGCTGATTTAGCTGCCTAAAAATAGGCTCACCACCAATCAACAAAGCGACCCTTAGTGCAGAATTTTGAGATAAGAGTTTTCTTATCTCATTTGTTACCTGATGCGCAAGCTCTCTGGTTGGCACGATGACTAAAGCTGAACCAGTGTTAGGCTCATTCAGCAACTTAGCAACCAACGGAATAGCAAATGCTAAAGTTTTTCCAGTCCCCGTTTGAGCAGATCCGAGAATATCTTTACCTTGTAGCGCTAAGGGAATCGCTTGTATTTGAATCGGAGTTGGGACGAAAAGATTATTTTTATCTAGAGCTTGTCTAAGCGAAGCTGGGAGACCCATCTCATGAAAATTATTCACAATACGTTAATCCTGTTAAAAGACTTCATAATAGATTAATCTTCCAATCTTAAATTTATTGCAGATTTTTTATCTTCTCCGTTTCTACCGCGCTCCTCTTTAACCTCATAACTCACCCTTTCTCCTTTTATTCCCTTCTCTTTATTCTCTCCTTTAAGTGCCTCAGGTCTTATTCCCGAACGTTCCAATGTGCTAATATGTACAAAAACGTCACCCCCTTTACCTTCTGGCTTGATGAAACCATAGCCTTTTTCGGCATTAAACCATTTTACATTACCAAATTCCATTTAAACAACTCCTAAATTATTAACTAACATTACTAATGTGATGAAAAACTTTGAAATTACGATTGAGAATGCTTTAAGCTTAGCTATTGAAACTAAACCTTTATACTCCATAGTCTATTCTTAACATTACATGACAATAATACACAATTGTTGTACTTGATGCAAATAAATTTTTTAATCGTTAAGCGAACCTGCAACCGTCATTTCGCTAACTTTAATCGTTGGTGAATTAAATTGCCCACAAAAAGTTAGATCATCTGCAACGACTAAATTGCTAAACATATCCTTCAAATTGCTAGCAATGGTAATCTCATGTATTGGATACGTTATTTTTCCATTTTCTATAAAAAATCCGGAAGCGCCTTGGCTGTAATCGCCATTGATTAAATTGACACCAAAACCAAATAAATCAGTTACATATATTCCCTCTTTCACTTCCTGAATTAATTCTTCAAACGATACATCACCATTCTCAATGTAGAGGTTACTAGCTGCAGGAATAACTGCAGCATTACTTGCACGAGCTGCACTTCCGGTTGTTTCTGAGTCTAATTTTCTAGCCGAGTATAAGTCTAAAATCCAATTTTGTAATATTCCGTTTTTTACAAATATATTTTTCTTGCTAGTTATCCCTTCTCCATCAAATGGTCTCGATGCTATGCCTCTTGGCAACAATGGATCATCGATAATATTAATTCTATCGTTGAAAATCTGAGCGTTTAAACTACCCCTCAAGAAAGAACTGTTGCTTATAATACTGCTCCCATTTATAGCAGAAGCAAAATTTTTTACTAGCCCTTTTGCTGCTCTTTTTTCAAAAATAACTGGAAATTTACCAGTTTTCATTGTACGTGAATTCAATTGATCAACTGCTCTTTTTGCTGCTTCTTTTCCCATTAACTCTGGCAACTTTAAATCACTAAAATTACATGCTATATCATAATCGTAACCAACCTTCATTTCACTTTCTCTTCCAGCAACAACAGAGACCTGATTAGCAAAGGTTGATTTACTAAACGAGCCAATAAAACCAGAAACAGTCGATAATACTGTATTCACTAAAGCGTATGAAGAAGAGGCTCCTTCAGAATTAGTGATACTCTTATGTGCAAGAGCTGAATTTTCTGCAGCTTCAGCAATTTCTTTTAGGTTATCAACGGTTACAACATTATTATCTGAGATACTTAAATCTGCAGAAGAGATATAATTACTACCATTTACAGCAAAATTAATGCAAGGATCTTCTGGCGCATTCTTTGCCATTTCTACCACTTGGCTTACTGTATCACTCAGATTATTCAAATCGTTTGTAGAAATATACGCAGCTTTGTTTTTACCTGCTATAGCTCTGATTCCTACAGTGCAATTTTTAGATTGTGATATTTGCTCAATTTTTGATAGACGCTGAGAAACTGAAGTCTTATTAGTTTCATATATTGTAACTTCCGCATCTTGATTTTGCTTTTTTATTAGTTTAGTAATATCTGCTGCAATATTTAATATATTCATTTTCTATTCCTTAGATTTCTATAAAGATTCTGCACCACCTATAACTTCAATTAAATCAGTCGTAATCGCTGCTTGACGAGAACGATTATAAAGCAATGCTAATTTGTTCAGTATCTCTTTAGTGTTTCTGTTTGCTGATTCCATAGCAACCATTCTAGCACTATTCTCACTCGTTGCACTTTCAAGTAAAGCAGAGTAAAGAGCAATTACAACGTAATCTTGAACCAAAGATTTTAAAATAAATTCAATATTTTGTGGTTCATACTCATAGCCGTAATCTGTTGTTGGACCAGCCAGAGAGCTATCAATCAAGGATGAGTCTTTACTCCATGGTTTTATTGTTTCCAACATTGGTTTTTGCGTGAAGGTATTATAGAATTTACTATAAAAAACTTTAACTTTATCGTATTTACTTAAATCTATACCATCAACCAAAGCTTCTACGTGCTTTAACGTGATTCCCTTACTATTTTCAATTTTTAAGATACTTTTAGAGTCAAATCTATTTTTACCTACATCAAAAGCTTTTTTACCAAGAAATACAATATCTACTTTTTTGCCATTTGCGATTGACTTATTTACACGCTCTTGACTAAATTTGACAATAGAAGAGTTAAAGTTGCCGCACAAGCCACGATCAGACGCAATAATGAATACTAGGTAAGAACCGTCGTTACTGACATTTAGAATTTTTGCCAGTAATTCTTGATCAACTGATAGCATTAATGAAAAAATAATGTTATGCAGCTTAGATACATATAATTTTGAATTTAATAACTTCTTTTGGCTTTGTAACAACTTTGCTGCAGAAACCATTTGCATTATTTTCGTGGTTTTCTGTACAGACCTAATATTCTTAATTCTTAAGGATAATTCCTTTAAGCTCTTCATTTTGTATACAACCCTGATTTATTAAAATATATAACTGTTAGTGTCTAAAAGCAAGTTTTTTTGACATTAAAACCAAGTCTAGCTAAGAAACTTGCAGGTTTATTGTTTGGAGATAAGGATTATATTAAGAAAGTGCTCTAACTTCAGCAATATCAATGTGAAAGTAGCCTAAGAGGTTGTTCGGAAACTAGTAAATTCAAGCATATTCCCTCTTTAACATAACCCTACTCATAGCTAGGTATATGAAATTCTCAGTGGATGTTGTGAGTAAATCATACTCCTTCGATAGCCTTCTATTCCTATTAACCCAAGCAAAAGTCCTTTCTACAACCCATCTTCTTGGCTGTACTTTAAACCCTTGTTCTCTTGTTGGTAGTAGCTCAGGTGGCGTATCTTTGTGCACCCAAAATCTACATGGAGGCCTTTTAACAATTTCAATATCTATGTCATATTCTTCCTTTATGTGATTCTTTAAATTTCTTCCTTGGTATCCCATGTCAGCCCACATTTTTTTAACTTTAGTATATTTTGTTCTCATATTGTTTAATGCTATTTTAATACCATCTCTATCATTTTCGTTAGCAGCGCCTACGTAACAACCTAGTATAAAACCCTGAGTGTCTGTAATTATATGCCTTTTTCTACCCTTTACTTTTTTACTTCCATCATAGCTTTGATCCCCCCTTTTCTGTAGTCTTTACAGATTGACTATCTACTATACAGGCACTCGGCTGCTCATTCTTTCCTATTTTTCTTCTACTATATTTTGTAATTTCATAATTCATTTTCTCAAAAATTCCCTGCTTCTTCCATTGCCTGAACTGCTCATACACAGTCTTCCATAGCGGAAAATCATTTGGTAAATACCGCCATTGACACCCTGTACGCAATACATAGAAAATTGCTTCTAATATTTCTTTTTTGCTATACTTTGGCAGCCTTCCTCCTTTCTTGTATGATACTCTGAAGTGTTTTTCTATTCTTGCCCATTCCCTTTCGCTTAGATCTGTTGGATACTTTTTTCTCATCTTTACCCCGTACTAAAATTTCAGATATTATAGCCTTTTACTTGTTTCCGGACAACCTCTAATGGTAATTTCTACACTTTGTGGAATTTTATAATATATAATAAACACAATTAAAACTATTACAACTTGAACACTTATGATCCCATTGTTCTAGTTCCCTGTTACAATTTTTACATTTCCAGCCTGGATCAGGCAAAGCTTCTGAGCCCATCTTGTTTAGCCAATAAATTACCTTGTCGTGTTCTTGCAATGTAACCTTGAGTTGTATTACAATAAAGTAGATTGACATGTAATTAGCTTTTTTCATAGCAGTATCTAAATATTGACTTGCAAGATCATATTTACCTGAACTCATTGAGGACAAAGCAAGTAAACAGTAACTAAAATAATAATCAGGGCGTAAGTTGTATAGTCTTTCAGCACCTTTACTATTTAAATTGATGTACATTTTAGCTGACTGAGGAGTAGGATTTACTGTATACTCTGCCTCTAGCACTGCAGAAGCTTTTCTGATTTTTCCAAGTTTAATATATAATTCTGCCTTTAAATAATTGATGGGCTGAAAAATTGCACTATAACGTTGTGCTCTAAATAAAGACTTTATAGCCTCCTTAAAATTTCCTTTACTTTCATATTGCTTTGCTAAAGCGCAATAAAACACTGCAAACATTTCTTTATGATCAAAGGGGAGAAAAATATTGGACTTAACTGCTTCCTTCAACCTCAAAATTGCATTAATCCAATCTTCTTTCAATATGCAATGCTCTATTTGAAAGGGAATAGATAGCATTTTATCGTTAATTGAACTAGAGCAATATTCTATAAATTTTTGAAAGACTACTTTTTCTTGCTTGAGGTGGACAATCAGCTTATTGGCTAGAAGTAGAGCTAAGTTACGATTTTTATTTGCAATATTTGTTAAACCGTTACTGAAAAAGCTGTAATTTCCCGTCTTACCTGAGTTAAAGAGCTTTATTAAAGACAACCTATCGCTCTCCTCACTCAGACTTTTAACTAGCTTTTGGGCATTCTCTATATTGTCTAAGTCTATGCTAAAGAAAGCTTCAAAGAGAAGCAATTCTTCCCTATCCCTTCTTCTATTTCTTATGTTGGCAAATGTTGATGAAATGGAGGAAAAAAAGCGTACAAGTGTAATTAATAAAAATAATAAAACTACACAAGTAAAAATAATGAAATATAGATCAATACTTATAGTGTAATTGCCTAATTCCAATTTTATTACTTCACCACTTACCTTGACCCATATACCAAATAAAAACGAAAAAGCGAAAATTATAAAATAAATCATGAGATATATTGTAATAAGTGATGATATATTGTTGAAATATTCTTAGAAGCTACAATAAAACCATTCAATTTATTCAGCCATAGCTTGAATTCTGAATGCGTTAAATTGCTTACTGTAACAGTTATATTTTGCCAATCATTATCATTTATTGACTCCTCAATTTCTGCGAATTTTACTCTTAATGGATCATTTCGGTCGTCTACCTTTATCCAGTTTGAAATGATTTTTTTAGACAATGTACTTTTGTTGTAATCGATAGTATCAATAGTTTTTTCAAAAGATAACTTCAATTCGTGTAAGGTATTTATCTCTTTCAAATTTTCTAATTCATCTACTGCATTTTCTATCTCTGGATCGTCAAGCTCTGATATCAAAGGCTTTATTGAATTTATATGGTTATCAAATTTTGCTTCTCGCAATAACGAATTCTTCATTTTAACCACAAGTAATAGCAATTTTGCAAGGTTCTTACATCTTGAGTTATTATCACCTTGCTCACATTGAGTATGCTGACTTCTCTTGAGGTCAAATATCTTTTTTTCTATTCTAGATTGATTAACTTCAAGCAACATTCTAAATTCATCCATGTTTTCCGTTAAAGCTTTCACATTGTTTTCACTCTCTTGCTGATTTATTTTTAAAAAGATTATGTTATTTATTGTGATGTAACCGGTAAATAACAATACAATTAAGAACCAACCTATGTACTTTTGCTGAGTATCATTCATAACGTAGTATCTCCGCAGGATCTTGTGCAGCTGCCTGCAACGCAGGAGCAATTGTCGCTAAAAATGATAAGAGTAACGCAAGTGCAGAAATATTTACTACGTCTTGGGGTACTAATATCACTGGCAAACTTGAAAAAAAGTATATCATAGGATCAAACAGCTTGACGTTAGTAATGTTTTCTAAAAACACTCTAATGCTTTCGATATTGAGAGAAAAAACGACACCTATAATACAGCCAAGACAAGTTCCCGTAAAACCGATTAATAGACCACAAGCGCAAAATATACGCATAATGCTTCCACTTGTTGCACCAAATGTACGCATAATTGCAATCGCGGATTTCTTTTCTTGCACTATCATCATTAAATTTGAGATAATATTAAACGCTGCTACAACTATAATCAAAGTGAGAATTAAAAACATCACATTTCTTTCAGTTTTTAAAGCACTAAAATAATGGCTTTGCTGTGATTGCCAACTTTCAGCTTCCATTCCTATTTCTTTTTCTATAGCATCTGCCAGCTTATCAGCTCTAGTAACGTCGTCTACAAGTACTTCTATATTTTTTATGCTATTTTTATAATTAAAAAAGGCTTGTGCTGATTTTAGAGGCATATATATCAAGGTATTATCATACTCAAACATACCCATATCAAATATTGCTATAACTTTATATTTTTTCATTCGCGGCATTTCACCAAGTAATGCATCAAATTCTTCAGATGATATAAACGTAATTTCGTCGCCATAGTCAATGTTCAAAACTTCTGCTAAGCGTGCTCCTATTATTATCCCTTCATCAAATTTTTTTACATCACCTATAATTACATTATTTGTAACGGCAGTACTATCAAGCAAATCTTTAGTTGACACACCTCGCACTACGCTACCTGCAATTTTACCATTTGCTACAATAATAACTTGATCATTGGTCATAGGAGTAGCTTTTAATATACCAGGAATTCTCTCAATAGATTTTGAAACTGCGTAGTAATCTGAATTTATGTTCCTATCAAAATAAACGTTAATATGGCCATCAATGCCAAGTATTGAGTCAAGCAACTTTGCTCTGAATCCGTTCATCACAGACATCACCACTATTAGTGTTGCAACTCCAAGGGCAATGCCGATAATAGAGAACAAAGTCATTATAGAGCAAAATCTGGCATTTCTTGCTCGCAAATAGCAAGCAGCCATAGTAATTTCAAAGGCAATGGACATTACAAAATATTTTGAGGTTAGACATTATATTTTTGAAACTTCGTATAATTGTAGACTTTTCTTTATTTAAAAACTAGAGATTTTTGCTTCCTTAAATTTAGCAGACTTATAGAGTATCTTTAACATTAGAATTTCAAAATCTTCCATATACATCATCCAACCTCACTATATCATTATCAGATAAATGCTCTCCTATCTGAAATTCAACTATTTCAAGTGGAGAGCTTGTGCTTTTATAACATAGAAAAAATCAAGAATATTATTGGGTTTATTCAATAAGTTATAATTCTTTCCTTCCATAATTTTCAAATTGTACAACTAGTTGCTTTACATTTACATCTGTGAGAAGAGCATTTTTGCTAACATGAGGTCTCGGATCAGATTTTGCTGATAAGGGATTCATCTGAGATATTTCATCCCTCATTGGAAATAAGCGAGATTGGGAAGCAACTTTTGGTGATGGCCTAGTTTTTTTCTCCACATCTATATTCACTTGTGCAACAGGAGGGGTCCTGCTTTCAATAGTTTGCGCATTAGGACTTTCTTTTGCTTGATTTTGTTTGAATTTTTTTCTTATCTCTTGTACTTTAATATCGATATTATAATTAATTTCTTTTTCCATAGAAGATACTACCATTTCTAGCTTTGTGCTTGATTTTTGATCAGTATGACCTAACTTTTTAAGTTTTAGTGGTAATTCAGGTTTATCTTTAGTTGATTTAGGAACAGTTCCTACTACTTTTGGTTTTTGTCTAACTTCTTGACCAGCAGTAAACATTTTTTTTGGCAATGGGGGTGCTATTGATGGTTTTGGCAATATTGGAGGTTTAGATTGTTGTTTTTGTTTAAGTTCTCTTTTTGCTTCCATATGTTCTTTAGGAACTGTTACATAAATTAGCTCTTCTCTAGGCGATTTTGAACTTTGTGAATTTTCTGTTAAAATTTTACTCTTCTTCTCTTGATAATTTGATATCTCTTTGTATCCAGGCTTTTCATCTAATGAATTTCCATGGCCTGAATCATTATAATTAACTTCTACTTGTCTATCTTCTTTTAGAAAACTGCGTTCTGGCTTTTCTGGAGCTATTGCAATATTTCCTCTTTCAACTTGCTCCAAACCTGAAATTTTACGATAAGCCTCTAGATATTCAAAGATTGTCATTGAAGTAGGAGGAGGTAATTTATCAATAAAACTACTTATATTCTTAACTGGAACATTTCTTCCCGAGATTCTATTCAATATTTCCTTTAATATCTTAAGATCTGATGGCTTTCCATTCATCGATTTTACATAATCAATTGAGTCACTACGTATAACAAACTTAGCTACATCTTCTGCCTTATCTGTAAAACGCTTTAAGAGGTTGTCCGGAAACAAGTAAAAGGCTATAATATCTGAAATTTTAGTACGGGGTAAAGATGAGAAAAAAGTATCCAACAGATCTAAGCGAAAGGGAATGGGCAAGAATAGAAAAACACTTCAGAGTATCATACAAGAAAGGAGGAAGGCTGCCAAAGTATAGCAAAAAAGAAATATTAGAAGCAATTTTCTATGTATTGCGTACAGGGTGTCAATGGCGGTATTTACCAAATGATTTTCCGCTATGGAAGACTGTGTATGAGCAGTTCAGGCAATGGAAGAAGCAGGGAATTTTGAGAAAATGAATTATGAAATTACAAAATATAGTAGAAGAAAAATAGGAAAGAATGAGCAGCCGAGTGCCTGTATAGTAGATAGTCAATCTGTAAAGACTACAGAAAAGGGGGATCAAAGCTATGATGGAAGTAAAAAGTAAAAAGGGTAGAAAAAGGCATATAATTACAGACACTCAGGGTTTTATACTAGGTTGTTACGTAGGCGCTGCTAACGAAAATGATAGAGATGGTATTAAAATAGCATTAAACAATATGAGAACAAAATATACTAAAGTTAAAAAAAATGTGGGCTGACATGGGATACCAAGGAAGAAATTTAAAGAATCACATAAAGGAAGAATATGACATAGATATTGAAATTGTTAAAAGGCCTCCATGTAGATTTTGGGTGCACAAAGATACGCCACCTGAGCTACTACCAACAAGAGAACAAGGGTTTAAAGTACAGCCAAGAAGATGGGTTGTAGAAAGGACTTTTGCTTGGGTTAATAGGAATAGAAGGCTATCGAAGGAGTATGATTTACTCACAACATCCACTGAGAATTTCATATACCTAGCTATGAGTAGGGTTATGTTAAAGAGGGAATATGCTTGAATTTACTAGTTTCCGAACAACCTCTAATGCCTGAGATAAATCCCTTACCGTTTTATTATAATGTCTAATAGTTACTAACTCATCTCTTGCTTTTATAGCTTCTTTAAGGAAACCGAGATTTTCTCTATAATTGTCACTTTTAAATGGATCCTTCATATTAATTACAACTCATTATTTATTAAAATATGGGTATAGGTTTAAAATATTAAGATTTAGTAAATATTATTTTTTACATAAAGCAGCTATACCCATATTATAAATTGCCAACAAATGCATTTATGGCGTTACCATATTCTTCCATATACATCATCCAATCTCACTATATCATTATCAGATAAATGCTCTCCTATCTGAAATTCAACTATTTCAAGTGGAAAGCTTGTGCTTCTATTTTCAATCCTATGGGAAACTTCCCTTGGGATTTCTATCATATGGTCCTTTGCTATAGCATATTCTTTGTCTTCTAAACTAACATATCCAACTCCTGATAGCACTATATGGTATTCATCTCTATAGTGATGGAATTGCTTAGAAGTGCAGCTTAATGGATTGATAAAAAGATATTTTATAAGAAAATTTTCGCTCATTAAAATTATACTACAAAATCCCCATGGTTTAACTTCTTTCCTTATCACCTTTACTTTCTTAACTTTATGAATAAATGAAATTAGACTTTTGTTTGGTTGCTTACAAGCTCCACTCAATAAATTTTTATTACTTTCTGTCGTTGAAACTGGTTCTTTTTCTCTAATCACATGCTGAAATGATGCCGGTTCTTTACTAAACTTCTCACTCAATTCTAAAACTGAATTCCAAGTTCCAACATCCAACCAATCGAAATTAGCTTCTATCATTGCAACGTTTTTTGCTTTCTCCATCACCAAGTAATCAATGGATATGCCTTCAATTCCTGCAAAATCTCGTTGTTTTAAATACAGAAATCTCTCTTGCGGTGTGAAATATTTAAAACATAAATTGTAAAGATTCGGGGCAGATTTTTTAATCTCATCTATGTAGCGTTTTGCTTTAAGAGGTTGTTCGGAAACTAGTAAATTCAAGCATATTCCCTCTTTAACATAACCCTACTCATAGCTAGGTATATGAAATTCTCAGTGGATGTTGTGAGTAAATCATACTCCTTCGATAGCCTTCTATTCCTATTAACCCAAGCAAAAGTCCTTTCTACAACCCATCTTCTTGGCTGTACTTTAAACCCTTGTTCTCTTGTTGGTAGTAGCTCAGGTGGCGTATCTTTGTGCACCCAAAATCTACATGGAGGCCTTTTAACAATTTCAATATCTATGTCATATTCTTCCTTTATGTGATTCTTTAAATTTCTTCCTTGGTATCCCATGTCAGCCCACATTTTTTTAACTTTAGTATATTTTGTTCTCATATTGTTTAATGCTATTTTAATACCATCTCTATCATTTTCGTTAGCAGCGCCTACGTAACAACCTAGTATAAAACCCTGAGTGTCTGTAATTATATGCCTTTTTCTACCCTTTACTTTTTACTTCCATCATAGCTTTGATCCCCCTTTTCTGTAGTCTTTACAGATTGACTATCTACTATACAGGCACTCGGCTGCTCATTCTTTCCTATTTTTCTTCTACTATATTTTGTAATTTCATAATTCATTTTCTCAAAAATTCCCTGCTTCTTCCATTGCCTGAACTGCTCATACACAGTCTTCCATAGCGGAAAATCATTTGGTAAATACCGCCATTGACACCCTGTACGCAATACATAGAAAATTGCTTCTAATATTTCTTTTTTGCTATACTTTGGCAGCCTTCCTCCTTTCTTGTATGATACTCTGAAGTGTTTTTCTATTCTTGCCCATTCCCTTTCGCTTAGATCTGTTGGATACTTTTTTCTCATCTTTACCCCGTACTAAAATTTCAGATATTATAGCCTTTTACTTGTTTCCGGACAACCTCTAAACACAAATATTCCAGAGTTCCAATAATGATCGTTACTTAACTTACGCTCGGGCTTTTCTGTAAAATCTTTCACTATATGACATTTTTCTTTCTGATCATATACTGCATTTATATAGCCGTATTCAGAATTGAATTCATGAGGCTTAACCCCAAAAGTGACTATAGAGTTAGTTTCAGAGGCTAACTTAGACGCTTTTTGAGTAGAAGCATAAAAACTATTCAAATCACCTATAAAATGGTCTGAAGGCAGAATTAACATTGTCTCGTTTTCATTGCAGAGAAGTGCAGCAATTAATATTGCCGCTGCTGTTCCAATTTTCACTGGTTCGAAAATCACTTTATATTCTTGCAGTGCATGCAATTCCTCCATCACTAATGACTCGTACTGTATATTTGTAGCAATTATGGGCGGCATATAATCGCTTTTTAGCCTCAACAAAGTGTTGTGAAACATAGTGTTCTGACTAAATATTTTCTGAAATTGCTTTGGCTTAGATAAAGGCCAAAGTCTGCTACCACTACCACCACACAATATTACAGGGCGCATTTAGTTAAGATATTAATTAAATAATTAATATCTTATACTGAGGGCAAAATACATGCAAGTTTTTGTTGTGGAATAGTTAATAAAGAAAGTAAATGTTGATTTAAAGTAATTGCTAATGAGAGTGATCATGTGTAGCGCCTTGCCCTTGCTGTGAATTTCTTCTATTTTGTAATTCCTCAACATGACCTTTTCTTTTATCACTTAATATTTCATTACCCTTATTTTGTTCTTCCTCAGGACTCTTTAGTATTTCATTACTCTTGCTAACTTCTTTATCATCCCCTTGTTTCTTTGGCCTTCTAGCGTTAAGCTCATCCCATGTGCCCACTAGTGAATCACGATTCCCATGATCCGGCTTTAGCCTTTCTTCACCTTTAATAACATTAAAGTCACTTTTTGCTTCTTCCAAACATCCTTTCAGTTGGTGTTTCCACATGGTGTAGTAAGCATCACCATATTTTTTCTCATTTGCTACAAACAATAAAATTGGAGCCTTAAGTATGGTAGCTCCCATATCCACTAAATTTTTTACTGCCATTGCAGGAGTAAATAAAAGATAACCAAAAGACTTTGCAATTGGGTTTTGTTCGCTTATTAAATGCTCCCCTAACTTTATAGGAAGAGAAGTCAACAATTTAGTACAAACTTTAGCTAAACTTGTAGCAAAAACGATAGGAACAGATATAAGACTTTTATCTAGCTCTAGATTACCATTCTGATCTCTAATTTCTGAAAAATGGGTGCTTAGCTTCTTGTAATCACTAGTGTATAATAATTCTCCATTTCTTCCTTTTTCATCAACAACTTCCTGAACTTTACCTTCTTTATTTTTTACCTCTTTAGTTAGCACAGAAGAATTAGTTAATTCAAATGGATATTGAGGATCCTTAGTTTTTTCAGCTTCAAAAATTGGCACGTGTTTTTTCAAATCCATTCTCGAAAAGCCTAATGGCTCAAAATATGACTTATGCAACTCATTTATCGGAATTTGCTTACCCTGATTGTCTATATAATTGATAGTAAAATAAGATCTATCATTATCTTTATCTTTGGTAACTAAAGATAATCTGAAACTTGGTTGTTCTCCATTCTCATCTTTTGACCATACAAAAGTTTATAGGTTGGATTTTTATCTTTATCTAGTATAGCATTTCCATGCATATCCCTGTTTTCTATGATTTTAGCAGACTGTACAATTTGATCATAATTTTTTGGATACTGGCATTTCCTTCCATCATACATCATTACCTTTCTAAGGTCTTCGACGTAAACTTGAGATTCAGGTGAAGTAAGCAGACCTTTTGCTTTAAGTGTAAGATCTATTGCTCCCTTTTTTAATGCTTCAAACATATTGTCAAACCAAAATCGCTATAATGCTATAGTTCAATAATAAAACTAGTACACTAATAATATATTAACACAGCACCGGTGATTTTACAAGAAAATATGCCTGTAGAAGATAAAGATTGTAAAAGCGAGGGTTATATAAGTAATGCTTGATAAGTACTTTATGCATGTAATTGTAAAAATCCTCAAAGGTACGCTGTGTATATAATCTTCGCATACTACCTGCATTCCAAGAACTGCGTGCCAAAAAATGCAAAACAACAATACAACAAAAAATAAAAGCTCTAGAGGGTGATTAATAAATTTTTCACTAAAAGACAAAGAGCTATCAGTATAAAATGTGCAAGAAAATGAATAGATAAACCAAGGAAACAGGAACAGTAAAATTACTGCAGAAACACGCTGAACCCACCAATGATGTACTGAATTTCCAGACTGGCTCATATAAACATAAATAAAAAAGCCATAGTAGAAAGAAGTAGCGTTACTGTCAGCAGTATAGCACTCCTTGAAACGCCAGTAATTTCTAAATTAAGCCCAACATCCCTCAATAAATGACGAATACCATTAAGAAAATGATATACAAAACTTATAAAACATAAGACATAAGCTAATTTAGCAACAGGAGTGAATAATAATGCATTTAAGTACCTTACTATAAGTAACTCAGGAAAGTAAACATGTAATATGAAATACCAAGAAAGTATCATTAATAAAAGGAATAGCAAGATACCAGTCAATCTATGCATAATAGAGAAAAAACTAGTAACTTGTACTTTATATATTTGTAAATGTGGAGAAAGAGGTCTATCACTCATAAAATTCCGTTATCGGGAAATTAAAATAAAGTAGAAGTAAAGACAGCAGTATAGCACATAACAACACCATCATTAAAAATGGTAAATTATGTGCAAAGCCTAAGGAGGTAATCCAGCTGCAGATTCCCCTACTGCTACCTTGTTACGACTTCACCCCAGTCACCGATCCCACTTTAAATAACTCCCTCCTTGCGGTTAGGTCGTTAGCTTCGAGTGAAACCAATTCCCATGGCGTGACGGGCAGTGTGTACAAGACCCGAGAACGTATTCACCGTGGCGTGCTGATCCACGATTACTAGCGATTCCAACTTCATGCACTCGAGTTGCAGAGTACAATCCGAACTGAGATGGCTTTTAAGGGATTAGCTTAGCCTCGCGACTTTGCAGCCCATTGTAGCCACCATTGTAGCACGTGTGTAGCCCAGGCCGTAAGGGCCATGATGACTTGACGTCATCCCCACCTTCCTCCGGTTTGTCACCGGCAGTCTCCTTAGAGTGCCCACCATTACGTGCTGGTAACTAAGGACAAGGGTTGCGCTCGTTGCGGGACTTAACCCAACATCTCACGACACGAGCTGACGACAGCCATGCAACACCTGTGTGAAACCCGGCCGAACCGACCCTATCCCTTCGAATAGGTATAATTTCCATGTCAAGGAGTGGTAAGGTTTTTCGCGTTGCATCGAATTAAACCACATGCTCCACCGCTTGTGCGGGTCCCCGTCAATTCCTTTGAGTTTTAATCTTGCGACCGTAGTCCCCAGGCGGAATGTTTAACGCGTTAGCTGTAATACAGAAAGTAAAACTTCCCATATTTAACATTCATCGTTTACAGCGTGGACTACCAGGGTATCTAATCCTGTTTGCTCCCCACGCTTTCGCGCCTCAGCGTCAGATTTGAACCAGATAGACGCCTTCGCCACTGGTGTTCCTCCTAATATTTACGAATTTCACCTCTACACTAGGAATTCCTCTATCCTCTTTCAATCTCTAGATTAGCAGTTTTAAAAGCAATTCCAAGGTTGAGCCTTGGGATTTCACTTTTAACTTACTAATCCGCCTACGCGCCCTTTACGCCCAATAATTCCGAATAACGCTAGCCCTCTCCGTATTACCGCGGCTGCTGGCACGGAGTTAGCCAGGACTTCTTCTGTGAGTACCGTCATTATCTTCCTCACTAAAAGAGCTTTACAACCCGAAGGCCTTCTTCACACACGCGGCATGGCTGGATCAGGCTTTCGCCCATTGTCCAATATTCCCCACTGCTGCCTCCCGTAGGAGTCTGGACCGTGTCTCAGTTCCAGTGTGGCTGATCATCCTCTCAGATCAGCTATAGATCATTGCCTTGGTAGGCTATTACTCCACCAACTAGCTAATCTAATATAGGCTCATCTAATAGCAATAAATTTTTCCCCCGTAGGGCGTATACGGTATTAGTTGCCGTTTCCAACAATTATTCCGTACTACTAGGTAGATTCCTATACATTACTCACCCGTCTGCCACTAAGTTATACCATAGCAAGCTACAATATAACTCCGTTCGACTTGCATGTGTTAGGCCTGCCGCCAGCGTTCATTCTGAGCTAGGATCAAACTCTCAAATTTAGACTTCAACCTATAAAAGGTTGAGGGTACATCGGATAAATCCGACAAAAAATAATTTAGCTTAATACTGCTGTCTTTATTTCTACTTTAGAAATATTTTAATCTCCAACTATTCAAACAACTTTAAGAATATTATTATGTGATATAATCACTATGTCAATATGTTTTTGCAAATCAAAAGCATTAATGTATAAATATATAACTATTCAGAATATTACCATGAAAAAATACATCTTTCTGCTTGCACTCGCGCCAATGTTAGTTGGCATCACATTATACTTATTGCGCAACATTGATAACACAAAACAATCTATAACTGCAGGTGACAAGTTTTACGAAGTATTATTCTTAAAAAAAGATAATAAGCCGCTGCTAGAAGAAATAGATTCAAATTGGGAGTATTTAGCAAATTTTGAACGCGCATTCAATCATATCTCAGATTCAATGCCAACAGACACAGCATCTATTTATAATGATTTGGCAGATGATAAAGATGCTCCTAATGTTTTGCGTGAGTTAGCACAATATTTAGAAGTAATGAGCTTACTTCACTCCAACGGTGAAAAAATAAATAAAGACAAAATTGATAATTTAGAATCAAGCACAGTGTATCCTTATTCAAGCCAAGAAGCTATCGCTGTAGTAAAGATACATAATAACGACATTAAAGGTGCAACTGAAATATTGCGTTCCCTATTAAATGATAGAAAATGCCCTATCCTAATCAAAGCTAATGCACAAGAATTACTCAGGATATATGGGAGTTAACTCATTGGACTTTTTGCATAGCTTTTGGCAGCGCATCGGATGAAACGAAAAAACTTACTTGACACCCTTCGCCAGCTCCCTTATCATGATAGTGAAGCTATTGTATTTGCTTTCGCCAATCTGCAGATTAAAAGGTAAGGATTACTTAATGTATCGGCGTCTTATGTTCAATTTTTTGCAGTATATAGATACTGTATGTCTTTACAAAACTTCATCTACATCTAGATTTTTATCTAAATAAGCTGAACGCGCTTATAAAGCGTTACAAGACATCAAAAAATGCCAATACTCGACAGAGATAGTAAAAGACTAGCTAACTCGGGGGTTCTTTGTCTTTTTTTCTGCTTAGTAAACTTCTTAAACATTTGCAGCGTAAGTTAGTTGCAATTAAAAGCAGCTTAATCTTGCTTTTCAAGCGTTTAAAACATAAAAAACGCCAATATTTTAAAGCGGATAATAACCCCAGGGCTTCTTTTGCCTTTTTTTTATTTGGTAAATTTCTTAATATTTATGGCTAAAGATTGCACGAATGTTGCAATTACAAAAACGATTTCTACTAGGGTGTCATCCCAGTGCGTGACACTGGAATCCAGCCTTTATTATGCAGCCACTTGGTTGAAATTAAGTCTTCTGGATCCCAGTGTCAGCTACTTGGATGACACCATTCTTTTTCCTGGATCCAAGTAGTCAGGGCACTGGGATGACAGCTACCCTGACAATCGTCATCCCGCTGCTTGTTAGCGGATACCGCGGCGGTATGACGTAGAAGTTATACTTTTATGCTTACCAACTTAATAAAATTCCTGGATTCCAGTGTCAGCTACTTTCATGACACCAACAGTTGATATTGGTTTGTTGCTTTGCTAGCCAACTACTAGCTATGCCTCAAGTTTCCTATTCAAAATTTTCAATATCAAATCCAATTCATTTGGATTATCATACCGTATCATAACTTTACCCTTAGAATTGTTGTCATTAATTTTGATCTTTAAACCAAGTTGAGAAGATATAGCGCCTTCTATTACTGTCATATCTTGATTTCTAGTATATCTCTGCTCTTTTTGATTGTTGTTTTGATGTAGGTCCTTTATCAGTTTTTCAGTTTGTCTAACGCTTAAGCCCTGAGAAACTATTTTTTCTGCAATACTTTCTGCATTTTCAACATTAATCAACGCTCTTGCATGACCCATAGACAATTTTTTCTCATTGATCATTGTTTTCACCCTATCAGGGAGCAACAACATCCGAATCATATTGGTTATGTGGCTGCGGCTTTTGCCTATAGCTGAAGCTAATTCCTCATGTGTATAGAAAAACTCATCTATCAGTTTTCTGTAAGCTTCACCTTCCTCTATTGGATTAATATCTTGCCTTTGTATGTTTTCAATAATGGATACTTCCAAGCATTCCTTGTCGCTCAGATCTTTTATGATAACCGGTGCACTATCAAGATTTGCAATCTTGCTTGCTCGCCAACGACGTTCTCCAGCTATTATTTCATAACCATCATCATTTGAATCTTTGCGTACCACGATAGGCTGTATAATGCCACTTTTCTTTATCGAATTTGCAAGTTCTCTTAATGACTCCTCGTCAAAATGTTTCCTCGGTTGAAATTTGCTTGGGTGCAGTAATGAAATAGACAAATGCTCTTGTCGATCTTCTTTATTATCATAATTATCGCCTATGAGGCCGGCAAGACCTCTGCCGAGGCGTCTATCATCCTTCATACTACGCCCTCGCTTACTAGTTTCTTCTCCTTACAACTGCTCGCGTGCTTTTTTAAAATTTCCCTTGCCAAACTTATATATGCTTGTGCACCAGGACACTTAAGATCATACACAATAGCGGGTTTTCCATGAGAAGGCGCTTCTGATAACCGTACGTTACGTGGAATAACAGTCTCATACAATGGGATGATAGTTTTGTATACTTTATCATTTAAATACTGGCAAATATCGTTTTTAATCTGTTCACTGAGTTTGTTGCGCCTGTCATACATTGTTAACACTATCCCTTCTATTGCCAAAAAAGGGTTTAGGTTATTCCTTTTTATTAGCTCCACAGTTTTAACTAAATGGCTTAATCCTTCCAGAGCAAAAAATTCACACTGAAGAGGAACAATAATAGAATTAGCAGCAGTCAAAGCATTTATGGTCAGAAGCCCAAGTGATGGAGGGCAATCGATGATTATATACTCATAATTATCGCGTATCTTCTCCAATGCGCTTTTTAGTACGAATTTTCCTCGCTCAAGTTGCGATAATTCAATTTCTGCAGCTGACAAATCAACTACTGACGAAATTAGCGATAAATTCGGAATTTCCTTTATATTGAAAATTGCCGATTCTATCAATTTATTTTCGCTGCTTAGTAGTATTTTGTATATGTTTTTTTCTTCCCTACTACGATAAGAAATCCCGAGTCCGGTGCTAGCATTTCCTTGAGGATCAAGATCTACCAATAAAGTGCTTTTTCCCACAGCAGCAAAGGCTGTCGACAAATTTATACTAGTTGTGGTTTTGCCAACTCCACCCTTTTGATTTACTATTGCAATAATCTTGCTCACGCCTTTTATCTTATGTATAAAATAATTCTATTGTATATATGCAAGAAACTTTTGCATTAGAAAATTTTTTTGTTGCTAACCACACTAAAATTAGACTGTCTTTTTTGCTTTGTGTAACACACTTTGAACCTTGTTTCCTAATTCATTCAGAGTGAATGGTTTTGGCAAAAAGTGAAAATCTTCTATATTGATGTCATCACTCTTTAAAAAAGCATCTTCTGCATACCCAGAAATAAAAATAACGTTGATATTTGGCCTATGGGTCAATGCTTCTTTAACTATTTCTGGGCCGCTCACCTCTGGCATGATTACATCAGTGATTATAAGATCTATATGTTGACTTTTTTTACTGATTATTTCTGGCGCCTCGCTGCCTATGCTTGCTTCTATTACATCAAATCCTTTTCTTTTGAGTGCTTTAGAGATGAATTCCCTTACTGAATCTTCATCTTCGATTAATAAAATTATACCATTACCTTTAATTTCACTTACTACCGGTTTTTCTGTTTCTTCACTATCTTCCTCTCTATCATTTTCATCTGATATGTAAACCATGGGCAAAAATATGCTAAATTTAGTTCCATGATTTACTTTGCTAGCAACATAGATGTATCCTTCAGTTTGTTTAATAATGCCATATACAGTAGAGAGGCCAAGACCTGTACCAGAGGTAATATCTTTGGTAGAAAAAAATGGATCAAAGATCTTTTCAGTTGTATCACTCGTCATTCCACATCCAGTATCAATTACTTCAATCACAACATAATTTCCATGTTCAATCGCTTCCTTGTCTGGAGAAAACATATCCTGAGGTGTAGAATTTAATGAGTCAATCTTTTGATTAAAGGTTCGTATAGTTAATTCTCCGCCCTTTTCCATAGCAGCACTAGCATTGACTGCTAAGTTAAGTATAACTTGCTCTAATTGCCCTTGATCAGCCCTAACAGCACCCAAGTCTCTACCATAATAAATATTAAATTTTATATTTTCACCTATTAATCTTTTTATCATTTCATAAAGATTAGCTATAGTATTATTTACATCAATAATTTTTGGCTGCAAGGTCTGTCTTCTTGAGAAAGCAAGCAATTGTCTTACTAAATTTGATCCACGCTTTGCATTTTGCTGTATCTGTATTATATCTCCAAAAGATGGGTCACCAGCTGAGTGTTGGAGTAAAAGCAAATCGCAAAATCCTATTATCCCAGTCAATATATTGTTGAAATCATGCGCAATACCACCTGCTAACTGCCCTATAGCTTGCATCTTTTGATAATGCTCAAGCTTTATCTCTAGGTTTTTGTGTTCAGTATTGTCAATAAAATAACAAAGTATGAAGATCATTTTATTATGAAGAAACTTATTGAAATATATTTTTATGTTATTACCGCCGTTGAGCTGTACATCAAAAGACGCATTATTTATTCTATTACTCGAAAAATATTCACGTATTTTCACATGATAACTATCCAATATCAACGTAAAGATTGAATTATTATCTGACCCTGCAAGCTTTATTAGTGCCGTATTTTTCTTTATAAAGTTGCCGTTTATGTCACATTGTGCAATAGCAATTGATGAATTTGCAAAACAAGGGTGTAATTGATAATCAACAATATTTGATTCGGTTGGTGTTATAAAGCCATATATATAGCTATGGTTGTATTTATCACAAAATATAGCAGTGCTCATATAAGCCTTGAATGGAATACCACTTATAGTAAAAAACAAAATTTCATTATCGGTTGTTGTATTGTTATATTTAGATTGAGATATAAAATCACTGATTGAGCTACCTTTTTCCAGTTTTTTTAGTTCAAATATGTCTAAAAATCTTTTATTTACAGATAAAATCACCCCTTTGGCATTTGCAATGTAAGTTCCTATGCTGTGTTTTTCTATTAACTCTTCATATATCTGCTCCTTGTTTATCTGTGTTGCTTTTAATACAAAATACCCATCTGGCCTTGCTATTGGCACTAATGATAAATTTAAAATCTTATTACTATTTATAGCAATTTGGGGATTATCTGGTATCGGCTCAAAGAGCAAAAGAAAGTTAGATACTCTATTCTTCTTGTTTAAGGAAATGCATACCTGTACAGAAGAGTTATTTTTTAGTGCATGATAGAGTACTTTTTTGTCTGCTTCTGAAACATCTCCTATTTCAAGAATCTTGTCTAACGTAATGTCATCATCTATATGATCTTTAAACCTTTCGTAGAACCTTGCATCAGCATAAATAATACCTTCATCTTTATGTAAAATAAGGCAAAATTCTGTATTATGATTTAGTGCATTTGCAAATATTGCATTTTGAAATTCTATAGTATTAAGTAGGTATCTGTAGCGTTTTACATTATACATCATAAAGAGAGTTGTTAGAATGCTAACTAATAAATTAATCTCTATATTAATATGCTGACTATATATATCAAAAAAGTAGAGTATCGATATTGCTACTGGAGGTAAGAGCATAATAACTGCCATCACAACAATTGACATTCCATAATTTCTTAGTATGAAGTCAACCCTGTTCTCTTTTTTGTTATCTATGTATCTTTTATTCATTATTGTTACTTGGCATTGTTGTACATACGAAAATGTTCTATTATATTGATTTAATTATTATAGATTTATTAACGTCTTTGATAGATAATTATCATCCAAATCTAATTAAGTTCCTTAAATATCAGATATAACAATGTTAATAAGCTAGCAAGAGGATATTATGGAAAAACAAAAAACACAAGCATTTAAATGGTTCTGTGCACTAAGAGATAAGATTATAGAATCTTTCTTATTAATTGAAAAACAATCATCCGCAGAGCCAAAAATCGAAAAGAGAAAGTGGGATCGCCCAGGTGGTGGAGGTGGTGAATCTACAATTATTTTTGGTAATGTTTTTGAAAAAGTTGGAGTAAACGTTTCAAAAGTACACGGAAAATTTGCAGATTTAGCCATTAATGAAATTCCTGGTGCAAGTGAAAGTAACGGAGAGTTCTGGGCAAGCGGTATATCTTTAGTGTCTCATATGCAATCGCCCCTTATCCCTGCAGCACATATGAACACAAGGCTGATATATACTTCAAAACAATGGTTTGGTGGAGGAATGGATTTTACGCCAATATATAAAAATGAAGAAGATTGCAAGTATATTCATGAATCAATCAAAATGACATGTGATAGATTTGACACCGGATATTATCCAAAATTTAAAGAGCAATGTGACAACTATTTTTTCTTACAACACAGAAAAGAGCCGCGTGGTATTGGTGGCATTTTCTATGATAATCTGAGTTCTAGCAACTGGGAAAACGATTTTGAGTTCACAAAAGCAGTAGGTGAAGCCTTTTTGGAAATTTATTTGCACATCATACGTAAACATATACAAAAATCTTGGACAAAAGAACAACGAGAAAATCAATTAATAAAACGTGGCAGATATGTAGAATTCAATCTGTTATACGATCGTGGCACAAGGTTTGGTTTAATGACTGACGGCAATCCAGATGCAATTATGATGTCAATGCCACCACTTGTTAAGTGGTTATAGAGAGCTGCTATTAGTAGAAAATAAATCATCATAGTTTAAAATTGTACCATGGTAGTGAGCTTTTATATAGGGGGTATAATCATAGGCATAATAGATAATTTTTTAATTAAATCTGTCAAAAACAATGACATAAAAGGTGTTAAACTGACTCTAATTCTCTATGATGCATTAAATAGTTTTAGAAAATTCTTTTCAAAGACTATGTCTCTCAAGAATACAGGATCATTTGATATAAATAATAATCAAGCTTTAAATCAGGCTTTAGGACATGCTACAGATCACAAAATAATGGAATTGCTGATTAATCGTGGAGCTGATATCCACTCAATAGATGAGAATGGAAAGAATGTTATAATTCGTGTTATTGAGAGTTTAGCAGAATCAAAAAATCTAAAATTGGATAGTGAGAAAAACTTACCAGCAGAGATAATTCTTCACCCCACAGTTTCCTTTTTACTAGGAAAAGGCGCAGAGTATTATTCTACAGATGATTTGAATGTTGAAGCTATACAACAAAAACCTCCTAGAACCTCTGAATATGAGCCAATAACTATGTACGCTGAGGTGAACAACAATGTAATACCACCTCAAAAACCTTCTAGAACTTTTGAGTATAAGCCAAAGAGCACTAATTATGATGCTTTGCCTTCAAAAGAGCCAATTTACGCTGAGGTGTATGATGCTAAGGTTAGTAACTCATTAGGGGAGAATGGTTATTTGAGTGTATCAGAAGAATCTATTTATGCTGAAATATATGATTCACATAAAAAATCCACTGAAAATTTATCATTGGAAGATAGTGGTTATTTGAGTATATCAGAAGAACCTATTTATTGCACTATAGATGATCTTTCAGAATAAAAAGCCTACTAGCCTAAAACAGAAAGAGCCAGAACAGTCGTCAGAACCTATTTATGCTAGGGTAGATTTGTCCAAGAAAAGAGCAGAAAGAAAAGCAAAAGACATAAAAGCTAATTCTGGAACTTGCCATGGGTTAGTGCAAGATAAAGTGAATGATTGGCAAGTGAAGCTAAATGAGCTAAGTGCTAATAAGTCGATAAGTCAGCAACAGACTAATGATCAAAAAATTAAGACCAAGGCTGGCTTTAGTGTAGAAGAAATAAGGCAGAAATATGAGCGTAGAGATTCTGGCTACGATTCTGGCTATGATTCCGATACAAAAGTTGAACAACAATTAGAATTAGCTCCTAAATCTGAGATAGGTTCAGTGAGTATTGAGCATGGAGTAATAGGAGGCTGTCGATATAAGATTACTGATATATCCCTCTAACTATGTGATTCAAAATAATTGAATTGACTTTATATATGTAATCGATATAACCTAGTTAGATTCAAGTTGACTCTTTCGTCTAGTGGTTAGGACACCACCCTTTCACGGTGGTAACACGGGTTCAAATCCCGTAAGAGTCACTCAAGTAGAATATAATTAAAGTTTTGAATGGGAAAAATTAGGCTCTATGTTGAAGAAGCTTTATCACAAGGCGTGAGTTTAGCACTTAATCCACAACAAAGTCACTATATTTGCAATGTAATGCGGCTTAAGAAGTATGATAATCTCTCTCTTTTTAATGGAAAAGATGGAGAATGGTTAGGAGAAGTAGTTAATATATCGCGTAAATTGACAGAAGTTACACCCAAAGAATGCACTAAACAACAGCAATATGAGGAAAATTTATACCTGTATTGTGCCATGGTAAAAAGTGCTGCTTTGAACAACATAGTAAGACAGGCAACTGAAATGGGAGTAATCTGCATTCAATTTATTTCAACGGAACGTACAGTGGTAAAAAATATTAACCTAAGTAGAGCAAAATTACAAGCAATCGAAGCAGCGGAACAATCAGGTAGGATAAGTATACCAGAGATTTTGCCTCCTATTAACTTTTGTGAGTTACCTGATTCCCAGAGTAAAAATTTTGTTTTGTGTGATGAAACAGGTAAAGCTGACAAAGTGCTGAAAGGCAAAAAAAATGTTGCTATTATTGTTGGCCCTGAAGGTGGTTTTTCATCTTATGAACTTGATCTTGCCGATAAGTTTTGTCAAAAATTGAGTCTAGGAAAAAGAATTTTAAGGGTCGATACTGCTGTAGTTGCTGCACTCACTTTCACCAATTGGTGTAGCTAGATTTTTAAATATGACTAAGGTTTGGGTCATAAAGAAATCTGGTTCAGTGTTGCGCGCACAAAAACCCTGTAGACTTTCTACGAAGCAGTCTGTTGTTAAAGAGGAGCTAATAAAAAACATATTCTAAGATAATATTAAATCTCATATTATATTTTTTCTAAAGTAAACAAATGAATCTTGCATTTTGCCTGAGTTATTGATACTCTGAGTAAAGAAGTCGGGGCGTAGCGCAGCCTGGTAGCGCATTTGGTTTGGGACCAAAGGGTCGGGAGTTCAAATCTCTCCGCCCCGATGTTAGTATAGTTGTAAGAACGCTGTAACATAAGAGCAATCTCCATCAGTAAGCAAGTAGCTGACACTGGAATGACATTATTTACCATGTAAATTATGGCATATTACATTTTAACGCTCAAGTTTATAAAATAATTGACAATGTTAATTTTCTAATTTATAAATAGATTTTGAAATGATTACCGAAGGAGGTATAGAGTTTGATAGAAGTATCAGTCCATTATGGTGATGTAGACAGAGCTCTTCCAGTATTGAAAAAAACAATTCAAAAGGAAGGAAGAGGGTTGAAAATGAAAAAACAATATCATGAAAAAAAATCAGAAAAAAGAGCTAAAAAGAAAGCTGAAGCTAAAAAAAAGAGGTACCAACAAGAGTGCAGAAGGCAACGTTATGGTTGGTAGTTTGTACTCAAGTTAATAGTTTATCATTGGTTATTTTATGAATATTCACGAATATCAAGCGAAAGAAGTTTTGCATAAATTTAATGTCCCAGTGCCAAAAGGTTTTGTTGCTACATCTGCAGAAGAAGTAAAGACTCAAGTAAGTCAATTAAAATCTGACGTGTTTGTAGTTAAAGCTCAAATTCATGCAGGTGGTAGGGGTAAAGCCGGTGGCGTAAAGCTAGCAAAGTCAGTTGAAGAAGCTCAACAGTTTGTAAAGGACATGATTGGTATGACTTTAGTTACTCATCAAACAGGGCCAAGCGGGCAGCAAGTAAGAAAAGTGTACGTTGAAGAAGGCTCAAGCATTAAGAAAGAGTATTATTTAAGCCTGGTAATCGACCCGAAGCTCAGTAGGCCAATATTCATATTTTCCTCAGAAGGTGGAATGGACATCGAAGAAGTGGCAAAAAATTCTCCTGCAAAAATTGTGAAATTTGATATTGATCCTGCTACAAGTTTTGATAGCAGCAAGTTAAGCAGCAGTTTTCATTTGAGTCCAGAACAAATAGAAAAGATATCGAACATTGCAAAAAAAATATATGATGCGTTTATTGCAACTGATGCGAGCCAAATTGAAATTAATCCACTGGTTGAAACAAATTCTGGAGATTTTATTGCGCTCGATGCAAAAATTAATTTCGATGATAATGCTTTATATCGTCACCCAGAAATTATGGAACTTCGTGATTATGATGAGGAAGTGAAAGAAGAGATAGAGGCTTCAAAGTATGGGCTCAGTTACATCAAAATGGATGGCAGTATTGGTTGCATGGTAAATGGTGCAGGTCTTGCTATGGCAACAATGGATATAATAAAATACTACGGAGCAGAGCCTGCTAACTTTTTGGATGTTGGTGGTGGAGCGAGTAAAGAAACTGTAACTGAAGCATTTAAAATCATATTGTCTGATAGCAACGTAAAAGGAATTCTGGTTAACATATTTGGTGGTATAATGCGTTGCGATATTATCGCAAGTGGAATTGTTGCGGCTGCAAAAGAAATGAGCATTAAAGTTCCTCTAGTGGTTAGATTATCAGGTACTAATTTTGAAGAAGGAAAAAAAATTTTAGAAGAGTCAGGATTAAATATTATTGCTGCAGATGAGCTAGATGAAGCTGCGCAAAAGATAGTAAAAGAGGTAAAATAAAGCATGTCCGTTTTAGTAAACAAAGATACAAGATTAATATGCCAGGGTTTTACTGGCGCACAAGGCACATTTCATTCAGAGCAAGCAATTGATTACGGAACGAAAATGGTGGGAGGTGTAACTCCTGGAAAGGGTGGGAGCACTCACCTTAATTTACCGGTTTTTAATACTGTAGCAGAAGCCAAAGAAAAAACCGGTGCAAATGCTACAGTTATATATGTACCTGCTAAATTTGCTGCTGCTGCAATACTTGAAGCAATAGATGCAAAAATAGAATTGATAATTTGTATTACAGAGGGCATTCCTATGCTTGATATGGTGAAAGTTAAGCGTGCGCTTATCGGCTCAAAAAGTCGATTGATTGGTCCCAACTGCCCGGGAATTATTACCCCTGAAGAATGCAAAATAGGAATTATGCCTGGCCATATCCATAAGCGTGGACACATAGGAATTATGTCTCGCTCCGGAACTTTAACTTACGAGGCAGTAGCACAAACAACCGCTGTTGGTCTTGGTCAATCCACGTGTATCGGAATTGGGGGGGATCCAGTTCATGGTATAACATTTGTCGACTGTATGGAGCTCTTTTTAAAAGATAACGATACTCATGGTATCGTAGTTATTGGTGAAATAGGTGGAAACGAAGAAGAAGATGTATCACATTTTGTGAAAACAGAAAAAACTAAAAAGCCAATCGTTGGTTTTGTAGCAGGCCAAACGGCACCTCCAGGAAGACGTATGGGACACGCTGGAGCAATCATCTCTTCCAGCGGTGGAAGTGCTGGTGCAAAACTAGAAGTTATGCGGAGCGCTGGAATTGCAATTGCTGAAACCCCTGCAGTAATTGGTAAGAAGGTATTGGAAGTAATGCATCACTAGAATTAGGGTCACAAAAACCCTATATCACCGGTCATGAATACGTTATTTGCCCATTCGATTAATAACTTGCCTCCTGGTAAATTTACTGAAGTCTGTTGGGCAACCAGATATCCACGTAGTGTGGATGCAACAAGTGCTGCACAGGCTGCACTACCGCATGATGCAGTAATGCCTGTACCTCTTTCCCAAACTCTTAAAGCTATTTCTCCAGACTTTTCAACTTGTGCAATACTAACATTAATTTTCCGAGGAAATAATGCGTGATTTTCTAGCTTTGGTCCTAAATTTCGCAATGGTATTTCACTTATGTTATCAACAAAAAAAACTATGTGAGGATTGCCAATATTTACTGCAACAGGATCTTTTAGCATTTCAAGCTCTATAGGTAAGTGAAGAGTGTCACACTCAGTAGATAAGGGAATTTCATGCCATTTTAGCAAAGGTTTACCCATGTTAACCTTTATGGATTTATCACCCACTTTAAAACACTCTAAAATGCGTTTGCTTGTTAGCTCAATAATGGAGTATTCAGCACCTTTTTCTGACATTATCAAATATCCAACACAGCGTGCTGCGTTTCCGCACATTTCAGCTCGACTGCCATCAGCATTATAGATATGCATAAAACAGTCTGCAGCATTAGACATTGTTATAATTATCACTTGATCACAACTGCTTTGATCAGCAATTTGTCTATGGTTCCAGTCTAAATTGTTTGTTGAACGTGAGTCTATGATAACGAAATTGTTACCAGTGCCGTGCATTTTGATAAAATTTTCAGAATTTTGGCCACTCATCATAAAAAAATATTTCTTCTATTGGTCTTCTTTTCTTCTTACTTGTTTCAGCACCCTCTTCTTCGTAACCAACCGCTATCACTGACATTACGTTAAAGTCATTGGGTATATTGAACTCTTTCACTATTTTATCTCTATCAAATCCACCCATTTGATGGGCCATTAAGTTCATAACTGCAGCTTGTAACATAAGTCCATAATTCGCTGCACCAGTATCCTGATTAGCCCAAAAATTTTCACCTTTATCAGATTTGCGGAAATTCTTAGCGCTTAAAGATATGATTAACACTTGTGCATCTTTTGCCCATTTTTGATTAGATTCATCAAGGCAATTTAGCAGCTTTTCCCATGCGCTTTGATTGTTCTGTTTGTTGCATATTACGTATCTCCAGGGTTCATCACCAAAACATGAGGGAGTCAGCCTTACAGCTTCCATTAAAATATCCATGTCTTCCTGAGATATTGCTCTTGTAGGATCGTATGAACGTCCGCTGTGTCTTGCTTTCATCAACGATAATAGATCTTGTTTACTCATCATTTTTAATTTATCATCATTTTTAATTTAATAGTGCATAAATAATTCATTGTAGCACAATATAAGCAAAATTTAAATTGCAAAACCTCTCATACACATATATTACATTTAATAAGTTATTTTTATTGGGAAGGTATGTTTATAACACAATCTAGCAGCAGGTCAACACTGGCTGAAATATTGTCTTGCGTTTTACTTTTATTCTTGATGGCTCAAATAAGTATACCATTGCAGCCTGTGCCTATCACATTGCAAACTTTAGGAGTAATGCTTATTGGGCTTAAATTTAACCGCAGAACAGCATTCTATTCTGTGCTTACATATCTATCACTTGGTGCAGCAGGATTGCCTGTTCTTGCAAATTTTTCTGGTGGTTATCACGCTCTCCTTGGACCAACAGGTGGATATTTAATTGGCTGTTTAGCTGCTGTTATGGTAATGAGCAAAGTAAATGAATTACTGAACTCTAAATATAAATCATTTGTGTGTAATTCTTTAAGTTGTCTGGCTGGTACAGTTGTAATCTTTATTTGTGGTGTTAGTTGGCTTGCTGTTTACTTGGGTCTGGGACAAGCAATAATGGTGGGTGTTTTACCATTTATCCTTCCTGGTTTGATAAAAATTTTTCTACTTGTAGCAGCTTTGCAATATTTGAAAAAATGATAAAATTTCGCCCTCATCATTTTATGTGCACCCTCGCGTTTCGGGGATATGGGTATTCTCAGGGTTTTGTAGAAAATTATAGGAAGATAGCAAGTGAAGTGGTTAGTACTCAAATCGAAGTAGTTGGTAACCTTGATAGTATTTGTAGTGCTTGCCCAAACCAGACTAAACAAGGTAAATGCACCGAACAAGCTAAAGTTTTAGAGCTAGATAGAAGGCATATGGAAATTTTAGGAATTAAAATTGGCGAGACTTTGACCTGGAGTGAAGCGGTAGAAAAGATTAGGGAGAAAATGTCTTTAGAGAAATTCGAGTACGCATGTGAGGGGTGCAACTGGCAGCCATATGGAATATGTAAAAATGCCCTTTTAAATCTACAAAGGTAGTTGACAAAATGTGTGCGCCAAGAAGTGCGTAAGGAACAGTTGGTGAAAATCCAACACGGGTAAAGCTTAGCCGGCAACCTGGAACAAACCATTATGCTGCGTAAGGTAACGAGCGTAGTAAAGCTAATGGAATGGACAACATAGGGTGCAACGAAAGTGAAGGTATTGAGTCCCGTAATTCACGCGTCATGGGGGCTGACACTTTACATTTGGTGGAAGGCAACATGGGTAATAACGCTAAGGCAAGATATTACTCACCTCATCGGGATCGAAGGCCGCGTCATGTGTTGAGATGGACCTTACGTGAACTTGGGAGATCCTTTGTATTCCTGTAAGGGTACTCTGGAACAAGTCAATAAAGGCGAGGACTGGAGGAAGATGCAAAGGAAGTCGGACTAATTGATAGTACTCGGAGTGTGGGAAAGCCACATACAAGGGGAAGCGGTTAGCAATATAGTGACTGGTATAGGGATTGCTATACCAATACAACAGAGATTAGAGGAGTATGCAAGGAAAACTAAACCAGATAGCAGTAAGGGCTAAGCAAGATAAGCGAGTAAAATTTACATCATTAGTTCATTTGATTAATGAAGAGAATCTTGCAGAGTGTTATAAGGAACTAAAACGCAACAAGGCTTGTAGTATAGATCGTGTGACAGTGGAAGCTTATGGAGAAAATCTAGAAGAGAAACTTAAAACACTAGTGGATAGTATGAAGAGAAAACAATATCAACCGCTACCAGTGAAAAGGGTATACATACCCAAAGCCGGGAGCAAAGAGAAGCGCGGTCTCGGAATACCATCAACGGAAGATAAGTTGGTACAGGTAATGCTAAAGAAGATATTAGAAAATATTTATGAAGCAAACTTTATGGACAGCTCGTATGGATTTCGACCAGGAAGAAATTGTCATCAGGCGATAAACGCTCTAGATAAAGCAGTTATGCACAAACCAATTAACTATATTGTAGAAGTGGATATCAAGAAGTTCTTTGATAATGTTCAACATAAATGGCTAATGAATTGTCTAAGGGAACGAATAGCTGACCCAAATTTATTGTGGTTAATAAAACGATTTCTAAAGGCAGGAATAGTCGAAGTTGGATGTTATAAAGCAACCGATCAAGGCACACCACAAGGTGGTATAGTAAGCCCTGTATTAGCTAATATATACTTACACTATGTGCTGGACTTATGGTTTGAAAAGAAATTTAAGCCAAAAGCCAGAGGATATTTACAGCTAATAAGGTTTTGCGACGATTTTGTAGTTGGCTGCGAGAGGGAAGAAGACGCAAAAGAATTTCTAGAATTACTGAAACAAAGACTAAGTAAATTTGGGTTGGAAATAGCTGAAAATAAAACAAAAATAGTAAAGTTTGGTAAGAAAGAATGGTATCAAGCAGAAAGAGAGAAACGTAGGACGGCTAGCTTCAACTTTCTAGGATTTACACATTATTGTGGAAAAAGTCGTAATGGTAAACTTATGATGAAGCAGAAAACTTCAAAAATAAGCCTAGCCAGAAAGATTAAAGAAATCAAAGAATGGTTGAAGATGGTACGAAGTCGTATCTGTTTCAAAGATTGGTGGCAGAAACTTAAAGCCAAACTAACAGGACACTATAGCTACTTCGGAGTTAGCGGAAATTATCGGTGTTTGATTCAATTCTATCGACCGGTAACAAAGTTAGCATTTAAGTGGATAAACCGACGTAGTCAAAAGAAAAGTATGGATTGGGAACAATTTATACACTATTTAAAAGTAAATCCATTACCAAAACCAAAGGTATATGTTTCTTTATACACAGGAGCACTAGTGTGAACGCTGTATTGTGGAGCCGTGTGCGGGAAATCCGCAAGCACGGTTCTTTTGGGGAGACTATGGTTATGAGACCAAATCGCTGGTTTCAAGGTCATGAGTCTCTACCAGACCTCTAAAGAATAAAATTTCTGAGTTAATAGAACAACAATTTAGCATTAAATACTATGACAATTATTTGGCTTACACTATACATAATTGGGCTGCAAGCGAAATATCTGATTCTATTACTTTTTGCATAATTGGTTGTGGAAATTGCAAGATTGGATATCAAGATGTTGCAAAGTCATTCAACATAACAAAAGAAGAAATTGACCAAGGTAATATTGCAAGCATAGAAAGTAAAATAAAAAGTGAAGCTGAAAAATCAGGTAGCGAGTTTTCTGAGTTGATTTCTAGAGTGGATCAATCGCTAAAAGAGCAGAGTGAAAAGTCTATTGTACAAATTTTAGATTCATCCGCTGAGGAGATGTTAAGGAGTTTCTGTGATAGCCCTGTACAGTCTCCAGAGCCTCAAGAACCCTCTGCTTCATCTGAAGAGCATGCTACAGAAGGCCCAGAAACTAGTGTTAATTCAGATCTTTTGTCAACCTAATCAACCCCATATATATGTTTTTTTTGTACCCATGCTTTGCGTTTTGGGGTGGAAAGAAAGCACCATTCTTCGTTGCATTTTTCTATCTTCATCACAACAAACTTGTCTATTTTCATAGTAATCTTGCTGTCTACACTCTGTTTTTGATATCCATAAGTATCTTCTTTTACAATCGCGTAGCGCTTATCACTAAGAAGATTGCCTTTTATCCATCCGCAGTCTTCATCTATATCGCAGACCTTTTTCCAACTCTCAAACTCTTCTATCACTTTCAGGGGCAGATTTTTGCAAGTGTATATCCATTTTACAGGATAGTGAAACCCTGGCCCCGTTCTCATGTTGATCTTATTTGATTTGGTTGAAACAAAGTTGTTAGCAAACAAGCTATGGCTAAATAATAAAAACAATAGGATAATAGTACTGAACCAAGATCCCAGTGTCACGCACTGGGATAACGTGAGGGATAGTGTAACAGACTTATTCATCATAATTCACGATTAGGTTGACATAAGATAAAGAGTAAATTAAAAATTGAATAGATCTTTAAATGCAAAATCAATGCCTATAGAAATATTAATGCCTGCTCTTTCACCAACAATGAGCAAAGCTGGAGGAAAAATTATAAAGTGGCATAAAAAAGAACAAGACAAAGTTGAAGTAGGCGACGTAATTGCTGAGATAGAGACTGATAAAGCCATAATGGAGTTTGAATCTATAGATGAAGGAGTTTTAGCAAAAATTTTAGTAACAGAAGGAACAAGTGGCGTGCCTGTAAATCAACCAATAGCTTTAATGCTGGAAGAAGGAGAAGATGAAAGTGCACTTAACAACTATACTTCAACTTCCATCAATAGTGCAGTTAAAAAGGAAGTGACAAAAAGTGCTATTGATAATCAAAAATCAGAACACCAAGATTTAAACGGAAAGCCAATAAGTCATTCTTCGGTGTCATTCCAGCGCGTGACGCTGGAATCCAACCCCTCAATGTCATCCCAGTGCTTGACACTGGGATCTAGAAAAGAAGAATGGATCCCAGTGTCAGCTACTCAGATGACAGAGGGTTATGCAGAAGGTAGAACAAAAATAAGCCCATTAGCTAAGAAAATAGCTCAAAATGAAGGGGTTAATGTGCAGCAATTAAAAGGTACAGGACCATATGGTCGCATAATTAAGGCTGATGTGTTGGAGTTTTTAGGCAGTGGTATACATACTGAAAGTCCTGAGAAAGATACCATAGTTGAAGTAAGCAACATGCGCCAAGTGATAGCACAGCGCCTGACTGAATCAAAACAGAATGTTCCACATTTTTATTTAACTGTAGACTGCCAGGTTGATAAGTTAATATCGTTAAAAAACGAGATTAACTCAGCAGATGAAAACAATAAAGTAACAATTAATGATCTAATCATAAAAGCTGCAGCTTTCAGCATGAAAAAATTTCCTGATATAAATTCTTCGTGGATAGATAATAAAATACTGAGATATTCAAATATAGATATTTCAATCGCTGTGGCACTTGAAGATGGGCTAATTACTCCTATAGTAAAAAATGCTGATAAAAAGGGTATTTTATCTATATCAAAAGAAGTGAAAGATTTAGTAAGCAGAGCAAGATCTGGAAAATTGAAACCTGAAGAGTTTCAAGGAGGAGGGTTTACTATCTCCAACTTAGGGATGTTTGGTATAAAAGCCTTCAGTGCTATAATCAATCCGCCGCAATCTTGCATTATGGCAGTTGGTGCATCTAAAAAACAACCAATTGTTATGAATGAGAAAATAGAAATAGCAGAAATAATGACAGTAACGCTCTCTGTTGACCATAGAGCAGTTGATGGGGCACTCGGAGCAAAGTTTTTAAATGCCTTTAAGCATTATATAGAGAATCCTCTGGTGATGCTTATTGAAACTGCGGTAATCTATTAGCATTGTTATTACAAAATTAATACCTCTAAGTTTATACTTTTATTAGTTAATAGGTTTAGAGGTAAAAAAATGAATACTACAGTAGAAAAAAATAATCCAAAAATTTTTCCTCAAAATGAAGGAAAGATTAACTCAAAAGGCATGGTTGCCCCACCTGTTCCTCCGAAATCTTCCCAAGCTAAATTTGCTGGAATAAAAGCAATTTTTGAGCGAAATGTACCTCATTCTCAAGCAAATGATAGTAATAAAACAGTGAGTAGCAATCTTGGAAGAACATTTGGCCCAACAATGCAAAAACTCATGGAAGACAACATTCATAGCACTCCTAACAAACAACGCCGCAATTCAGGGGATAGTGGTATCAGTGATATTAGTAGCAGCACTTCTGATGATGAGGATAGAACAATAAAAGATAAAATGATGGAAAATGTTAAGCAGGATAACCATCAAAAAAGCTTTGATTTACATAAAGTACAAGCAACTGATGAATTAGAAACCGTAAAATTTCTCAAAACGCTAAGCAAGAAAGAAAGAGAAAAACTTGGTTTTTCTCCTAAACAGCAAAATAACCAAAAGGTTGAGACTAGCAAAAAAACTTATAATCCACTTGATTGGAATCCAATCTATCAAGGTAAAAAGCTCTTTAGCTTAGGCAATATGTCGAGTAATTCGTCTTCATGTAGTGAAAAAAGCAATATTTCAGATGTAAGCGATAAGTCTAATAATTCAAACATTGTTAGATGTAATATTACTAGGAGTAACAGTAAGGAAGACCTTCGTAAACCTGATGCTTCACATAATGACAAATCTGCAGGTAAAAAATTATCTAATGTCAATGTAAGCGAATTAATCAGAAAGTTTGAACAAGGTAATGACATAGTAAAAGGGCGTTAATCAAATGTTACCCTATCTTTGTATATGTAAAGGTAGGGTATCTTTTCAAAATAGTATATCCTTTATAGCTTTGTTAATTTTTGACTCCCTCTCTGCAAAAGCAGTTTCTAGAGAGGTTTTAAGTTTTTCCCATTCTTCTTGACCATTTAGAACTAAAGATTTATATTCATTTTCAATTTTTTCCAATGCTCTTTGATATGAAAAACCTAATTCCTCATATATATCAATATTTATCGATTGCAGTATTACCAAAAATGAAAACAAATTCGGATCAGGTAATTCTTCTCTTGTGTGATTCAGAAGACACAGCTTTATTTTTTTTACGCAGTATTCTATTGTTTTTAACGATAGTGACAGGCTTTCTGCATAAAATATAAAACTATCTACAATCAAATTTTTTGACTTTTTCGGTAATTTAATATTTTCAAATAGTTCTTTTGTAAATTTTTCTATCGGTTGTTTTGGCAAATGTAAAGAGAGATCAGTAAAAGATTTTAGGTCAAAATTTGGTCCAAGTATTGTGCTGATTGCTCTTTGTACATTACTCTTATCTTTACTTACAGAAATAATGAAAACCAGCCCCTCCACATCAAGCATATACTTTATAGATTCCAAAAAATCGACAACGAATTTAGGACGGCACACATCAAGATTATCCACCATTATATAAATGTTTTTGTCTTTTCTGATTTTATTAACCACATCCGCTAACTGTGTTTTAAAATCTCTAGTACTCTCTTTTCTTCTTTGGAGAAGACTTAATTCACTCAAGACAAAACCTATGTCTTTTTTATCAGCCTCTTTTGCAGCATCAAGAAATACTGAAAGCATAGCAAGTGGAGATTTACTGATCAGCTTTCCTAGTGTGTTTAGAGAAAATAGCTCTTGGTTTATGTTCTTGAACTGTTGTATAACACTTCTTTTTACTTTATACGATACAAATAAATCTTCAAATAGGAAATTTAAAAAAGAAGGCAGTGGTTGGTCCAATGCATTGATATCCCATGCACTATAATAAGCTGCAATTTCATTTTGCTGTTTTAACTCTTTTACCCATTCTTTCAAAAAAAACGTCTTGCCCCATCCATCATATCCTTCCAAAGATATTATTGTAAAAGACTGATCAATTGTTTTAATTATAGTGTTGAATTTACCTGAAAATTGCTTATAGTTTAGGTGGTTATTTTCCCAAGCCACCACTTTAAGTGGTGGCACTATTTTTTTCTTTTTGAATGTTATTAGCGATATAAGTTTTTTTAAGCACATGTCTTATTTTATATTTTACTCATATTCTTGTCTTGAAGTAAGTGCTATCCTCAGCGTTCCTTCATCAAGATAGTCAATTTCTCCGCCCATTGGTATGCCGCAAGCAAGGCGTGATATTTTCACATCCAAATTTTTTAGCAATTCAATTATATATTGTGCAGTAACTTGGCCCTCTAATGTCGGATTAATTGCGATAATTATCTCTTCAATTTTAGACTCTGTCACTCTTTTCAGAATAGTGTCAAGGTTGAGTTCTTTTGGACCTATGCCATTTATTGCAGACAATCTGCCACCCAAAACATGGTATAAACCTGAATATATATTTCCTTTTTCAAACGCCCATAGATCACCTAATTCTTCTACTACACACAGTAACTTAGTGTCACGTTTTGGGTTAGTACAAATAGAACAAGGTGACTTAGTATCTAGATTTCCGCAAACTTCACACTCTATTATAAGATCTGCTAGCTCTTTAATCAAAGATGCAAGTGGTAGCATAACTTTTTCTTTGTTTTGGAGTAAATGTATAACTAACCTGCGTGATGATGATGGCCCTAAACTTGGCAATTTAGAGAAAGCATGAACTAGATTCTTTATGTTAACGTTCATTCAATAAATTCAGAATAGGCAGTCAAATGGTAACATCAAACCCTTTGTAAAGAAAGTGGTAAGTTTCTCTTGATCCCACTTTGATTAGCTATAGAAAAAATTTTTTACTCTAACGCAAAAAATTACTTCCGCACACTTAAAGCCTGATTATAATAGACTTCTTGCATAATCCAAACTAAGTAGAAAAAAGGTATCATCCGAGTAGCTCTCCTTTGTCATCCTAGTGCCTCCTTTTTTGTCATCCCAGTGCCCAGACACTGGGATGGCTTTGTTGCATCGCTAGCTATGATGGATTAAAGATAAAAAAGGTGGAGAATATCAGTAGCTTATTATTCTGGTATTTATAACAAGAACGGTCAGTGAATACCTAATTTTGAGTAAAAGAAATTTCACTACCACTCACTAATTCGGCTAAAATTCAAGAATTTCAATGCTTTAGCTATTTTCAATAGAATTAAATTTATTAATATAAATAACAAGTTACTATTCTTAAATTTGATCAGATTGATTGCAAAAAAAACAAGATTTTCAATAAGTTGCTTATAATCCTAATTATAGTTAGCCTTTCATAAGTAGCGATGCAACAAAGCCCACTGGGATCCAGGAATTTTATTAAGTTTGTAAGCATAAAAGTATAGCTAACGTGAGCTCTACGTCATACTGCCGCGAACCGTCATACCGCGATTCATTCGCGGTATCTCTTAGCCGCTAACACGTAGCGGGATGACGGTTGTCAGGCTAGCTGTCATCCCAGTGCCCAGACACTGGGATCCAGAAATTTTAATTGTAAGTAAGCATACTGGATTGATAAGTATAAAAGTAGCTAGAAAATAAACATTTTTGATGAGATTATATGGAAAACTGGATGCCAGTGTCAAGCACTGGCATGACACCCTTCACGGACTTTTAAATTACTTTAGCTATAAATATTAAGAAATTTACCAAATGAAAAAAAAGGCAAAAGAAGCCCTGGGGTTATTATCCGCTTTAAAATATTGGCGTTTTTTATGTTTTAAACGCTTGACAAGCGAGATTCAGCCGCTTTTAATTGCAACTAACTTACGCTGCAAATGTTTAAGAAATTTACTAAGCAGAAAAAAAGACAAAGAATCCCCGAGTTAGCTAGTCTTTTACTATCTCTGTCGAGTATTGGCATTTTTTGATGTCTTGTAACGCTTTATAAGCGCGTTCAGCTTATTTAGATAAAAATCTAGATGTAGATGAAGTTTTGTAAAGACATACAGTATCTATATACTGCAAAAAATTGAACATAAGACGCCGATACATTAAGTAATCCTTACCTTTTAATCTGCAGATTGGCGAAAGCAAATACAATAGCTTCAGTCTCATGATAAGAGGGCTGGCGAGGTTTGTCAAGGAAGTTTTTTCGTTTCTATGTTGTCAGCTACTTGGATGACGCCAATCTGAGTTGACTACACCAACTCACATTCAGCAAAAAAGAAAGCTATCTCCTTACGAGCATTTTCTAGACTATCTGAGCCGTGAACTCTATTTTCACTAATATCATCAGCAAAATCACCCCTGATTGTGCCTTTATCTGCCTGCTTTGGATCGGTAGCTCCCATGATTTGTCTGTATTTACTTACTGCATTTTCACCAACTAAAACTTGAACTACCACAGAACCAGAGGTCATAAACTCTACTAATTCCCCAAAAAAAGGCCTATCTTTATGAATTTCATAAAACAGCTCTGCTTGTTTTTTTGTTAGTAACATCATTTTTTGTGCTGTGATTTTCAGCCCAGATTGTTCGATGTAGGAATTTATATTGCCTGTAATATTATTTTTTACTGCATCAGGTTTTAATATCGAAAGTGTTCTCTCAATTGCCATATTATTTCCTTATATAAAATAGTATATTTATAGATTTATTTTATTGTAAATTTTGATTTGATAAAAGCAGTTTTTTATTTATAGTTAAGAATAAACCATCAAGGAGGTATTGTATGGGTGAATGTTGTAAAAATAACACTACTAAACAAGCTGAGCCTACCACTAAAAAACAAGCTAAATCTACTACTAAAAAATTAGTAAGTAACTTTAAGTCATCACTTTTTTGTGGAACAAAAGGGTTTTTGACTTTTAGTCTGGCATTTTTAAGTTATTTGGAATATAGTTCACATCATAATACAAAATTAAAAGAAGGTGCTGCCTTTGCAATGAAAAGAAACACTATTCCATTTCTTGAAATGACAATCATAGCACCGCTTGTTTGTTTTGCACTGCCAGCTATGCTAGGCAGTATGAGCCTCATGCAATGCGCACTTTTATGTGCTTCCTTAATGATTGCCACATGTTTTATTGTCAGAACTTTTCATCTGCGTGAGAAGTTAATGGAAAAAATCACTAACCATAGTAGAAAAGAAATAGACGCGGAATTTAAGAAAGATACTATAAAATTTCCTATCTTTGATCAAAATAGAAAACACACCGAGTATAATTCGCCTAACTCAGGGCGACTACTGGATGAAACAAGTAGCACCTCTCTTTTCGTTAAAGTTTTACTTTTTCCCCTCAAGGTTCTTCTGAATGTCCTGCAAAGTTGTATAATGCTATCTTTAGCTGCTGTTGAACTTCTTGAAACGGTACCAAGTCTTTTTGTCGATACATTTTTCGATTGGAACTTCACATCCACCAAGAGTAACCTGAAGAGATCAGGCCACTTATTGTATGCCAGTGTAAGAAATTTAGTGCCTATAACTAAATTTGATGAGTGTGTAGCTAATTTTATAGGCACCCCAGAAGTAACTTGTTGTAGTAGTGCGTAGGTGAAAAAGGCAGTTATCTTATTTAATCTTGGCGGGCCTGATTCACTAAATGCGGTCCGTCCTTTTTTATTCAACCTTTTTTATGACAGGAGAATAATCAATCTACCGAATCCCTTTCGGTTTCTTTTAGCAAAGTTTATATCTGCGAAACGAGAAAATACTGCACGAAAAATATACGAGGAAATTGGAGGTAAATCGCCAATTCTAGAGAATACAAAAATGCAAGCTAATGCTTCAGAACTAAAATTAAACGAAAATAGAAACCATGTACACAAGGTATTCATCTGCATGCGCTATTGGCGTCCATTTGCTGACGAAGTTATTGAAAGTGTAAAACAGTTTGATCCTGACGAAGTAATTCTGCTGCCACTGTATCCACAATATTCAACTACCACAACTCTGTCATCCATCGAGAATTGGCAAAAAAATGCTAAACGGTATGGCCTAAAATGCAATACAAAAATGATTCACCGTTATTATGATAACCAAGATTTTATTGAAGCTCACACTAATCTGATAGCTAAGTACTATAAATTGGCTAGAAAAATCGGTAAACCAAGAGTCCTATTTTCAGCCCATAGCTTACCTCTTAGTATCATTAAAAAGGGCGACCCTTACGCTTCACAGGTAGAAAGAAGCGTAGAGTTAATAGTAGAAAAGTTAGCTATCAATAACTTAGATTGGTCAATATGTTATCAGAGTAAGATTGGTCCTGTAAAATGGCTAGAGCCAAGCACTGAAAGTGAGCTATTACGCGCAAAAGCTGATGGTGTACCTGTAGTTCTATCACCTATATCTTTTGTTTCTGAGCATTCAGAAACTCTAGTTGAACTTGATATAGAATATAAAGCAATTATCAAGGATGGATATTACTTTCGTGTGCCAACTCTCAGTACCGATCCCTTGTTTATAAAATGCTTAGCCGATTTGTGCATAAATCTCCCTTAAAGTCCTGATTCATAGGGCTTTTCTTTTAGGATTTTATGTGACAGAATAACAGGAAGTTATTAATTATTTCATGCCAAACAAGCTAAAAAAGAAATCTAACATACTCGCACAAAGGGTGCATGATATTTATGATCATGATTTCAGGAAGGTAATCTGCATCACAACAGGTTTAACAGCCCTATTGTGTAAGATTTCACTGCAATTTTGCTGCGAGTTCATTGACAATAATAGATCCAATATCTTTCTTATACGGAATGTTGCTCGACTAGTAAAGTTTCCGACATCTATTCTATACATTGCCCATTCTGCATTTACTCTACAGGATCTAATTAAGGATTACAGAAACCCTGAGAGTAAAAAAGAGCTGGCAAAAATTGTGGGTAAATCGGCTAATCTTGCAAGCAGCACCATAGAAGCATTGATGATGTTGAAAGTCATCCATTTTTTGGCTAGAGGTAATGCAGATGTAACAAGTTATATTAGTTCAACATCAACGATCCTATTTTTGTTCATTTCAGAACCTATAAGCTATTATTATACATGCAAGAAATATCTGGATAATAAGGATCCTGAAAAGTCTGCTAAGTGTAAGAAGAACCTTATTATCAGCACATTAACTTTGTCGTTAGGTTTATTAAACTTCATATTAAGAAGGATAGAAACTCCAACTATACCAATAAACTTGGGTGGTGGTATAATCTATAATTTCAACTTAAGCATAACAGTCAGCATAATATATAGTGCAGTATTTCTTGCAGTTCAACTTGATAAGTTGTTTAATCAACCTGTCAATGATGATCCTTCCACTGAACTTGATGATGTTCATAATATAAACGGTCATTCTAATGACAGCACTGTAGAGGTATAAGAATTAGGGATGAAAAGATTTTATTTCTACTGCCAACGCTAGTACTGCTAATTTGCTAACAATACTCCAAAGTGATAGAATTTTACCTTCTACAACCTGGCTAACATCATGAAACTCACAGTCAGTGGCATTCAAGCTAGAATATACATCTTTTCTGCTATTACATCGGTATAAGTAACATGTTGAAGTATCTCCTATATAGTATATTAGCGGTTCTGCAGAACTGCTTTTAAACATGTCAATGGTTGGTACACCTTCTTGTATAATAACGCTATTGATTGCTATTCCTTCTTTTATCTTTTTCATTTTATGACGCTTTTTTTTATTGAGGTTTAATATTTCCTCTCCACTTGTTGCTGTTATAATGCCCATCCCATATGTGCCATTGCTTGCTTTGATAAAAACGTAAGGTTGTGTTTTTATTTTATATTCTTCGTATTTTTTTTGCACTAGAGATAATATTTGGTCAACTTTAGTTGCTACTGCTCCTAGTGACAAATCATCATCAAAATCAACTCCATCACAGCTCTCTGTAAGCACAGAAATTAGCCATGGGTCTATTTTAAATTTGCCACAAAACTCAGATGCTAATTCTTGATAGATTTCAAAATACTTAAATTTCTGCCTGCTATGCCAACCGTATAGTGGGCTTGGTACTATATCTTGCTTTACGTCTTTCAGCGTGTCTGGAATGTGGCTCGTCATATCACGGTTCAGTATAATAACATCAGGCACAAATCCTGAAGTTGTCTTTAGCAGAGAGTTTTCTTTCACAACAGTTTCATACTGTTCTATTAAATTGTATACTTCATTATATAAAAGGCCAATTCTAGTCTCAAAACCTGCGAGTTGTAGTATTTTCTCTATAACAAATACGTTTTCTATATACATTTTATTGCGTGTATAATTTTCCGGTATTATAAGAACCTTTTTGTATTGATGTCTTTTAAAATAGCTTTTTATCAATCTTGCTGCCATCGTTCTTGATTCTTCACTTAAGTTATTGAACCCCGCAGGAAATAAATTAGCGTCTACTGGAACGATTTTATAGCCAGAGTTTCTAAGATCTATAGAGCTATAAAATGGCGATGTAAGGCCATTAAATTTTGCTTCGAACCAATTATTTATACTTTTTTCCAAATCTGGGTGAATTATGTTTTGCATCTGCACTTTAAATGTTATAAGGAAGGTATTATATTATAAGCTATAGTTGAACGTATTTAGTAAATTTGACTAAAGATTAAAGTATAATGAGATTCTTATTTAAAGTGATAGAAAAATGATTCAACACGATAACAATAAAATGTATGGCACTACTATATTATCAATTAGAAAAGATAAAAGTGTAGTAGTAATAGGTGACGGACAAGTTTCACTGGGCCACACTGTTATAAAATCTGGAGCAAAAAAAGTTAGGCGTCTTTCTGGTGATTCCGTAATTGCTGGATTTGCCGGGGCAACAGCCGACGCATTTACTCTTTTTGAAAGATTAGAATCTAAACTTGACAAGCACCCAGGGCAATTAATGAGAGCATGTGTTGAACTTGCAAAAGACTGGAGAATGGATAAATATCTGAGGAAATTAGAAGCTATGATGATCGTTGCAGATAAATCTATTTCATTAGTAATTACGGGAACAGGTGATGTTCTTGAACCTGAAGATGGAGTCGCAGCTATTGGCTCTGGGGGAAATTTTGCTCTATCTGCAGCAAGAGCTTTAATTGACATTAAAGGAATATCAATAGAGGAAATTGCGAAAAAGGCTATGAAGATAGCTGGCGATATATGTGTTTATACAAATCATAATGTAGTTATTGAAAAGATAGAGGAGTGATATGTCTTCCAAGCAAAAAACTTTATGCACCAATTTTTCCAATCAGCCCATAACCCTTTCAGAAGGGCGGTCTTGTAGTAGTGACACCTACGATGAAAAAGATAACCTCTATAAAGATACTAAGAGTGGTTTTGATTCAAATGACAGCGATGTTCAAGTTAATGACAGCACTCAAGTTTTGTTAGATGACCTGCCACCACAGAAGATAGTTAAAGAATTGCACAGATTCATAATCGGACAGGATGATGCAAAGCGTGCTGTTGCTATTGCGCTCAGAAATCGTTGGCGTCGCAATCAGGTTCCATTTCCATTGCGTGATGAAATCATACCTAAGAATATATTGATGATCGGTCATACAGGGGTTGGTAAAACTGAAATAGCTCGTCGCTTAGCAAAACTTGCCGGTGCACCGTTCATAAAAATTGAGGCAACGAAGTTTACTGAAATAGGGTACGTTGGACGTGACGTTGATTCGATAATACGCGATTTAGTTGATGCAGCAATAGTTTTAGTTAAAGAGAAAGCCCGTAAAGCCTTAGCTAAAAAGGCTTTAATTTTAGCTGAGAAAACAATAGTAAACTCTATGGTAGGCGAAAATGCAACCGAAGAGAGTAAAAAAATTTTTAGAGAAAGGTTGAGGAATAAAGAGTTTGAGGACGGAGAAGTTTCTATTAACGTCAGAGAGAGCAAGAGTATGTTACCTACTTTCGATATACCAGGCATGCCAGGTGGGCAAGTTGGTGTGATGAATGTAACAGAAATAATGGGCAAGATGTTTAACGGGAGCAAAAAAACAAAAACTATTACGGTGAAGGTAAAAGAAGCGCGTGAAATATTAATTAATGAAGAAAGTGAAAGGCTAATGGATGAAGATAAGATAATCAAAGAAGCCATTGATCTTGTTAGTAATGACGGTATAGTATTTTTGGATGAAATAGACAAAATTGCAGCGCGTACAGAAGTAAAAGGTGAAGTAAACAGAGAAGGAGTGCAACGCGATCTGTTACCATTACTTGAAGGAACAACTGTTACAACTAAGTATGGCCATGTAAAAACAGACTATATATTATTTATTGCATCTGGTGCTTTTCATCAGTCTAAACCATCTGACCTCTTACCGGAATTGCAGGGCAGATTACCGATCAGGGTAGAACTTAAGGCACTTACTCAAGAGGATTTAATAAGAATATTAAAGGAACCAGAATCTAGTTTGTTAAAGCAGTACATAGCTTTAATGAAAACAGAAAATGTGACACTTGAGTTCACTGATGATGGTATAAAAACCATAGCTGAAATAGCGTTTATAGTTAATAGGCAAGTGGAAAATATAGGCGCAAGAAGGCTTCACACTATCATGGAGAAGCTTTTAGATGAAATAAGTTTCATTGCTTCTGAGAAAAATAGCGAAAAATTCATTATAGACAGCAAGTATGTAAAAGATAAACTTGAGTCAATTTCGAAGCAGCTTGATTTATCTAAGTTTATACTTTAGGAAAAACGAAAAGCCTACTTTAAGTAGTATAGAGAGTGTTCAGAAGATTAGCCAGTAGACCTAAAATTTCAGCTATATTCTTTAGGCTGTTTTTCAACAGTAGAATGGTGTGCTGCGACCTCTTGCTTAACATCTAAGCTTAAGTCAATTATTGAGATATTTTCTTCATCATAATCTATGTCTTTTATTAACATATCGTCAGTAATAGTCAAAAGGTCAGGCGGAGAAAGAATAGTTCTTTTATTACCAGCTCTCATTCCCACAACTCCAAGCTCTATAGCAAGTGGTATTTTTTTATCGCCAACCCTAAATTGCACTGTTTGATCTTTGACTATATATTCCCCATTATGCTCCTTTACGCTATATTTAACCGATATCTCATCACCGCACCTTACTTGTTTTCCAGTCTTGTTAATTAAGTCATTAAAAACCATCAGATTATTTACTGAGTCGGGATATTTATCCTTTACTTCGATCAGTTTGACGTAATAAGAATTAAAATTCATTTTGTTCTCATTGGCAATAGTAACTACACGCTCTCCGCCTTCTTTCATACCTATTACCCCTAAACTCACTTCTTTTAGGTCATCTTGACCTATTTTCAAAGTAACATCAGAAACTTTGCTAGGGAGTGTTGCTGAGTTATTATTAGAAATTTTATATATTTGCAATAGGACTTCCAGGCCACAAAAAGCCTTGCTGCCACTGCCTTCAGTAATTTCATAAAAATTTATTGAATCTTCTTCCTTTTGCTGCGTTATTTCTTCTAAATATTCTGTCAGCCCATGCTTTTCAATATAGCGGTCAAGTGCTGATTCAAGTATTGGCTTCACTAGGTAATGTGCTATCGTCTGTATCAAACCACCATGCGTGGCATTTATCTCATAAAGCTTGTCCTTTTTTTCCGGTTTACCTTTGTTTATATAGACAATAGTAAACACAAAAGCAGAAGTTAAAGTGAGAATCATTACTACGGAAATAAGCATTTGTAATATAATTTTTCTAACCATCTTTCTTTACTTGATTCAATAAATCATATAAATAATTAGTATCCCCTGAAAGCGCACTCAAATTATCCAAGCCTTGTTTAAAGAGGCCGTCTATATAGTCCTCTACTTCACTTTTACCAAGCACAGACATAAGATTATTTGTTTTATCTTGTTCGTAGTCTTCAATATCATCCTTAGCTTGAAAGATAAGCCCTAGATTTATTCCATAGTTATATAACGCTTTACGTTGCTTGTCTGTAGCACCCCCTATTATAGCACCTATTTCACATGAAGCTGCAAATAGTTTTGCGGTTTTCATCAAATGAATTTCTTTTATTTTATCAGCTTGGCCCGACGTCATTCCAGCGTCATACATACAGCCGTACGAATGTTGTAGTTTTAAGGTAGAAAGGGTGTCATGCAAGTAGCTGACACTGGAATCCATTTCATGTTCAGCTCCACTATCGCATGGCTTTTTGCACGAAATGCTTGTAGGCAAAGCCTTCTGGATCCCAGTGTCCGCTACTTGAATGACAGAGGGTTGGGGGCTAAAATCTATATGCTCACTGTTAATATCTAAAGCCTGTCCTCCCACCATTCCCCTAATTCCTATTGCCTGAGAAAGAACTTTTATGATCTCACAGCGTTTCTCATTTAACGAAGATAATACCTCAAAAGCCAGAGTAAGTAGTGCATCTCCGGCAAGCACTGCTGTTGCTTCATCAAATTTTTTATGGCAGCTTAGCTGGCTTCTGCGAGTATCACTGTTGTCCATGCACGGTAAATCATCGTGAATTAGAGAGTAAGCATGAACAAATTCAATTGCTGCAGCAACTGATATTACTTTTTTAGCTTCCGCGTTAAACACTCGCGATGAAGCTACGACTAAAAAGGAGCGTATATGTTTTGCAGGAGCAAGGAGTATATAACGCATAGCTGATATAAGCTTATTCTCGCTATTTTCGGGTAAGAGCTTATTTACTTCTACAATAAGCAAATTTTTTGTTGTTTCGTCTAGCATTTTTGAATTGTTAATTGTTTAGCGCGTAACGCTAGCCAACTAAGGCAGTAGAAAACTTTACTGTAGTTTACCAGTTATAAAAGATATTGCAAACATAAAAATTTTTTATAACATCAAAGAATAGGTTATTTTTTTGGTAAGAAATGTGAATAGCGAACTAGCAAAGAGCACTAGAGAAGACATAGAAGAAAAAGTGAAAAAGATTATACTAGAGCATATTAGTAAGGATGTAGAGAAATTCAACAGCTCTTCAAAGCTTTCGGAGCATGGTACAGACAGCTTAGATGCAGTTGAAATCATCATGGCAGCAGAAGAAGAGTTTGGAATAGAAATTCCAGATGAAGACGCACAAAAAATGGAAACTATGGAGCAAATAGTTGAGTACATTAATAATAAAAAAGGCTAATAGTTAGTGTTAAATGAGCAGAAGAGTAGTAGTCACTGGTGTTGGTTTAATCACTCCACTAGCGGCAGATGTTGACAACACTTGGTCAAGGCTAATAAAAAGTGAGTCTGGCATAAAAGCAATCAATACGGATAGATTTGACTCTTCTGATCTTGCTTGCAAAATTGCAGGGCAGGTGCCGTTGCAATCAGACAACATTGAGCACCATTTCAATCCACTAGATTATATTTCTGAAAAAGACTCAAAAAGGACAGATCGTTTTATCCATTACGGTATTGCAGCAGCTATTCAGGCAGTAGATGATTCATTAATTTTGGAAAGCCAAAATATCAATCGGGAACGTGTTGGTGTGACTATTGGCTCTGGTATAGGTGGTCTTCCGTCAATTCAGGAAAATGTTATTACCATGCAGGAAAAAGGGCCCAGACGTGTCAGTCCATTTTTTGTCCCTGCAAGTCTAATAAATTTGATATCTGGCCATATTTCTATTAAATACGAATTTACAGGTCCAAACGATTCAGCAGTAACCGCATGTGCAACAGGTGCGCATGCAATCATAAACTCAGCAAGAACTATAAAACTTGGTGAAGCGGATGTTATGATTGCAGGTGGAGCAGAAAGTGCACTGTGTAGAGTTGGAATTGCAGGTTTTGCATCTATGAAGGCGTTATCAACTAAATTTAACGATAAACCGGAAGAAGCTTCAAGGCCATGGGATGAAGAACGCGATGGTTTTGTTATGGGTGAAGGAGCAGGTATATTGGTGCTGGAGGAATACGAACATGCGAAAAAAAGGGGGGCAAAAATACATGCTGAACTGGTTGGGTACGGACTCACAGGAGATGCGCACCACATTACAGCACCACATCCAGAAGGAAGAGGCGCATTTAAGGCAATGCAGCTTGCTTTAAAGAGTGCACAAATTAATCCCAATCAAGTAGGGTATATCAATGCACATGGAACTTCAACGCCACTTGGAGATAAAATTGAAGTAATAGCAATGAAACAGTTATTCGGTGACTACGTTTATAAAATACCTGTTTCTTCAACTAAATCTTCTATAGGACATTTACTTGGTGCTGCAGGGAGCGTTGAAGCAATATTCAGTATTCTTGCGTTAAATAATGGAATTATTCCGCCAACCTTAAATTTACACAAGCCTTCAGAAGGATGTGATTTAAATTTTGTACCGTTTAAAGCTCAGGAGCATAAAATTCAATATGCACTTTCTAATTCGTTTGGTTTTGGTGGCACTAATGCATCGCTCATATTTGGACAAGTTTAGTTGATGTCACCCCAGTGTCTTCCTCTTGTCATTCCAGTACCCTCCTCTTGTCATGCAAGCAGCTCTCCTACTGTCATCCCAGCACGTGACACTGGGATGACAAACGGTTGTGAAAGGGAATACATATAAAAATTAAACTATCAATAGCAATTCAAAAAGAAAAAATATTCTATTCATCCCTGAAGAAGTATTTTATTGACAATTTATGAATAAAGATCAATAATGCAGAAAAGGAATTGATGGGCGTATGCATGAATTTAACCACTATTAATTGTACATTATTTGTTGTAATTACATATTTTTTGACGTGCATTATAGCTTGGTGCTTACCTTTCAAAGACATAACATTATTAACAACATTTGTTCCGGCTTCAGTTGCAATTTTGCTAACCATTTATAATAAACAGAAGGTAAGGGATCTTTTTAAACTTAGTTCGCCAAAAAACTGTCTATTAGGGTTTATACTTATTCTGGTAAGTATGCTAATTTCCAATGGTCTTTTGTCAATTTATTGCGGTTTTTCATTTTTCCGAGAGTCTTTTACGTTAGACCGTGTAAAGGATTTGAGTGCAGTTTTGAGTCCATTAGTGATGTTATTTGTTTTATTATCAACCTTTGTGATGTGGATCATTATGTCTCTTGGTGAAGAGATTGGTTGGCGTGGCTATCTTTTGAAAAATCTTAAAAGCAAAATATCAAATTTTTATATCAGAGCAATTATTGTCGGTATTATTTGGTCAGTATGGCACATACCAACTTATGTGGTTGCTGGCTCAGCTTTGTGGAAGGATGGCTTTACATTCCCGACTATTTGTGCTTATACCCTTTATATTTGTGCAATGTCTATAATGTTTACCTGGTTGTTTGAAAAAGACAACTCGATTTGGCCAGTAACTATTGCTCATGCAACAAATAATCTTGTGTATAGTGTTTTGAGCATTCTAATGCCGTCTCCTCCTCTGTCAACTTTCGATGCAGTAATTCGCCTTACATTAGGAGCAGCTGGTTATTTCATTGTTGCAATTGGTGTTATTTGGTTTGATAAAGCTCGAGAGCGTCATTTGAGTAATTCATAGTATAAAATTTCGGGGGCAATTCGCATCAGGTGTCATGCAGGTAGCATGACACTGGGATGATGAGGAAGAAAAAGCAAATTTTGCCTTTTACGGTCAATCTATTATACTTAGTAAGACTTCAATAAACTAATGAATTATACTTTATATCTAATTAAATGCACAAGATATTAATAAGAAATAACTACAAACCTTTGGTCGGAAAAATCAAGATTAATGGCTCAAAAAATGCTGTTTTACCAATAATGGCAGCAAGTCTATTAAGTAGCTCCTCGGTAATTTTGCATAATGTACCTGATTTAATTGATGTGCATCTAATGTCTAAGTTGCTTGAAAGTCTTGGAGCAGAAGTGAACTTTATGCACAATAAAAATTATAAAGCGAACCATACTTTGAAAATTGACTGCAGCAATATCAACAATCACGTGATGCCATATAAAACCGCAAGTAAGCTAAGAACTTCTTTTCTAATATTGGGTCCAATGCTTAGCAGATTTGGCAAAGCGAGAACAGCATTTCCTGGTGGATGCAACATTGGAAAGCGTCCCGTTGATATGCATATTAAAGCATTAGAAGAAATGGGAGCTAAAATTGAAATTGACGGCTATAATATAATTGCAACAGTGAAAGGAAAGCTACAAGGAAAAGAAATCACATTTGAGAAAATAAGTGTTGGCGCAACAGAAAATGTAATAATGGCAGCAACATTTGCAGAAGGAGTGACAACAATAAACAATGCTGCAACTGAGCCGGAAGTTCTTGATTTAATAGATTTTCTGAAGAAAATGGGTGCTGATATTGAAATTGATAATACAAAGGTCATAATAACAGGAGTTGAAGCACTAAATGGATGTGTTCATAAAATAATACCAGATCGCATAGAAGCAGGCACCTATGCACTAGCTGCTATAATAACCGGTGGTAAGTTGGAGTTGGAAGGAATAAATCTATCTGATATAAGGTGTATTACAAATGAGTTGGAGACTATAGGAGCTATGGTTGAACTGTATGATGGAGGCATTGTTATTTCCAGAAAAAATGGCTCTATTAAGTCTGCTAACGTTGCGACAGATCCATATCCCAATTTTCCCAGTGATATGCAACCACAACTGATGTCTGCAATGTGCATCGCTGATGGGATATCAGTAATTGAAGAGAACATTTTTGAAAACAGATTTACACATGCAGATGAATTGAGAAAGTTAGGTGCTAATATCAGCATCGAGAAAAGCAAAGCTACTATAAGTGGAATAAAAAGCTTATCTGGAGCTAATCTATATGCTACTGACTTAAGATCAACAGCAGCTTTGGTGCTTGCTTCTTTGGTAGCCGGTGGAGAAACTATAATAAACAATTCACATCATTTATGGAGAGGATATGAAGCAATGCATGAAAAACTCAATTCATGTGGAGCTGATATCTCCATTTCGTCTTGAGGATATTTTATGAATGAAGCAACCAAACGAACTATAGTAAAAGAAATAGATGCAATCTTATATGAAGAACATAAGGTATTAGACCATGGATTTATTCGAGTAGTGGATTATATGGGCTCTGATAGCGCTATAGTTCAAGCTGCTCGTGTTTCTTATGGCAAGGGAACAAAACAGATAAGTCAGGATGAAGCACTTATAAAGTATTTAATGAGACATCATCATACAACTCCATTTGAAATGTGTGAAATTAAGTTTCACGTGAAACTTCCAATTTTTGTTGCAAGGCAATGGATAAGGCATAGAACTGCAAATGTGAATGAATATTCAGCAAGGTATTCAATACTTGATAATGAATTTTATACACCTAAACCAGAACAAGTTGCAAAACAATCTGACAATAATAAACAAGGTAGCGGGGAAGCTTTTGATCCAGATACCTCAAAGGAAATAATAGATTCTCTAATAAATGACTCTAATTTAGTATATTCTCATTATGAAAAATTTATTGAGCAGGGGCTTGCAAGAGAAATTGCCAGAACTAACCTAATGCTTAATTACTACACGCAATTTTATTGGAAAATAGATCTGCATAATCTCCTTCATTTTTTGAAGCTTAGAGCTGATAAGCATGCCCAATATGAAATCAGAGTTTATGCAGAAGTTATGCTGGATATAATAAAAAAATGGGTTCCACTGGCCTACAATGCCTTTGTTGAATATTGCCTAGAATCAGCCTGTATTTCAAGAACTGGTCTAGAAATAATTCGCAAATTAATTAAAGGGGAAAACGTTACTAGAGAAGAAAGTAATATTGGTAAAAGAGAATGGGGCGAGCTGATGTCTATACTTGATAAACAATCTTAAAGATAAAGGCATACGTATCAATCTCCTCTGTCAGTTAACTCTCGTTCACCAGATTGAATCTTGCTTTTTACATCACATTAACTCATCACTTTTATAGAACATCTCATTAAAATCATTTAGAGTTCCAAAATCCTGACCCTTGATAAATAGGTGATCATTAGCAACATGTGCTTCATCAAGAGTAAACAGCTCGTAATGATGATTGTGAGCGGGCCTAACAATTTCATTATATAAAACCATTACTTGTTCGTAGTTATATCCATCGCCAGCATGATATTTACCACGTACGGTATCATAAAAATTCTTTACATCATCATATGTCACTTGCAGCTCCACCTTATACTTTCCCACTTCAAGAGGACTTCCTGTCTTTATTTTTAAGGGATGTTGTGAATTTGCAACACTGTTAGAAGTTTCTGCTTCAATATCAGAATTTTTATCCATATTTTCTATCACACTTGCCATAACAGTTTCTTGTTCATCTTCTGTTGGTTTTGTTTGTTTTTCAGTCTTATTACTGCTACTGTCAGTTTCCACAGTTACTTTTTTTACTTCTATATCTTTTTGAGCTTTCTCATTACTTTGCTTGTGTATTTCATCTCCATGCAATTTTTCCTGCAGAGCTTTTTTCGTATCAGCATAATCATCACGATTGCTTTGCAAAGCTGGTTTATAACTGCTGCTATCATCCGCTTGCATTTGATCTATATAGTTAGATTCTTCTTCCTGTATAGTATTTTTTGCGTTATCCTCACCAACCGTTCCTTTCTCCCCAGACTTGGCTTCACTCTCTACCACAACTTCTTCGTCTACTTGCTCATCATCAATTGTAAATTCAGTACCTATCTGATTGCTATCTTCCTCCAATTCATTAGATAATTTTTCAGATAGCTGGTCACCACTCAAATATGGTTCCTTTGAATATTTAGCATAATTATGGGGATCGGTTCTGTTTTCTGAATAAAACCCACTTTCAAAGTCTGAGTAGGAGCTTTGATTGAGCACAAAAAATAAGTTTTCATAATTAACCAGCATATCACTATCAGGGCTAACAAAATTTAAATATTCATCGCCTTCCCATTCTGGGTGGTGTCTATACTCTGCTATGTAGTATTTACTAGAGTCGAGAGGTATCTTGTCACCTTCTTCCCCATCAAGTTGTAAAACTACTGCTGAATGCCCATTACCTAAATCATTACCTTTTACCACTTTGAATATTTTAATCTCATCCTTTTCTACAAGTTCTTTTAACTCCTCGTTCTTTTCATTTAACTCTTCCTCCCTTTGTCTTTCTGCTTCTCTCTCTCTTGCCAATCTTTCTGCTTCTTCATCAGCTTTCTTCTGCAGTTGTGAGAATACATTTTGTAATATATCTTGTGTGGTTAAGCTATTTGTGTTGCTTAAAAAATTATCTAACACATTTGATGCAATTGGTGACAATTCACCGTGATCATCAAATACTTTTTCCTTTGCTTTATCATAGTGATTTGGGTTATAGATTGCATACAGAGGATAAAAACCATAATCTGCAATTGACGCTCCGTCAGGTGATAGTTCCATTGAGAATCCATAGTAATTAAGTGGAAGATTGGAGGTTAAATATTTACCGTTATCATCCCTAACGTGTAGCTCACTTCTGCCATTGTGCTCACTATATTTATTGTAGTAGATATAAAAATTCTCATGGTTAAGATTGAAGTGATCATCTAGATTATCGAATTGAATTGTACTGCCAAGCTTCTCGCGCAAAAGATTTTTGCTTTCATCTGTAAGCTTTATATGTGCAGAAAAGTAGTATCGATCTATAGGTTCGCCTTTTTCTATTTCAAAGTTCAAAGTAATCTTGTCGTTGACCATTGGTAGCCTCCACAAATTCTATAAATCATTTTATTTATCAATCATACGGTCTGTACTATGAGAAATGTGTTAAACGTTAAGATTTTCTCTGTACCGATTCATCTATATTGCCAAGCTTAATAAAGTTACAAGCTCTTTAAAACAATGTTAAACTCAATCACTATGGCAAAAACAGTTGACGTATTACTACCACTTCCAATTGATCAGTTATTTTCATATGCAATTGAGGAAAATACTGAGATTTTACTTGGAGATTACGTAGTGGTGCCATTTGGCAAAAAACGCTTAATCGGAATAGTTTGGAAATACAGTGATAAAAGTAACCGAGAATTAAAATTTATTGAGCAAAAAATTGATTTACCAAATATTAGACCAAAATTGATCGCATTTGCAGAGTGGGTTGCGCAGTATAACTTAATACCTGTTGGTATGCTTGCCAAAGTGATAATGGGAGGAGTGTTAAAAGTAAATCACATAGATAAATTGGTTTGTGCTAAGCAGAAGCAGGAAATAAGTGAAATAAGTTGCCAATTAAGCCCTGAACAGCAGGTAGCTAGTGATAAAATAATCAGCAGTTTGAATGAGTATTCAGTGACTTTGCTTGATGGTGAGACAGGATCTGGAAAAACGGAAGTTTATCTCTCTGTGATTGCACAATTGATTAAGAATTACACTGCCATTCCAAATGCTGCTCAGACTTTACCATCCCAGTGCCCAGAGACACAACTGTACGAACATTGTGATTTGGGTCTACCAAGAGGGTGTTATCCGAGTAGCCTGACACTGGGATCCAGTTTTTCATATAACCTCATTACAAATGTTTATTTTAACTTAAAACCAATACCTAATTTACAATCAAAATTCCTGGATTCCAGTGTCAAGCGCTGGAATGACACCTTTATACTCAAGGCAAAACCCACTGTAACATTTAGCATACCGTCTTTGCCACGTACTAGTATGACACCAGAATATGTTGAAATGACATCAGGAGAAGGTAATATACAAATTTTAATCCTCCTACCTGAAATTGTTTTAACTTCACAATTGGTAAATCGTGTTCGCGGTCAGATATCAAAAAACTTAGTTGAATGGCACTCAGGACTCACTCCAAAAACTCGCCGGAATAATTGGCTCAATATAGCAAGTGGAAATGCGCAGATAATTATTGGTGCACGATCAGCACTTTTTTTGCCTTATAAAAACCTAAAATTGATTATCGTTGATGAAGAGCACGACTCATCTTTTAAACAAGAACAGGGAATTATATATAATGCTCGAGATATGGCGATAATCTTAGCCAAATTTGAAAATATTCCGATTATTTTATCATCAGCTACTCCACTGCTTGAAACGATTCATCATGTTAAAAACGGGAATTACAATCATGTAAAGCTAACTAAACGATTTGGTGGTGCAGAATTGCCACTCATTAAAGTAGTAGATATGAGGAACAACAAGCAATGGATCTCCTCTGAGCTTTTTGAAAGCATCAAACAAACCATAGAGAAAAAACAGCAGGTTATGCTTTTTCTAAACCGCAGAGGGTATGCACAACTGGCAATTTGTAAAAAGTGTGGATATAAAATTTCCTGCTTAAATTGTGCTGTTTGGCTTACATATCACAAGAAAAAAAATGCTCTTTTGTGCCATCATTGCTCTTATCAATTAAAACTTCCAGAGAAATGCTCTAATTGCCAAAGTGAACAGCCATTGTCCCTCTACGGCATAGGAATTGAAAGGTTGCTTGAAGAAATGGTGAAATTAATACCAAACGCAAAAACTGCGATGATAAGCAGCGATCAGAAGTCGGTTAGTAACGTAATTGACTTGATATTGAAAGAAGAGGTGAACATTATAATCGGCACACAAATAATTGCTAAAGGGCACAATTTTCCCAAATTAACTTTGGTTGGAGTAATGAATGCAGATTTGAGTCTCGAAAATTCTGATTTGAGAGCAGCGGAAAAGACGTATCAATTATTGCACCAAGTTGCAGGCAGATCAGGAAGGTTTAATGAAAAAGGAATGGTAATAGTGCAAACCAATAATCCTGAAAATTCAATAATAAAAGCATTGCTGCATCAAAAAAGAGACTCATTTTATGAAATCGAACTTAAGTCAAGACGCGAAGCCAAAATGCCACCATTTAGCAGATTAATAGCGCTTATAATCTGTGGTAAGAATCAGATTGCAACACAAAAAGCAGCGAATGAAATAGTAAAATCTCTTCTCTGTCATTCAAGTAGCTCAACTATTTGTATCCAGGAAAAAAATGTAGGTGTAGACAAAAAGGAATTTGAAATTCTTGGCCCATCACCAGCAGCGATAAATTTTTTAAATAATAAGTATCGGTATAGGGTATTATTAAAAATACACAATAAGCATAGTCTATCCATACAAAAAAAGCTGAAATATTGGATTAAAAATTGTAACTTGAATTCGAGTATTGCAGTGATAATAGATGTTGATCCTGTGAGTTTTTTTTAACGAGTTTATTTATATTCGTTAAGCCTTCTTGCCAATTACCACAACATTCTCACTGGGAAAAAAATAATCAGGTACAGCCATATTTTTCGGTGCAGGACCCCCAATTACTCGACCTGATGTATCATAATATGAACCGTGGCAAGGACAGAACCAACCATTACCATCTCTTGTAGCGTGGTCAACCGGTACACACCCAAGATGTGTACATATTCCAAGCATAATTAACCATTCGTCTTTTCCTTCGTATACTCTCTGCTCATCTAATTGAGGATCCCTCAAGCTCTTCACATTCACAGCTCTTGCAGCCTCAATTTCTTGCTTTGTGCGTCTACGAATGAATACTGGTTTACCTTGCCACTTTACTTTTACTCCGTGTCCTTCCTGAATTCCAGACAAATTCACCTCCACTGTGGAAGTTGCTAGAACTTCAGCAGAAGGATTCATAGATTTAACCAGTGGCCAAAGTCCGCTTGCAGCTCCTATACCTGCCATAGCGCATGTAGTTAATGTTATAAAATCTCTCCTACTCTTATTTTTAGTAAGACCTTTAACAGGAGGTGTTTTTTTATCCTCTTTGTCTGCCAGTGGTTTTTTATTTTTAGTTAATTTTTTGTCCATTGATCTTTACTTAGCCATAAGTATATATTTTAATTTAAATACTGCGTATTAATCAACAAAAACTTGCGCTTTTTGTTTAACCTATACTACGGTTAAGAAGCGATAGAGTTTTCAACTTCAAAAATACTATCTTCAGTGGAATCAGGATCTTCAATTTTCGCTACTGACACCACTTTTTCTCTACTTTCTGTTTTAAACAGAGTGACTCCTTGAGTGCTGCGTCCTGCAATTCTAATCTCATTGACCGAAATGCGAATTAACTTTCCTTTATCTGTAATAAGCATTATATTATCACCCTGCTCAACTGGAAAACTAGCAACAACATTACCGTTTCTGCTAGTAGTAAGAATATTGGTGATACCAACACCACCCCTGTTAGTTACTCTATACTCATACGCAGAAGTTCTTTTACCAAAGCCATTTTCAGTAATAGTTAATATAAACTCCTCATTCACTGCAAGTTTTAAGAATAATTCGTTATCTATTCCTAAATCATTCAAAGTCTTTTCCAATTTAGAATCAATGGAGTTATTAATTGCAGTCCCCAGTCTTTTTGCAAGTGGAACTTTTAAGTAAAGTTCTTTTGTTTCTGTTGCTACACCTATCCCATTTAATATGGTCATGGATATCACGCTGTCATTCTTTACAAGTTTGATACCTCTTACGCCATCTGAATTGCGACTCTTAAATTGACGCACATCACTTACAACAAATCTGATACTTTTTCCAAGCGTTGTTGAAAGTAAAACATGGTCAATTTCATTACATACCTTAACCGATACTAATTTGTCTCCTTCATCGAGCTTTATTGCTATTTTTCCATTGCTTGGAATATAGTGAAAGTCCGCTAAGGAGTTACGCCTTATGTTTCCATAGGCAGTAGCAAAAACTATGTTTTGATTTTCGTCATTTTCACTTGGCAATGGCATGATATTAGTTATAGTTTCACCATCGCTAAGCGGAAATATGTTAACAAGTGCTCTTCCACGTGCGGTTGGCTCTGCAAGAGGTAACTTATAAACTTTTAATCTATAAACTCGACCAATGTTAGAAAAGAATAAAAAGCTAGTATGGGTATTTCCAACAAATAATTCTGTGATTACATCCTCTTCTTTTAATCCCTGTCCTAGCTTTCCTTTTCCACCACGACGCTGAGTTCTGTAGTGAGAAAGTTTTACACGCTTGATATAACCATTCATAGTTACGGTTATCACCATATCCTCTTGTGGAATTAGATCTTCAGCTTCAATGTCCGCGTCTGACTCTTCTATTGAAGTTTTTCGCGGCACAGCAAATCTGTTCTTTATTTCTTGTAGATTGTTTTTTATTTCTTTCATCAACTTCTCTCCTGAGCCAAGAAAAGCTATATATTCTTTTATCAGGTTGATCATTGAACTTAGCTCAGCTTCTAATTTGTCTTTTTCAAGGCCTGTTAAACGCTGCAGTTTCATATCAAGGATAGCTTTAATTTGTAGTTCAGTTAATCTATACACTCCATCTTTCAAAAAGCTTGCGCTATCTGAAATCAACTCGATAATAGTATTGATTTCATTCGAAGTTTTCCATTCTTTATTTAAAAGTTCTCTACTTGCTTCCGCAGGATCTTTTGCACCGCGGATGATTTTTATCACTTCATCTATGCTGAGGACCGCAATGTAGAGCCCTATATATATATGAGCTTTTTCCCTCGTTTTTCTTAGACGAAATTCTGTTCTCCTGATTAATACTTCTTTTCTAAAATCAACAAAAGCAGTTATGATTTCTTTCAATGACATCAAAGCAGGCCTGTTGTTATTGAGCACTAAAGTGTTAACACTAAAACTACTTCTTAGTGGAGTTAGCCCCAATATTTGATTAAGTATAAAACTTGCTTCAGCATTTCTTTTGAGGTCAATTACTACTCTAATACCAGACTTATCGGACTCATCCCTAATTTCTGTTATACCATCAATTCTTTTTTCTTTTACAAGCTCACCTATCTTCTCAATTAATTTTACTTTATTTACCTGGTAAGGTATTTCATCAATCACTATTGCTTGCCTATCTTGTGGCAGATCTTCTATATGAGTCTTGCCTTGCACAACAATTGATCCACGACCAGTTGCAAATGCTGATCTTATTCCAGACCTTCCAAGAATTGTTCCCCCAGTTGGAAAATCCGGCCCTGGCATCACTTCAAGTAACTCATCCAAAGTAACTTCAGGATTATTTACATATAATATACAAGCATCTATTATTTCTCCAAGATTATGAGAAGGAATATTGGTTGCCATACCAACTGCAACACCACTTGCACCGTTTACCAATAGATTCGGAAACTCTGCAGGCAGCACAACTGGTTCTGTTTCATTTCCATCGTAGTTTGGCCTAAAATTAACTGTATCTTCATCAATATCATTCAGTAAAAAGTGCGACACTTTTTGAAGTCTTGCTTCTGTGTATCGCATTGAAGCTGGTGGATCTCCATCTATCGAACCAAAGTTACCTTGCCCATCAACAAGTGGTAAAAGAAGAGAGAAATCTTGGGCCATTCTAACCAAGGAATCGTAAATAGCTGCATCACCATGTGGGTGATATTTCCCCATTACATCCCCAACTATACGAGCTGCCTTTTTATATGGCTTACCGGCATCGAATCCAGCTCTTGACATTGCATATAATATGCGCCTGTGAACAGGTTTAAATCCATCCCGCACGTCAGGTATAGCCCGGCTTATGATAACGCTCATTGCGTAGGAAAGATAAGAATCTTCCAGCTCTTTTACTATTGAGATTGGTACTATATTATCCTGCATTTTCTATACTTTAATTGAAGTAATTAATAATACTAACATTCAGTTAAGCAAATGGGCAATGACAGACTTGAACTGCCGACCTCCTCGGTGTAAACGAGATGCTCTACCAGCTGAGCTAATTGCCCCTTTAGATCTAATTCTATAGCTCAATATTATTATTGTAAACAAAAATAGCAATAAATTGTATCCGTTCAGCAGAGTGGCAAAATAGGTAGACAAGGTGATCTAAAAAGATAATCATAGAGTAAATGTGAGGTAAGTCCTTACAATAAATGGTGTCATCCAAGTAGCCGACACTGGGATCCAGAAAAAAGAATGGTGTCATTCCAGTGCTTGACACTGGAATCCAGCTTTTTCATAATCATTAAAACGTTGTATTTTTACATAAAACAGCTATTTTTATGCTCGCCAACTTAATAAAATTCCTGGATCCCGGTGTCAAGCACTGGGATGACACCCTCCTGATGGGCCAAAATCACAATGTTCGTACAGTTATGCATTTGTTGTGTAAATTACCTTTGCAAACAAATGTTCGTACATCTGTGTTTCACACACTTTGCTTCAATATTTGCACATTAGCCACTCCCTTGAACAGATACGATAAATTAGATTTAGGTGAGCTATAAGCTTTTATGAAATCTTTGAGTGCGTGCTGTGAAGTTTTATAAATTTTAGTCTTGCTGTCACTTTGTATAAAGGTATTTTTTCACTCACATCTTTCGAAGTTGTAGCCATGTTCAACAATTTTAAGTAGAATATTGTAGCATTTTGAAAATCTGAAAGTTTATCTAGAATAACAGCTAAATTATAAGTATAAAAAATATTGTTTTCATCGAGGGAAATAGCAGTTATCATATACTCTTTACCTTTTACATAATCCTCCTTTTTCATATAGATCATACCTAAATTTGCTAATAAAGGAGCATAATTTTTATGTATATCATACAATTTTAACATTTCACTCAACGCCAGATCAGGATTATATTGTGAGATTATCGTCAGAAAATTTTTTAATATGTAAGGGTTACTAGGGTGTTCTTTTAACAGTCTTGTGTAAATCTCTACAGCTTTTTTGTATTCTTTATTAGCGTAATAAATATTTCCCAATCCAATTAAAGCATTTTTATGATAAGGAAACTTTGCAATGATCTGATTAAGGAGAGAAATAGCTGTTTCATTATCTCCTGATTCAAAGGAATCTTTTGCTTTTTTTAAAGTAGAGTATATGTCAAAACTCTTGCCAGAATTCTGCGCAATTTTGATGTTAAATTTATCACTTTTTCTCTCAATAACATCAAGATCTTTATATTTTTTATCAGCTTTTATATGCTTGACAACACTATCAAAGGCCTTCTGTATCTCCAAATTTTCACTAGCATAGGTAACAGAAGACCTCCATAAAATCACAACGCAAATTAACATGCAGATAAACATAGGTCCTAGTGTTGTGGCATTGGCTGCAGCGTGTAACCAGTAAACCTTATTTCTTTGAGCTATATGCAACACATTACAAATTCATAAATGCTAAATTACCTATCTCATACAATAATAAAGATATTATTAATTAGCGGGACGAACATGCTGTGTAGCCTTTCAGAATGCATTTATCTTTTGTCTTCCATATTTCGCTTTATTTCCACAAAAATGCTTCGATTTATCTTAGTCTGGTAGAGACTCATGACCTTGAAACCAGCGATTTGGTCTCATAACCATAGTCTCCCCAAAAGAACCGTGCTTGCGGATTTCCCGCACACGGCTCCACAATACAGCGTTCACACTAGTGCTCCTGTGTATAAAGAAACATATACCTTTGGTTTTGGTAATGGATTTACTTTTAAATAGTGTATAAATTGTTCCCAATCCATACTTTTCTTTTGACTACGTCGGTTTATCCACTTAAATGCTAACTTTGTTACCGGTCGATAGAATTGAATCAAACACCGATAATTTCCGCTAACTCCGAAGTAGCTATAGTGTCCTGTTAGTTTGGCTTTTAAGTTTCTGCCACCAATCTTTGAAACAGATACGACTTCGTACCATCTTCAACCATTCTTTGATTTCTTTTAATCTTTCTGGCTAGGCTTATTTTTGAAGTTTTCTGCTTCATCATAAGTTTACCATTACGACTTTTCCACAATAATGTGTAAATCCTAGAAAGTTGAAGCTAGCCGTCCTACGTTTCTCTCTTTCTGCTTGATACCATTCTTTCTTACCAAACTTTACTATTTTTGTTTTATTTTCAGCTATTTCCAACCCAAATTTACTTAGTCTTTGTTTCAGTAATTCTAGAAATTCTTTTGCGTCTTCTTCCTCTCGCAGCCAACTACAAAATCGTCGCAAAACCTTATTAGCTGTAAATATCCTCTGGCTTTTGGCTTAAATTTCTTTTCAAACCATAAGTCCAGCACATAGTGTAAGTATATATTAGCTAATACAGGGCTTACTATACCACCTTGTGGTGTGCCTTGATCGGTTGCTTTATAACATCCAACTTCGACTATTCCTGCCTTTAGAAATCGTTTTATTAACCACAATAAATTTGGGTCAGCTATTCGTTCCTTAGACAATTCATTAGCCATTTATGTTGAACATTATCAAAGAACTTCTTGATATCCACTTCTACAATATAGTTAATTGGTTTGTGCATAACTGCTTTATCTAGAGCGTTTATCGCCTGATGACAATTTCTTCCTGGTCGAAATCCATACGAGCTGTCCATAAAGTTTGCTTCATAAATATTTTCTAATATCTTCTTTAGCATTACCTGTACCAACTTATCTTCCGTTGATGGTATTCCGAGACCGCGCTTCTCTTTGCTCCCGGCTTTGGGTATGTATACCCTTTTCACTGGTAGCGGTTGATATTGTTTTCTCTTCATACTATCCACTAGTGTTTTAAGTTTCTCTTCTAGATTTTCTCCATAAGCTTCCACTGTCACACGATCTATACTACAAGCCTTGTTGCGTTTTAGTTCCTTATAACACTCTGCAAGATTCTCTTCATTAATCAAATGAACTAATGATGTAAATTTTACTCGCTTATCTTGCTTAGCCCTTACTGCTATCTGGTTTAGTTTTCCTTGCATACTCCTCTAATCTCTGTTGTATTGGTATAGCAATCCCTATACCAGTCACTATATTGCTAACCGCTTCCCCTTGTATGTGGCTTTCCCACACTCCGAGTACTATCAATTAGTCCGACTTCCTTTGCATCTTCCTCCAGTCCTCGCCTTTATTGACTTGTTCCAGAGTACCCTTACAGGAATACAAAGGATCTCCCAAGTTCACGTAAGGTCCATCTCAACACATGACGCGGCCTTCGATCCCGATGAGGTGAGTAATATCTTGCCTTAGCGTTATTACCCATGTTGCCTTCCACCAAATGTAAAGTGTCAGCCCCCATGACGCGTGAATTACGGGACTCAATACCTTCACTTTCGTTGCACCCTATGTTGTCCATTCCATTAGCTTTACTACGCTCGTTACCTTACGCAGCATAATGGTTTGTTCCAGGTTGCCGGCTAAGCTTTACCCGTGTTGGATTTTCACCAACTGTTCCTTACGCACTTCTTGGCGCACACATAAAGCACCCTCCTACATTCGTTATACCTTTTTGTTAAGATACAGCAATTACACCATTTACTACATGCTTTACTTTAATTAATTATTAAAACAAGAGCATCATTTCCAGAGCTATATCTTTTTACCTTGATAATTCTTTTTTGACTTCCTCTTTAATTATCCCACTTATATTCACGTTAAGATCCCCTACCCAAAAATCAGTCATAGTTTCAAGATCGTATAGATCCTCTATTACTTTTTTAATAGCAGCATTTATTTCTTCTTCGTCAAATTCCTTTATAATAGGTCTAATCTTCACATACCCTGGAGAGCCTTTACCATAAATTCCTTTGCTTTTATTAATGCAGCCACCTGCACCAGATCTACTGCTTCTCAAACCACTTCCACACTCTACTGTTTCATACTTGATTTCACCATTTTCTATATATGCTATTTGATTGTCTTGTGTAGACTTCAGTTTATCTGCCTTTACAATTTTCTCCTCTAGCTTTAAATCTTGCTTATGAATTACTGTTTCCTCATAACCCTTACCACCGTATATTCTATACTCACCTCCACCTGCAACAGTAATCAGTTGCTGGCAATGTTGCTTCTGCGAATTGCACATTTCTATGAAAATAGGTCCCCCGTCCTTATCTGAGAAGTTACTTTCCTGGTTACCCCCTCCCTCTGTGACTTGCACCTTAATTATAGGATAATTAGGATCGATTTTCAGTTTAGCTTTAATATAATCTCCTGGCATCCCTACTCTGCTTTCAGTAGAATGGCATTTTTGATTGTCACAGCCACTACCTTGTATATGACCTGCTTCACCACTTCCCCACGCTTCTATTTTAATACGATCAAATTTTATTGATAAGTCATCTGTATAAACATCTTTATTTTTATGATCATAGGATTTTTCATTATTTTTTTCAAGATCTGGTTTCTTATTTTTCAGATGTTCCTTGATTATCTCTTTTAATTTTTCTTTTAATTTCTTTTTGAGACCTTCTAAATCGAACCTACACAATTTATCAGCGTAAAAAACCTCTGTTCTGTTTGCTTTAATCAGTTGATCTTTTAATTGTGTACACTTTCGTACTTCATTTTTTTCATCTCTTAATACTTTACCATCCTTATCTTTACAATCCACTTCCTCATACCTTAAGTAGAATGGCTTATCATCTTCATTTTTATTCAAATATTGTTTTGAACGGCTACACTTTCCATCAAAGCAGATGCAACCATCATCACCTTGCTCACATCCTTCTTTATGCTCTACATCCGTCAATTTGTATACTACTTTCAGTCCTTCACCAGATTTTAATTTTTCGTCTATTTTGCTATCTTTCTTCACACAATAACTGCATTCTTCCTTCTTCTGCTCATTTTCATCAGGGAAGAAAACATACTCTTGCTTATTAAATATTATTTTATCCAACCTCTCTTGAGTTTCTTTCAAAGGGTAAACTATTTCCTTGCTTGGAAGATAATAGAACTGATTTGATTCCTTGGAGTAAACAGCATTGTATTTAGTATATCTTGTTCCCATTAATTTTAGTGGTATTATTTTATTTTCTCTTTTAAGAACAAACTCCTCTGGTTCTGGCTGCCATCCAGAAAGACAAAGCATTTTACTGTTAGAATTTCCTTTATACTTTACTTCTATTTCCGGCTGCCCAGAGTTATTAAATTCACATTGAATAGATTTGTCTTTTAACTTTTTCTCAAAATCATTAAAACTATAAAAACTTCCGCCTTTAGAACATTTAATTTGCACATCAGGAACATAGCCATATTCTTTCAGAACTTTAAATTGTTGCGGATTACTTTCTAATATACCTTCTATAATATTATCAATATTACTATCAGTTGTTTTTGCTACTATTGCTGGTTTTACTACTTTTAAAGATAGGGGGCCAATGTTTATAGGATGGTTGAGGTCAGTATTAACATTAAAAGTACAGGAACCATTACTATAGGTTCCATGTGCTTTAGCACAAGCGCTCTCACTCATCTTCATTTCTACTTTCAATGTATTTGCATTTACTATCTCCACTATCTCAGGTTCTGGAGCAGGTAGTGCAGGAAAACAGCGGATGAACTGTGGATTGTTTTCATCTATACTTTGAGTTCCAAGGTATTCAGCGCAGAGCTTATCTTTTTCTCTATAAGTTTTGAAGTAGTACGTGATGCCATTTTTGTCTAAAATAGAGCGCCACTCAGCTTTATTTTCTCCATACCCTTTAGGGAAATCTAATTTTTCTCCAATCTCTCCGTCTCTTCCTTTCAGATCACCAATGATTACCTTAACCTTAGGATTAAAGTAATCATTGTCTTTATCTGTTATAGGAACAATTCTAACTTGTGGAAGCGACATTGCAAGTTGTTCACAAAATGGAGGGGGGCCAGGTGCAAGTGGAACAGGAGCACATTTTACTGCCGTTTGGTAGCAGGTATCACAGACTTTTTCCATCTCCCCAAGACGGAAAATATTCTCACCCGAAAATACTCTAGAACCCCATGAAGAAATTCCTGACATACAAGCCCCTTTTTGACTGCAAGCACATATTTTAGGAGAGTTAGCGAATCTTCTTTTTTCCTCATCAGTAACACCGTCTGCCCATTCCCATTTAAGACCCCGAGCAATTTCTCCTCCAGCTTTTGTTTTATCTCCTTCCCAGTCGATAAAAGCTGCAGCAGAAACTCCAGCTCCTGTACCTTGCGTTCCATATATCTGGCGGCAGGATTCCCCACTTTGTAAGTCATAACAATAACTTTGTCCATCATAAGCACATACTCTAATTTTGGGATTAAAGTAACCATCAACTCCTTGATCTTTTATTGCTTGCACCTTAATTTCCTTTACCCAATCTCCACCAACTATTGCTTCCCACCAAGTATTACTTTCTACAAATGTTGGACAATCAGCATATCCTTGATACGAAAGACCAAGTATCAAAAAAAATATCAATAAGAAATTAAGCCTTACACTTCTCATAAAATACCGGTAACCACTCATTAACTTCTTCTCCTTTTTCTTTTATTGCCTCATACATATACTTTATAGTCTCTTTGTTAGCTGAAAGTACATGTATTTCTTGCATATCCTTCAAATCCAGATTTAAGGTTACTAATCCTTTGTACTGTTTTATCAAAAATAAACCTTCCTGTGTTGGCGTCTGCAGAATTATATTCAGCTCCTCTTTCGATAGAGAAAATGCCTTCATGTATAATCTATTTGCATTGACGTTCGGCATCAAGATTCTTGTATCAACATGTTTATCTAAATATTGAGTAAATTTGCTAGCAAATGCGAGATTTAAATTCTCAGTACTTAGGATTACTACAACATTTAGTTCCGTCATTCTTTGCATCCAGTTATCAAACTCTTTCTCTGTAGGAAAAATATTACTTATCTCCCATGCTTCATCCAAAACAAGTATTGCAGGCGAGCCATCACATTTTGCCTCAAAAGAATATAAAAAATAGTAAAGTATCACGGACATACATTCCTTTTGTTTTGTAAGGTTTGCGGTGTTGAGAGATATAATTTTTGTTTCCCAGTCAATATCTGATTCATCACCATCTTGAAATAAGTAAGCAAAATCACCATCGTCACACCATCTACTTATCTTACCCCCAAGGAGCAAGAGCACCTCAGAAATTTGTGAAATAGAACGTGATTCCTTGGGTATAGCAAATATAGAATCCACAATTTTTCTTATCTTTTCTTCTACGTCCACCAAGCTCGTATCGGCTACCATTCTTCTGATCAGTTCAACCAACATATTGCGATTGGAAGCACTATCTTCAATGTTTAGTGGATTAAATTTTAGGCTTTTGTCCTTATATTTTGGATCGATTATGTAATATTTACCACTCACTGCTTTAGTAAAAATTATTGATTTTCCAGTGTTATCCAATATGACAATTCTTGGGTTAAACTTTCTTGATTCTGATAATAGAAAATTAATGAGTGAAGTTCTGCCTGAATTTGGAGCTCCGAGTATCGTAGTATGGCCATTATTTCTTTTTCCATGAAAATTAAAGAAGTAAGGATTTCCTTTTTTTGAAAAAAAAATCATTACCGCTTCTTTCCACCTTCTTCCTTTTAATGTACCTGACGTAAAATCGTGCAGCATAGCAAAGCTGCAAGCGTATTTTGTTAAGATATTTTTCGGTTGCGTAATAAAAGCAAAATTGCCTGGAAGTTGTGCCCAAAAATGACTTTCCATATGTAAATCAGTTCTAAACATCATGAAGCCAACTAATGACATTATAGAAGATAAATCACTAATACTTTCAGCTAACTTATTCCTATCATCTGCAAATATTGTAAAAATAATTTTCTGTTGGCAGAAGTCTATACTAGAGGTCTTTTCAAGCTCTATTATTTCTTCAATTCCTGAGCTTTTAAGTAAGGTATTATCCTCACTAATTTGCAGCATGTTGATTTGTTTTTTAAATTCTTTTATTGCTTTGTTATTACTAGTAAATATCATTATTTCTGTAATGATAAATTCAGATTCAAGCTGCAAGCATCTATCTATATTACCTAAAGAGATTTCCCGGTATTCTTTTATGCTGAAAATAGAGCCAAATTTCTGTTGATTTTCAAATATTGTTTGAAACGTATTGAAACCAAAAGCTATTTTAAAATTTCTAATATATTGCGACAGGTCCCTTTCATGTATTGGATAATCTTTGTGCGTTAATGTAACAATATAGTGGAGAAATTCTATCATTTCAGAATATATTTTACCTTCACTAAACCTTAGACTCAGTTTTTTAGCTCCAAAAGGTCCTAAATCATTTTGAATTACGTCAGTTATCTTTTGCAACTCCTGATGGCTTCCTTGTAAAGACAACTTATGCTTATTCTTTATTCTATTGAAAAAAAACGAATTATTAGTATGCTTGCCAAAATCGCTAAACAATATTACAATGTATAGTTCATTTATATACTGTAATTTACTATCAGTTAGTTTATTAAACCACGTTGAATGTAGGTTGTCAGAGAAGTCTTCAGTTTTATTCCATTTCAAGCTCAGTTTATTGCGCTTTCTAACGGTATGAATCCAAGCGGTAAAACACAGGCTATTAATATTTTTTGATATGCTTTTTCTAATTTCAGTTCTGAGGTCGCTGTAGTTATCAACAGAAGAATAATCTTCTAACTTGATTATTTTTAACAATTCTCCCTGTTTTGTTAGTATGGTTTCTTCATCGTAATGACAAGCATAAGGAACAAAATCTAAATCAATGCTTTCTAGTAATGCTAAGTTGTTCTTTTTTTTAAGCTTAGAGTTAACTGTTGGTACTTTTAACTGCATATGCATATTCAATAAAGATAATTAAAAAAGATAAAAATACTATCTTAATTTTTATCTTTTTTTTCGCTATCGGATTGTAATTTTATATCTTTTGCAAAGTTAAATTTTTCTTTTAAGTAGTCTGTTGCCTTTTCTGTACTACCGAACATCAGGACCAGTACACCAAACATTATCATAAAAAAGATTAGACCTCTGAACACTACTGCAAGTATCACTGCAGCTATACACAACCCTATGATTGTTGAAGGATTCATATTTTCTACAGTATCTTTAACTGAAAATGAAGAAATAAAATTTTTTACCGTTTCTTGTATACCCTTTAATTCATCACTCGCCGAACTTGCTTCGCTAGAATATGATGCAAAAATGAAACTTAATAAGGCTATAAAAACCAAAACTTTATTCAATTGAATGCGCATCAACTAAATACCTTTTAAACATTTCTTAAATATAACAACTTTTATATCAATAGGCAAGAACTGAATTCACTTATCCACTACAAGTAACACATATTTAATTTTTACAGACGTGAACATGCTGTAAGCTCTTTATCATCAACAAGAGGACTCACATTAATGGATGTTAATTTACTTGATAGGAAGTTTGAATGCAATTCAGCTACTGCTGCTATAGCAAACACTGCAGCCATAGCAAGTAGTCCTGCTCCTATCAATCCTGATGTCATTGCTCCTGCAACAATGCACCTTATTGTGGAGAGAGCACAACCTGCTACAAGTGCAACGTGAAGATTTCTGTTATTGGGTTGGTTTTTAAGTAGGATATCTTTCTTAACTTGATCTGGATTTGCTTGACCATCTGAGTTTTCATTTTCTTGCATTTTTGGCTCTTTTTTTACAGTCTGCTCTGGCTGCACTTGAGTCTCGTTTTCTTTTGGGGATTCCAAATTTGATTCTAATAACTCAGTTTTTTCTCCACCCTCTGGTTGCAAGCCATTATCTCCTTCAACAGAGCTCAATGTTGAGTTTAAACTTTCCTCAGATGAAGTGCTTGTTACTAAAGTTAAACTGCTCCTTCTGCTACTTACTGGTGATTTCAAACTTTCTTTACTCGTTCTAGGTGAGTCTATTCCACTATCTGAGTCATTGCCACTACTGAGTTTAGAAGTTTTCTTCTCCTCTATTTCTTTCACAACCTTGCTATATTTTTCAAACACTTCCTCTGCAACATCTGAATTACTAAGTATTTTATTATCACCACTTTTTTTCTCAGCTACATTCAAGGGTGTTTCTTGTGTGTTGTTTTGCTCTTCAATATGTTTTAGCTGCATTTGATCTTCAATATTTTCTTCAACAGCATTTGGTATTGAGCTTACACTGCTGCTCCTGTTAGTAATATCCAAAATTGTTTTTACTATTTTTCCTCTTATTGTTTGTGGTCTTTGTGATTGTTCTCTTTCATTGTTAAATACTGTAGGTACAGCTAGTTCTTCTGATTTTATTACTTCATCTTTCAATGCAGGAAGAAAGTTTTCGATATAATACTTATAATGTTTTTGATATTCCTCTTGTTTTTTTGGTGATTTTTCTAATTGTTCTCTCAGCGATTTTTCTAATTCAGTTAATACCTCAAGACTAGCTCCTTCCTTGAACAACTCTATGCATTTTTTGATAGTTCCATCTCCCTTTTGTGGGCTTCCATATTTATGATTTTCTTTTGTTACCTTTTTGTATATAGTGTCGTGCAATTGTTGGTTAATATCTTTTTTAGAACTTAGCATAGACTCCTCCATACATAACAAAATGTATAGATACCTCTTTAGCGTTAATTTTACATTAAAACTGGGCAATTATGCCATATTATAAATAATTGCGGCAACTTGCTTATTGGAAGGTCGCTTAACTATTTGCTTTCTGGGCTTTCTACTTCTACAGATTTGCTATTAATATGATTCTTTGCTTGTTGAACTAACATATCCACTACTTCTTTTACAGGCTTTTCCTTATCAACCATGCCAACACTTTGGCCAGCCATTAAAGATCCCGTTTCAACATCTCCATCAATTACTGCTCTTCTTAAAGCTCCAGCCCAGAATTTTTCTATTTCAAGCTGCCCATCTTCTTTTGAGATCTGTCCCTTTTGGTATTCATCAATAACTTCTTTTTGACGCTTCATAAAGTCATCGCTTGCTTTGTTGGCTATAGCTCTTACTGGAATTACAGGAAAATCAGCACTTATCTGTACAGAAGGTATTGCATTACGTGCGGCCGATTTAATAAACACTTCCTTAAAATTTTTGTGGGCAATTGACTCATTAGTGCAGACAAATAATGTACCTATTTGACAGCCACTTGCTCCCATTTCCAGGTAATTAACTATCATTTCACCTCTTCCTATTCCACCTGCAACAAACACTGGTATTTGTTCATTTTTAAAATGAGGCAATATCTCTTGTGCAAGAACAGAAGTGCTAACTGGACCTATATGCCCACCTGCTTCCATTCCTTCTATTATTAATGCATCTACTCCCATTTTTACTAACCTTTTCGCAAGGCTTAATGCTGGTGCAAAGCACATAACTTTAATGCCTGCACCCTTGATTTTTTCTATATTAGGCTTTGTTGGCAGTCCACCGGCAAGCACTATATGGCTCACTTTCGTTTCAATACACACATCTATCAACTCACTCAACTTTGGGTGCATAGTAATTAGATTTACACCAAATGGCTTGTTAGTTAATTGCTGCGTCTCTATGATTTCTTTTTTTAGCAAGTCTGGAAACATTGCACCACATGCAATCACACCAAAACCACCAGCGTTTGAGATTGCTGAGACCAAGTTTCTCTCTGAAACCCAGCTCATAGCACCACCCATTATAGCAAACTCACTGCTAAGAAAATCTGTTCCTTTTTTCCAGAGGCTACTTAACATATAACCTATATCATACGTTTAAAAATGTTTTGTTTATCTATAAATGTGTGTTTTAAGGCGCCAAGTATATGTAAGATTATAAAGAGTACCATAAAATATGCAAGCATCGAATGTAGCTCGTTAGCCGTGTTAGCTAGATCTTTGTTTTGATTAATCAACAAAGGGATATGAAAAAAATATTTGATCTGTTTGCCAGAAGCAGAAGACATGACATAGCCAGATAGTGGCATTAGCACCATCAAAGAATATAAACCAAAGTGTACTGCTTTACTTATATTGATTACAAACCGAGAAAAATTTGCTGGAAGTGGTGGAACATAAGTAAAGACGCGAAAAAATATGCGTACTATGATTAATCCAAGAATAGTGATACCGCAAGCCTTATGAATAGCGTATATGTTGAACTTAATTTCATTGCTAAGTGGCAGGCTTTTCATATAAAGTCCAGAACAAAGCATACCGATAATAAAAACAGCCATCAACCAATGGATAACTCTTAAACCTAGGCTATATTTATCGTCTCCCATTTTGATTACCCTAAAGTAGCATTTATATAATAGAAAAACTATTTTTCAATCAAAATCATTAAAGCAATTTAGATTTACCGACAATGTAGCTATACAAATTCGACCCAGCCGGAAGTCAAGGGCACCTAAATCAAGAAACGGATTAAACGAAAAACTTACTTGACAAACTCCGCCAGCCTCCTTATCATGAAACTGAAGCTATTTATTTATCTTCTCTGTACAGATTAAATGACAAAAAAACTCAACGTATCTGGCGTCTCATGTTTAATTTTTTGCACTATGTGCACTCTATGTCTTTATCAAATTTCTAGGTTTTTACCTATACAAGCTGAAATACGCTTATAAAGCATTTAAAACATCAAAAAACGCCAACTTAAAAAATGGATAGTGAATAATTAGCTACCCTAGGGTTTCTTTTGCCTTTTTTTCTGTTTAGTAAATTTCTTAAATATTTATGACTAAAGGTTAGTTGCATTAAAAAGCAGCTAAATCGCGGTTATTAAGCGTTTAGAATAAAAAAACGCCATACTTGAAAGTATAATGTAAGTAATTAGCCAACCACGGGGCTTCTTTTGCCTTTTTTTCTGTTTAGTAAATTTCTTAAATATTTATGACTAAACGACAATCGTCATCCCTGTAAAGGTCAAGTATCCCGCTACGTGTTAGCGGCTAAGAGATACCCGGCGGTATGACGGTTCGTGATGGCATGACGATAAGGTTCCAGTGTCAAGCGTTTGGCATGCAAATTTCCTTAAACGTTCGTAAGCTTAAAACTTTACTTTAGATCAAACTGCTGTATAGTGACTTTATAGCTTCAATTTTGTAATGAATATACCTAGTATAGAAAATTGTGATCTTCACAATAAAACCGTCTTACTCAGAGTTGACTTCAATGTTCCTATAAAAGATGGAGAAATTCGTGACGTCACTCGTATTTTGAGAGCATTGCCTACTATTCAGTATTTAGTGAATGCGAGTGCAAAGATTATTATTATATCACATTTTGGACGCCCAAAGGCCAGAGACAATAATCTGTCGCTAAAAAATGTAATTGACACTTTATCGCAGTTACTAAATAAAAAAGTGAAATTCATTGACGATTGCTTTGGTGAAAAAGTACAAAGAGCAGTAAGTGTTATGGATGCAGGAGATATAATATTACTAGAGAATCTAAGATTTTATAAAGAGGAAGAGCAAAGTGACTCAAATTTTGCCAAACAACTAGCATCTCTAGCGGATATATATGTAAATGATGCATTTTCTTGCTCTCACAGAGCTCACGCTTCTATTTCACGCATTACAGAATTTTTACCCTCTTATGCAGGGTTTTGCTTGCAAGATGAGCTAAAGTATCTTGAAAAAGCTGTATCGTTTAAAGCTAAACCTATTACTGCGATAGTTGGGGGAGCTAAAATATCAACTAAAATAAAAGTGCTTATGAAGCTAACAGAAAAGGTTAATTACCTAGTTCTAGGTGGTGCAATAGCCAATAATTTTTTGTCATTTAGCAAAGTAAATATAGGGAAATCTTTCTTTCAAAATGGTGTTGACGACCTTCTGCATAATATTCTTGAAACAGCAAATAAAAACAATTGCAAAATAGTTGTGCCAGAAGACGTTCTGGTTGCAGTAAACTCTGATTACAGCACTAGTATTTCAAGAAGAACTGAGTCCATTTTGGACGGTGATATAATTTTGGATATCGGATCACAAACTTTGAGTACAATAAGCAGTATAATAGCAAGCAGTAAGACTCTGCTGTGGAATGGACCTATTGGTGTTTTTGAACATTCAGTTTTTGCAAGCGGTACAATAGGGGTAATGAAAATCGTAAGTGACTTAACGCACAAAGGAAAGTTAACCAGCATAATAGGGGGAGGCGATAGTCTATCTGCAATAAGCGCTGCAGGCCTTGCCGATAAGGATTTTACATATGTTTCCACTGGTGGAGGAGCATTTTTAGATTGGTTAAGTGGCGATGAAATGCCGGGAGTTGCTGCTCTGCAAAAACGATTAGATTAAAACTTTTTTAAATTATTTCTTATAGGCTAGCTTTTTTGTGAACGTGATTATGTCGAAGACAGTTAAACTAATTTTGTGTTTAATAATACCAATAATAGGATTTATTTTTTATATTAAGGATCATTATTTTCACACCGGCTATGTAGAAGAAAATGTTGAAGTCAATTTTGAACCATTTTTCAGTTCACAACCAGCCACCGTTTCAGAATTAACTGACTTCGATAGAGGAGTGTTGAAAGTTTGTGGAGATTGGGGAGCACATCCAGATAAAGAAGATTTCAAAATTTTACTTAGTTGTCCGCAGCATCAAGAAGTAGTGAAAGGAATATATAAGTGATTACGCCAGATGCGGATTTGGAGTTACTTAAAGATGAACTGGCTAACATTTGGTTTACAAATAGTGGAAGTGAAAAAGAAACTATAGGGTTTGGACATATTTTTTGTGGTGAGCCAAACGATAAATTAGGTGGTATGCATTTTGTAGGTAGATATGTTGAAGCTCAAGAGGATAAATGGGCAGTTGGAATCCTGTGCAATGAATCAGATATTAAGCCGCCGGTTTATACATTTGGAATGAAATATTTGGGTAAGGATGGGGAAGTGAAAGTTAAATGCCCAAATGGATACACATATAACCTTCATGCCGATAATTTCTGCAACTAAGGCGTTTAAGGAATTAGGAAAAGATGGAATGTGTCTATATGAAATGGAAGATGACAATTATCAATCAGTGTTTGTAAGAAAGAATGATGCTATACTCACGTTCTATCCTGACTTAACACCAAAATGTGATGATAAGAGTACTTATTGTAGTTGCGGTAAATCTTAATTTCAAAACCAATAGGGTGAACAAATGATAAAAATGCTATAGGGTGTAGCAAATCTAAATGAGTTAAAATTTTGATTAAAGGGTTTTGTGAATAATAATGAAGAAGGGCATTATTCGTCTAATAAAAGCAATTCAATACTCTTGTGAAGGAATAAAATCAGCTTTTATATCAGAAATTGCGTTCAGACAGGAGTTACTGCTTTTTATAGTATGTGTCTCAATTTTGTTTGTTTTGGATGTAAGTAATCTAGAACGTGCAGTAATGATAAGCAGCCTATTCCTGGTGTTAATTGTGGAAATTGTTAACACTGCTTTTGAAACGACAATTGAGCGTATTTCCAGTGAACAACACATACTTTCAAAAAAGGTGAAAGATCTAGGTAGTGCAGCAGTTTTTCTTTCATTAATTAACTTCCTGATAACATGGATGATAATATTGATAGGTTAATACGAATGTTATTAAGATATGTTGTCAAACTCACCAATTAAAGTTTTTATATCTTGCGGTAAATCAGAGACAAATTCCATGTATTCCTTACTTTTTGGGTGGTATAAGCCCAGTGTATAAGCATGTAGTGCTTGTCTATTGAAATTACGAATGAAACTAGAGTTTTTAGCATATTTTGTGCTTTTACTACTATTTTTTCCATAAACTTGATCACCAACTATGGAATGTCCTATGTGGCTCATGTGGACTCGAATTTGGTGTGTTCTGCCTGTCTCTAAAGTGCATTTAACGAGGCTTACTTGTCCTATAACTTTTTGCACTAAATAGTGAGTGATTGCTAATTTGCCTGTGATTTTTGTTACACACATCATTTCTTTATTACCGCGTTTGGGAGCAATGTTAGTTTTTATCGTGCCTTGCTGAGAAGATAATGTTCCCCAAACTACTGCTAAGTATTCCCGCTTTATTTTGCGATTCGATAACAATTCAGACAAAAAACTATGGGCTGCTTCATTTTTTGCAATTACCATTAGCCCACTAGTATCTTTATCGAGTCTATGAACAATTCCTGGTCTTACATTAAGGTGAGCGATAACTGCGTTCAAAAGCGTATCATTGTTTGTCCCAGCACCTGGGTGCACTGTTAATCCACTTTGTTTACTCAGAACTATAATGTCCTCATCTTCATAGACGATATTAAGTTTTATGTCATAATTAGGCTCAATTGATGTGGATATGTCAGGTTGAACGAGATGCACCACATATTCTTCATCTGGTTTTACTATGTAGTCATTATTAATTATCGGTGTGCCAAGTAATTTCACCTGCTCATTTTGTATCAATCTTTGCGCTTTGCTGCGTGATATGTTGCATTTTTCAGCTATATAGGTGTCTAACCTTAATTTCTCTTTATCATTATTAACACTTAAGGTTATTATTGAGTAATCTATAGTGATTTACCCCGCGCCATTTCCCATGCTGCTTGAACATTTGGGTCTGTAAACATTGTTGCACTAGACTCAATTTGCAGATCACCTTGTTTTTTAATATGGCAAATTGTTTGAGAGCCATCTTTCCAGTAGATTGTAACTTTATTATCAAAATCTCGTAATGTTGCCTCAACCTTTTTTTCTTTATTATCTTTTTCTTCCAGCTTAATAGATTCTAATAAATAATATAAGAATTCACTTGGTTTGCCGTTGATTTTTTCTTTCCATTCATCTGTTTTTTCTTGTTCAGATTTTTTTTGCTCTAACTTTTCCTTCTTTTGCTGCAGCTTATTTTGTTCTGCTTCCAGCTCTAACTTTCTAACTGTGTCACGTAGTTCTTTGACTTTATTTTCTAATACTAATAATTTATTAGTATTATTTCCATTGTTAGCTTCTAAATCAGGCGTACTTGGTTGAGCTTGCTTCTTTTTTATTTCTTCTAATTCATTCCTTACTACGTTTAATTGCTCCTTCAATTCCGTTTTTTCCTCTTCTGTATCCTCTTTTAACTTTTTTAGCATGCTAAGGAACTCGTTATTATTAGACTGCGTAGTTGATTGAAGCCAGCCTACAAAGCGGCTTGGTTCAAATCGTTCAATTTTATCTTCAGCAATTTTAATAGCATTCTCTAACCTAGAAAAAGTACCTTCAATATCTAGTGAATGTGCTTTTTTTGTCAATTCTTTAGTGTTGTTTAAAACTTCTGAAATTTCTGCATGTAGCCAATCTAAATCTTTTTTGATGTCTTCTCTGATTTTTTTTAGGTGATCAAGCGTTTCTTTAATGTTAATATTTGCAGGCTTTAAAAGACTATTATCAAGTAAATCGCAAGCTTTTTTAAGGTTACTGTCAAATGAGTTGCAAAGCGGACTAAGTAGTTTTTTCATTAGAGATATTAGTTCATTTTCCCTTTTACCAAGCTTATTTTCTACTACTGATACAACCATGCCCTTTCCAGACCAGTATGGAAATAGAAGACCTAAAGAACTGTGTTTTCTAATAGTATGATTTTCATGATCCACGCTATTACTTATTAGATTGCTAAGTGTTGATATGATGCATAAAAGAATAGCGACTAATAAAGCTATTAATATTATTGGAGCATTAATGGATTGTGATATTGCTGAAACTACTATAGTAGTACCAAATACATATGATCCAGTAAACAAGAGAATCCTATTTCTATTTTCTGCTTCTATATCTTCTAGTATTTCTCTCTGCGTCTTAGAAATTGGTAAAACTATTGAAAGCTTTTCCCCCTTTTTATCTAAATTTGTTACAATTTCAATTTTTTTAGCTTCTTGAGCAATCTGGCTGTACTGTTCATCAACTTGATAGTTTCCTATTTTTTTATCTATTTCATTCTCTTTTATTTTTTGTGTATTTATAAAGTTTATAACAGCAGTAAATAAGAGAACTATAAGAGGAATAAAGGCAAGAGGTGCTGGCGTGAACGCAAACCCAGCAATACTTACTGTAACAGGCTGAATAGAAAAGGCAGTAAATGCTATAAGAGTAGCAATGGTACTTGCTATCGATATAGTACCAGAATACTTTCTTATAGAGCTCAAAATTCTACTGGGCTGGTCAGAAAGTTTTCTAAATCCTAAAAAATCAAAATAGTCTTTGAAAGGATCTTGAGTGTCTGTAACCATAACATTTTTCTAGTTTAAACTTATTTAGGTATACGTTAACCAAACCTTAAAATCAAGTTTCTTAATTTTTCAACATGTGCCAAGGCCTATTGGAGCGCACTGTATTAATCTTTACGTAACGATTTGTTAACCAAACAGAATGTGTGCCATACGTTTCTAGATCAGCATGTTTAATAATTTTAGCGTTGCAAGCTGAATAGTCGAATTCACTTAATTGAATTGTTAAATCAACTTTATCACAATTTTCTGAAATATCTTCTTTTTTATAAGCTAGCAGCACTAATTTATTATTTCCTTTATTATATATGCAGCCATAATCGTTACACTTTAGCCTTTTATCTGAGTTATTGTATTTTTTATGATTCAAAATTTGGTTCTGCCCATTTTGCTTCGCCCATGTTTTGACAACAAAGTTCCTATTTTTTCTGGTGAGAGAATATAGTAAGTTATCACTCTCCTTTGCAGCAACATTATCAGCATTTATCAAGATATCAGGAGTTCTATACATAGCACTAGAGAAAATACCCAGCACAATAAAGAAAATTCCGAAGAAACGCCAATTTCTTTCCCACAAGCACAGCCACAATAACCCAAATGTTATTATAATAATTGATGAGGCAGGAAAAGTACGAATGGGAATAACCAAATACTGAAGACTAGCGATTGCATTTGTTATATACAAAATGCTGTCAATTGGGCGCTCTATAAATGGCGCTATAATCCATTCAACACCCAAAGGAATCAACAAAACATAGATTATTCCAAGTGGAATAATAATTAATGTAACTATTGGTATAGCAACTAAATTTGTGATAATGCCACTAATTGAAAAATAATTAAAATTATATATCGTATACGGAACAGTTGCTAAACTTGCTATTACTGAGCTGATCATTATCGACACAAAATATTTCATTATTTTTATTTTGAACAACTTATTAGCATTAATTTGATAACTGGCAACCAGTGCCAAAACAGCAAAAAATGACATCTGAAAGCCAGGCTTTAAAATTGCTTCTGGTTCTACTGAGAGTATCACTGAAGCAGCAAACGCAATTGCTATTAACCCTCGATACTTTCTCTCTATCATTATTGCAACGAGTACTAAATCACCATAATGTAGGCACGCTGAGCAGAAATTTGCATACCGATAATCAATAAATAAAACGTGGTTGGCAAGATAGTAAGGAATGCAGATATTTTCTTGGTGTTATACTTAAGAGTCAAAGTTTCAGATATTGCGAATAAATTACGAAACACTACAAAAAACAGACCAGCAACAAATGATAAATGCAAACCAGATATGGCAAACAAATGTGCTATACCTGAATCTCGTATCGCGTCCATAGTTTTTTGATCTATGCCATCTTTTTTACCGATCAGTAATGCAGAGATTATATCCGCATGTGGTTTTTTGATATTTTGCTGCAGGTTTTCATAAATGTATTGACGGAAAGATTCTATATACTCTAGAAATTGCCTTGCTTCAGCCTTTTTGTGTAGGGCTATTTTGCTTGTTGCAAAACCTGTTGCACTTATTTTCTGGTAATATGCTATTCTTGCAAAATCGTATGCATACTCCGAAGGTGCAATCTTTAGAGGGAAGAGTTTTGCTGATAATTTTACTTGATCGCCTGTTTTAATGCCTTTTTCCACTTTGGTTCTAACTGATATTCTGATGTTATCTAGAGCTCTATCCGGTGTCATTCCAGCGCGTGACGCTGGAATCCATATCTTTTTTTTCTGGATCCCAGTATCAAGTACTGGGATGACAAAAGGGGGCACTGGGATGACAAAAGGGGGCGCTGGGATGACAGGAGAGGATTTTGAGATAGTAGGGGATTTTTCAACAGAAAGCAGAAATTGTTTATATGAGCCCCTGTCGTTAATATCCTTCACTGTGGCAACGATATTTTTTACATACCTCTCTTTATCAAGAATTTGAGTATCAACTAAAGCTGTTCTTAATTTACTGGCTGTAAATCCTATGAGCACTGCAATTAAAGCAATGCATAATATTGCGTACTTTCTGTATAATATTGCAATCAAAATTAGTGTGGGTAAAAGCAAAAGAAAAATAGATATGCAGCTTGGTTCAAAACTTAGGGAAAAATATGTTAAAATTCCTGCACACTGAAGAACAGGAAACCACAGTATCAAGTTATATTGTTCATTGCGCAGATTGTTACGTATATAACTAACTATTATGTCAAGAAAAGTTAATAAGTGTGTCGATATTTGCATGTGGTGAAATTTTATTTTTCTTTTTTCATTATTTGTATATATAATAACTAAATAAGCAACGACGCGGGATGGAGCAGCTCGGTAGCTCGTCAGGCTCATAACCTGAAGGTCGTAGGTTCAAATCCTACTCCCGCAACCATTTTTAAGGATATAGTTGTTCCACTTTCCAATCGCTTCCCTCAACAAGAGTGTATCTAAATCTAATATGCTTCCTATATTCACCTTCTTGCCAAAATTCAATTACTTTTGGGATTACGCAAAATCCCACCCAAAAATCAGGACGAGAAACTTGTGTATTGTGAAATTCTTTTTCCTTCAATTTTATAGCTTGCTCAAAATCTTGCCAATCTTTCAGAATGCTCGATTGTTTTGAGCACCATGCGCTAATTTGACTACCCAGCGCTCGAGAAGAGAAGTATTTGTCAGTTCTTTCATCGTTTAGAAGTTTAACCTCTCCTTCAATTCGCACTTGCCTAGCAAATTCTATCCAATGAAACACTAACGCAGCTTTGGGGTTCTCAGTCAATTCTTTCCCTTTTTTACTGTTTACGTTAGTGAAAAACACAAAACCTTCTTTGCTATATTCCTTTAGTAATACCACTCTTGCAGATGGAATACAGTCTTTGCTACAAGTTGCTAGCGTCATTGCAGCTGGTTGTTCACACGGAGAATTAAGTACTGCTTTGTACCACTTTGAAAACAAATCAAATGGATCTTTTTCAAGTGAAAATATCATATCAAAAAATAAAATCTTAATTCTGGCACGCGTTGCAAAAATAAGTGCTACGGCCATTTTGTCGTATAAGTGTTATGATATTATTGCAAATCTTGCAAGGTTTTTGAACTTTACCATATACGTAAAAGTTATTTTGAAAGTATCCAGCAGATCCAGATGGCTGTGCATAATCTTTCAGTGTTGAACCACCTGCAGCAATTGCATCACTCAGAGTATTTTTTATTTCAGCAGCAAGTTTTTCGCACTCTCTATAGGTCAAGTTTTTTGCTGACCTGAGTGGTGATATACGGGCTCTAAACAAGCTCTCAGAAGCATATATGTTGCCTACGCCAACTATTGATTTATTGTCCATTAACGCTGATTTGATATTCACTTTTTTGTTTTTCAGCAACTCCTGTAAATAGTCTCCACTGAATTCATCCGTGAGGGGCTCTATTCCAAAATCGCTAAAAAAATCCGTTTCTTGTTCTTTATTTAAAACGATAACTAATCCAAATCTTCTTGGGTCATTAAAAATTATTGAAGTATTGTCAGAAAATAAAAATACCACGTGATCATGCTTATTCCGCATTTGATCGTGGTCAGCATATATAAGCTTTCCGCTCATGCCAAGATGTATGATTACAGCCACACTACCATCTGTATTCCAGATGGTATACTTACCTCTACGCTTGATGTTGCGTATGACTTTGCCCTTTAGCATATCATCAATATTTTTTGTTATTGGGGCACGTAAATTCCAATTATTCACTATAACATTACTGATTTGCTTGTTTTTAATTTTATCAAGCAAAAAATTAGAGATTACTTCCACTTCCGGTAGTTCTGGCATGATACCTCCTTCAAAACTTAAGTTTCTGATGGTAATTTTGTCGTTCTCAAATACATTCGAGTATTCTGCGGTGCTTTCTCCTAAAAATTCCTCACCACAAACGAGTTTTGAAAGGGTTCTCTGTCTACTCTGTTGCTGCTTTTTTCTTTTCAAAATATTTTGCTTTAAAGCTTTCGCTAATCTTTTTTTCTCCTCTTCTTTTTCCTTATTCTTTTTTGTGTTATTCATTATCATAATATATAAACTTGCCGTTGTAGCTCAGGTGGTAGAGTACGTCATTGGTAATGACGAGGTCCCAAGTTCGAGTCTTGGTAACGGCACACTGATTATACTTATAATATTGCATAACTTGTAAGCAAGGCTTAGAAGAAAGTTACAGAGGTAAGTTGTCATGCTTTTTCCATATCCTTTCTACCTTCTTGTTTTTGAGTAGCTCTAATGCTTTACAAAAGTGATACCTTGTTTTACTTGGCACTATAATGTCATCAATGTATCCATATGATGCAGCAAAAAATGGGTTAGCAAATTTTTCTTTATATTCTTTAATTAACGTTTGCTGATCTTTTTCGTGTCGAAATATAATCTCAACTGCACTTTCAGGGCCCATCACAGCTATTTCAGCAGTTGGCCAGGCATAATTTATATCACCTTTTAGATGTTTCGAATTCATAACAATGTATGCACCACCATACGCTTTTCTAGTGATAAGGCTAATTTTCGGCACGGTCGCTTCAGCGTAAGCGTAAAGCAGTTTCGCTCCGTGTTGTATTATATTATTGTATTCTTGATTTGTACCCGGCAAAAATCCTGGAACATCAATAAGTGTGATGATCGGAATGTTAAATGCGTCACAAAACCTTACAAACCTCGCAGCTTTTCTTGAAGAATCAATATCCAAACATCCTGCAAGGTGCATAGGTTGATTTGCAACAATACCGACAGTATTTCCTCCAATTCTACCAAAACCAGTTATGATATTACGAGCAAAATCAGGTTTCAGTTCAAAGAAATTCCTTTCATCACAAACTTTTTCAATGAGTTCATACATATCATAAGGAGTATTAGGATTGGTAGGAATTAGAGTGTTTAAGGATTCATCAATGTCGTCAACATCATTACAGATTGGTGCAGATTTTGGTGATTCTTGATTATTTGCTGGTAAGAAAGTAAAGAATTCACGCATTTTTAGCAGCATTTCAACATCATTATTGAATGCAAAATCCGCTACTCCTGTTTTGCTTGTATGAATTTTTGCTCCACCGAGGTCTTCGAAACTTACATCTTCGTAGGTAACCTTTTTTACTACATCTGGCCCGGTTATAAACATATATGAACTGTTTTTCACCATGAAAGTAAAGTCAGTTAATGCTGGGGAATAAACTGCACCTCCTGCACATGGGCCCATAATTAAAGAAATTTGTGGTATAACACCCGATGCATTTACGTTTCTTTGAAAAATTTCTCCATAACCAGCAAGAGAATTTACTCCTTCCTGAATTCTGGCTCCACCAGAATCATTTAGTCCGATAATTGGAACTCTGGCATTAATTGCCATATCCATAATTTTGCATATTTTTTTTGCATGTGACGCACCAAGTGAACCACCAAAGACAGTAAAATCCTGAGAATAAACAAAAACTTTTCTGCCATAAATAGTACCATGACCAATCACTACCCCATCACCTAAAAAATTAGCATTTTGCATGCCAAAATCATTTGCATGATGTTTTACGAATTTATCGTATTCTGCAAAAGAACTTTCATCGAGCAATATACTGAGCCTTTCTCTAGCAGTTAATTTCCCTTTTTCATGTTGTTTGGTAATCCTGTCAGAACCGCCTCCTTTTTCAGCTTCTAGTGCTTTGGTTTTTAGATTTTCTAGTATTTTAAAGTCTTGCATACAATAAAGTAGTTTTCAAATTAGTTGTAGACTTTATTAAGTTTACAAACCCTACTAACTATACACATACACTATTGCTATATGCAACAATGTATGTATGATAATTGTTAATGCTCTGGTGATTCATGGTCACTACTTTGAAAATGTTGCGATGTGTCAACTCTTTTCATATTAGAAAGAGGTGGACTAACTGCACTGCTTTTCGTTTGTGCAAAACTTTTAGCAGCTTCAACAACCTTGCTTATACGAGGTTCTTTTTCTAGCTCTTTTAGGTACTTTGAGAAGATTTCACAACTTTTGTCATCCATATGTACCATTATTTTACCAAAACTTTCAGCTTTTTCAGAAGATAAAATCATTTCGATCTTTTCATCGCCTACCCTAAAGGTCATTTTTACTTTGCCTTGCATATCATGATATTGCCAGCTTTTTATTCAGATTAGATTATCTCCTTCTCCTATTCGCAATGCACCATATTCTAAGTCCTTAAATTCCGGGGAGTTCATAAATTTTGCAGGAGTGATCACACTTTTTTCTGGACACTGTACATAATAAAATTTATTATCTCTTTCTACTACAATTCCTTTTTTTTGTCATTTTCAATACTATCACTTACAATTTGTTTTAGACGTGACAAATATTCGCCGCGTTCTTTCAGTATATCTTCTGGCAATAATCTCCGAACTTCTTGGCTCACATCAGTGCCTGTTGAAACTAGATTAAACATTTCTAACATAAGAGGCCGTAGTTTTTCTTTTCCAGTCTCAGTAACATTTTTATCTTGCTCCATGAGGTGGTATAAGATCAGTATCGAATAATCTATTATTGATGACTTTTTTCTCCTTGGAATACATCAACACTAAACATGACCTTGTGCTTTTTTGCATCGTCTATAGATTTTTGAAGTCTCTTTGCTATGTTTTCGATAGCTTCATCATTAGGTAAGTGTTCAGGCAATGGCGTCAACTTAAGGAAAAATATCAGCGATAGTGTATAAAATTTCTCTCCAAATTTTTTATCATTAAATTATCCAAAGAGTGCAAGGGACAGCACTTTTGTTTCTATTTTATTGCAACAAAAAAGTTTAAAATGTGTCTTTTTTAGGTGAGGCATGCAAAAAGGAAAAGATCTTATCTTACAAATTAAAAATGCAATATACTCGAAAACTTTTCAGAAAATCCATTGTGTTGAGTTTTACACGAACAAGAAAACTTCCTTTTTCGACAGTATTTTCTATGATTTTAAAGTTAGTTAAAAAAAGTTTGGGAATAGAATGTGAACTTATGGAGCCATTGACATGTACCCTCAAAGCAAGCTTTTTCTAAAGCAAGGTATAAGATTTGCCATACAGGCTTTTTCAAGAATTTAAGCATCCAAACAGCCTATCAGGATGAACCTGAGTTGAGAGGCTATAGACTTATTGCAGCAGATGGTTCTGGTATGAGATTACCCAGCTCTGGGGAAATTGTATCCGAGTTTGAACCAAATGGAACAACAGGCACCATTGGCAATTTGTTTGTTGATTTGTGTACTTCATTGATTTGCAGTGCTCGTCTTGCAGCTTGGAATATAGGTGAACAAACGTTGGCGGCAGAGCAATTACCCGAAGTTATCACTCAAATGCGTTTATTAAATCAAGAGAAATTATTATTTATCTATGATCGTCTTCAGTAAAATTCATTCAGCAGCATTATAATTTGGAAGTAGATTTTATTTTTCGCTTGCAAAAAAGAAATTATAGTAAGCTATGGGAACGCTGGCGAATTAGATTTTGATTTTATATTAGAAAATGAAAAGCTAAAAATAAAATGAAAGGACAGAAAGTAAGAGTTATAGTGCTGACATTAGCCAACTGAGAAACAGAGTTTTTGACCGAGACTTTGGAGCAAAGCTTATGTGTTAAGGTGGCACATAGAGGAGTGCTATAAACGACTCAAAGTAGGAGCAGAGTTAGAGAATTTTTCTGGAGAGGCTGTATTACAAGAATTTTGGGCAAACTTGGTCATGTGCAATATATTATCGCTTCATATGTGTGATGCACAAGGGCCTTGGAACCCAGATCAAATTACTGATACCAATTCCCACTGCACAATAAACGGATAGATAACAATGGAAAAAAAGCCATACTATTGCCTTTCTTTCTCACTCCACAATTAAATAACTCTACAATATCGCTTATTTGATTCACTAATAATGAGAATTGGTATGAGTATCGTTTAAATTTTTCAGTTTTATTTGGTGTAATGAGGCAGAAACTCTATCAGGTACTTATTGCGCCAAAAAACTTTCAAGCCCTTTTTAAGTATACGCGCTAAAGTTAAAATCCGACCGGGACAGCCGCAATAAAGTAGATAAGCCTAAACGCCATCATGTCTTTAGGAGAGTTTGCTAATGAAAGTTCTTAAGTTGACGCCATTGGCTGAACGGATACGGAATGACACCATCCTTTTTTCTGGATTCCAGACTGGAATGACACCTCTGGACACTTCCGTCGTAAAGGAACCAGTGTCAGCTACTCGGATGACACCTTTTTTCTACTTAGTTTGGGTTATGCAAGAAGTCTAATGAAGTGAAAATAAATTTATTTACCAAAATAGAGTTGCCTTGGTCTACAGATCTTAGTTTCTTTATCATTTATCATTTCATACCACTGAGTAACCCAACCAGTGGTTCTTGCAAGTGCAAAAATAGGCGTGAACATATTTGAGGGGATATCAATAGCATTCATTATTATACCTGAGTAAAAATCAACATTTGGATATAACTTACGCACGATAAAATATTCATCCTTTAAAGCTATTTCTTCAAGTTTTTTTGCAATTTTAAGCAGTTCATTATTTTGTTCTAGTTTACTTAGAACCTCATGGCAAGCGCCTTCCAATATACGCGCGCGCGGATCATAATTTTTATAAACACGATGTCCAAATCCCATCAATTTAAATGGATCTTTATCATCTTTAGCTTTTTCGATGAATTTATCTATATCTCCACTTTGCTCTATCTCTTTTAGCATATTTATAACTGCCTCATTAGCTCCACCATGTGCTGGTCCCCAAAGTGTAGCAACTCCTGCAGAGAGGCTTGCAAACAGATTAGAACCAGCCGATCCCACCAATCTGACAGCCGCCGTAGAAGCATTCTGTTCATGATCAGCATGGAGAGTAAATATTTTATCCAGAGCTTTTGCAAAAAGGGCGCTTTTATCATTATCAACAGCATCGCCAAATATCATCTTTAAGAAATTTTCACTGTAACTTAATTCATTGTTAGCATTTATGAATTCCTGATTGTTGATATGCCTATAAATCATTGCAATAATTGTGGAAACTTGCGCTATTGCAGAAATTCCAAAATCTAGGTCTTCACCATTGACATTGTTGCCATGCTTTTCATGATAAGATGCTGACAAACTTGCAAAACATGCAACTAAGATTGACATAGGGTGAGCAGTTTTTGGAAATGCTTTAATTACATTTGTAACTTGCTCTGATACTTTGGATGATTCTTGTATTTTGAGAAGAAATTTTTTGTGTTGCTCTGAACTGGGTAATTCACCATAGAGCAATAAATAAATCACAGCAGTAAAATTATTATTCTCTGCCAAATCAGCTATATTATGTCCCCTATATTTAAGAACTCCTTCATCTCCATCAATGAATGTAATTGTAGAAGAGCATGAAGCTGTAGAAACAAACCCTGGATCGTAAGTGAATAATCCTGTCATCTTATATAAATCCTTGATATTTAACACATCAGGACCTGTTGTTCCGCTTAATACAGGTAGCTCGATTTTTAATCCATTACTTAGTTCTAATAGCACTTTTTTATCCATCACTTAAGCTACTTAAATTTTATACAGAATATACAAACTGAGGAGTATATATTAATACAGTTAACTTTACATTAACCGTATTAAGCGGTCATCAATGCTTTTACTTTTGCATTTAAGCGACTTATTTTACGCGCAGCGGTATTCCTATGAATAACACCTTTATTCACACACTTGTGTAAATTAGATTCAGCATTCCGAAATGCCAGAACAACATTTTCTTTGTCGCCAGACTTGATTATATCAACCAAATTTCTAATAGCAGTGCGAGTTTTACTTTTCCGCATCTTATTTATTAAAGTGCGCTTTGCTATTACCTTTATCATTTTTTTAGCACTCTTATGATTTGCCATATATTAATACCTAAAATACTGTACTTTTCTTTTAATTATAAAGTTTTTTTGTTAATTTGCAATATCAGTTTTTCCTATGGTTAATCTACTGCTTCTCTCTTCAATAATTTTTTCTAAACTTTGCAAGAATTCATTTTTGTTTAACCCAGGATATATTGGGGGCAATATTTCTATTACTGCCTTTCCGGGATTCTTTCTCAGAGAAAGTATGCTTTTTGGCCAAAACAAACCAGTGTTTAAAGCAACCGGTAACACAGGAACAGATAATACGCTATATAAAGCAGCAATACCTGGTTGATATTTTATATTTTGGTTTATAGTTGTTCTTGTACCTTCAGGAAATATTATTATGCTTCTATTTTCTTTTATACGCATTTTTGCTAGTTTGATTATATGGCGTATAGAACTGATACCATCTGAACGGTTAATAAAAATCATTTTCAGCGCTATAAGATGCAAACCAATGAATGGAATCCATTTCAATTCACGTTTTAAAATAAAAACCGCTTTTCTAAATAGTAGTATAAAAATAAATGTTTCAAATGGAGATTGGTGTTTAGATGCAATGATAAAAGGTTGCTTAGGGATGTTTTCCATTCCCCTCACTTCATATTTAATGCCACATAATAAACGCAGCATGAATAATACAACTCTCACCGAACAGACGAGGAAAATGGTTATTACACACTCAGAAAAGAAAATTACAGGGAGAGTAATGAAAGTATAGAATACCTCCCATAATATAAGAAAGAAATTAAACAATAAACTTGAAATCACAAACTCACATAAATTTATTTAAATTTAACTTTATTACAAATTAAAAACAATAAATTTAATTATTGATCATCTGAGTAATAGGATGCGAATCAGCTAATTTGTCCTTTAACTTTTCGTTAGCAATATGAGTATATATTTGTGTTGTAGAAAGGTTAGTATGGCCAAGAACTTTCTGTATCAACACAATATTTACTCCGCTATTTAGTAGATGGGTAGCAAAAGAATGCCTAACCGCGTGTGGAGAGATCTTATTTTCATCAATATTGCATTTTCTTGCCAACTCCTTCATTAATTGACCGACCCTCTGCCTTGTAATTGGTTTATTAGGTTTATCACCTGGGAATAGCCAATCGGATTCCTTTTCTTTAGAGATCAGATTATCACGAACTGATAAATAATTTCTAAGGCTCTGCAATGCTTGTTCATTAAAAAGAATTTGCCTCTCTCTACCACTTTTTCCTTTTATTATTATATAGCATTCTTTGTTATTACTGTTTATTAAATGTGACACTTCACATAATTTCATACTAATTAGTTCAGAAACACGCATTCCAGAAGAGTAAAGGATATCTAAAATCGCACATAGCCTTTTACTGCTTATCTCTTTATTCGATTCGCTTGCTGATTTTCTCACTGTGTCCATTAGCAAAAATATTTCTTCGACACTTAAATACTTAGGCAAAGGACGAGAAACTTTTGGATTCTTTAATTCAGCATCATTAGCCGGCGCTGGATTAAAATCTATTATTCCGTCATTAAATAGACACTTGTAAAAATTTTTCATAGCGGATATTTTTCTTGATATAGAGCTACTTTTATATTTTTTTTGTGTACATAAAGATTTCACATAATCTTTAATATTGGTTTTGTTTACACCAACCAAGGTAGTGCCGCTTTCCAATAAAAATTCTTCAAACTGGTGTAAATCCGAACGATAACTTTCCAGAGTATTTTGTGCAGCGGACCTCTCTGAAGCTAAAGCATCTATGTAATATGTTATGTAAAGATTTTCTTTTTTATTTTGCGACTGTTTATTTTTCATTATCAGTTCCTATATTTATTTCTTTGGCTATAATTTGATTAGAAGTGTTCCCTGTGTTTCTTATGAGAAAATATGAGACAAATAAAGCATTTATCAATAGAGTGAACATCACAAACTTTTGCTTTAACCTTTTTCTTAAATTTAATCTTACTCTTATCATAGTTAAATTATAACGTTAAATCTATAAAAAACACCTTATAAAGTGAGCTCTACTATAAATATAGAATACTTCTTAGCTGTATCTATCTATATTTATTATAACATAACATTGATTATAATTCTAACATGGACAGGTAGAGATTCCAATTACGTTAGTGTTATGGGTGTTAATAAATTTTTAATATACACCTTTACAAAAGAAGAAATCAAATGGCATCTTTTTTTAATAAAGTGCTAATAAAAGGAACGGTCACATTTGACCCTATAGATTCATTATCTATCTTTTCTATAATTTTATCAATGCTATAGAAAGAACGTTCTATTCTTGCTAAAATATAATCAATCACTTTTAAATCAATTTTTAACTGTTTATCTGAAAATCGTTTTATTAGCATAATTCTTAATAATTCCTCGCTTGCAGGCAAAATTTTTACGCTGATAGTTGATAATATTCGAGAACTTAAATCTCTTAGTTTGAAGTTAAGCTTTTTTGGTGAAATTGAAGAAGTGATTAGCAGCCTCTTGTCGTTTTCTTTCATGTAATTGTAACAATGTAATAACATGGCTTCATCTTTAATGTTTTGTACGTCTTCTAAAATAAAAGCATCGCTATACCTAATCTCGCTTACGAAGTTATTCACATTGATAAAGATTGCATCGTTTATTGATTGCCAAATATGAGCAAGATGAGTTTTACCGGAGCTTTTAGGTCCAAAAAGAATCAGACATTTCCAAGATAAATCATTAACTACCGAATTATATACGTGCTTATTTTCATCTAAGATGATGTAATTTTGCCGGCTATAATCAGCTTGATTGTTGTTAAATAAATTTAATTGCACGTTGAACCTCTTACGTAACCTCTTTCTGGTAGTAATTTTTGCGCAGAAATTTACTTACGCTCCTCAAATGTGTCAGGTATTCTGGGCTCATTTCTCCTCTTACCATAAATTGATTATGCAAAAGGTCTGTTAGCCGTTTTTATAAAGCTCACTTTTAAAATATTTATTGATTGCATATTCTACTGATACATTGAACATTGCTATTATTGGAATAAAAAGTAATATACCTGTAAATCCAAAATATGAAGCGCATATAGTAATTCCCAGAATAATTACAGTTGGATGTATATGAACTTTTTTTCCTATTAATAAAGGAACTAATATATTTGAATCTATTAATTGTCCAACACCAAATAATAGCAAAACAGCAGCACTTTCAAACCATCCACTAAATTGAGTGATAGCGCTCAAAAACCCAATAATGGTATATAATAATGGCCCTACGTAAGGTATGAACGTTAACATTCCTGATAAAATTCCAATAACAATAGAGTGTTCCAATCCAATTATGCTCAGACTCACAGAGTAAAAGACCATCATGACAATACATACATTTACCTGCCCCTTTAGATAATTAGATATAATGAAATCCACTTTGGAAAAATAATCTGCAATTTTTCCTCTGTAAGGAATAGGGATTAATTTACTAGCTTTTTCTATAATTAAAGGCCAATCACGTAATATATAGAAAAACACTACAGGAGTAATCACCATTAATGATACCGTGTTAAAGCTTGAACTTAACACTTGGATTATAAAGTTACTAGCAATATCAAGAGCATTCATGAAATAAGATACATAGTTGCTGTAATTTTCTGCTAGATTTTTAGATAAATGATCAAATAAGCTATCCTCGATTTTCATATTAAGAAATTCTAATACAGAGGGGATTACTTTAAACTTTAATGAAGGCACTTTACTCACTAAGAAATTTAATATTGAAGTAATTTGAACATATATAATAGGTAAAACAAATGTTATGACTAGTATAAAAGCTATTAATAAAATAAGTATTATAAAAATTACAGAACATGAACGTGGTATTCTATACTTTTCAAACTTGACTACTAGCGGATTAAACAAATATGCAATAATAATAGATATTAAACATGGAAAAATCATAGGACGCATCAGGAATAACATCCCTATTATAAAAAGCAGTATGAAACAAATAGTTATATGACGTTTTTGCATGTGTTTAGCATAGCTAATTTACTGAAAAATATGCAATTTATTTTTCCTATGTTGAAAGTATTTTACGATTTGTAATACTATCATTTTTTACTAAAATTTAGTTGTTTAATCCGCAGGCAAAGATAGATTTTGAGCTCTCTAAATATCTCTTTTGCTATTATAATTATGCTAGTTAATAGGGGAAGTAACTTTTATATGATGTCAGAAATTTTATTTTTCGGAAAGAATCTTGGATAGAGAGGAAAGCTTCTACAAAAAGAAATATGTGCGCTAAGAAATACAAAATAGCAGCATTAATAGTTGCAGCGGGAGTAGGCAGTAGATGCAATTCTACGATTCCTAAGCAATATATAAAACTGGCAGGTAAATCTGTTTTATTTCATACAATTAAAAGATTTCTGGCTAACCAATATATAGATTACATAAGAATAGCAATTAATAGAGACCATGAAAGTTTCTATGAGAAAGCTATATCACTAATTACAGACACTAAATTACTAAGCCCTGTATACGGAGGAGAAAACAGGCAAAGTTCAGTTAAACTAGGGCTTGAAAGCTTACAAAAAATTAACCCAGATTTTGTAGTTATACACGATGCTTGTAGGCCTTTTGTGTCAGATGTTCTGATAGATAACTTGGTTGAATCTATGATTAATGATCAATATACAGGAGTAGTTCCAGCAATAGAAGTTGAAGACACTATGTCATTGGTGAGTAATAGTTTTATTGAATCTACGATTTCAAGAGGAAAGCTCAGAGCCATACAAACCCCTCAAATTTTTAATTTCAAAGAATTATTATCATGCCATCAATCAGTCAAAGAATTTACTGACGATTCATCACTAATGGTAGAGCACAAAAAACATGTTGCGATTATTAAAGGTGAGAAAAGCAATTTTAAGTTAACCACAAAAGAGGATATCAATATGGCAAAGCTTCTTTTTGAAGAGCCAAAATTTCGTGTCGGAGCCGGTTATGATATACATAAGTTCATTAAAGTTCAAAATGGTGCTGAAAGCTTTATAAAAATTTGCGGTGTGAAAATTGAACACAACATGGCAATAGAAGCGCACTCTGATGGTGATGTTGCAATACATGCAATCGTTGATGCAATACTCGGAGCACTGGGATGTGGCGACATAGGAGAGCACTTTCCTCCTAGTTCCTCTGAATGGAAAGATTGCAATTCATCTCACTTTCTTGACTTTGCTGCTAAAAAAGCAAAAGAAAAAGGGTACAGCGTGTCTAATTTAGATATTACTATAGTTTGTGAAGAGCCTAAAATATCGCCTTACAAAGTAGAAATGAAGAAATTCATATCAAAAGCATTAGAAATTGATGATGAATTTGTAAATATCAAAGCAACCACTGCAGAGAAATTAGGTTATATTGGAAGAAATGAAGGAATAGCAGTGCATGCTTCTGTGTTATTGCATACAAACTTTTATTGGAAATAGAAACGAAAAAACTTACTTGACACCCTTCGCCAGCCCCCTTATCATGACACTGAAGCTATTTATTTATCTTCTCTGTACAGATTAAATGACAAAAAAACTCAACGTATTTGGTGTCTCATGTTTAATTTTTTGCACTATGTGCACCTTATGTCTTTATCAAATTTCTAGCTATACAAGCTAAAATGCGCTTATAAAGCATTTAAAACATCAAAAAACGCCAACTTAAAAAATGGATAGTGAGTAATTAGCTACCCTAGGTTTTCTTTGCCTTTTTTTCTGTTTAGTAAATTTCTTAATGTTTATAATTTAGATTAGTTGCGGCTTAAAAGCAGATGAATCGCGGTTATTAAACGTTTAGAATAAAAAAACGCCATACTTGAAAGTATAATGTAAGTAACTAGCCAACCACGGGGCTTCTTTTGCCTTTTTTTTCGTTTGGTAAATTTCTTAAACATTTATGGCTAAACGACAATCGTCATCCCGCTACTTGTTAGCGGGATCTAGAGATACCGCGGCGGCATGACGTAGGACTGCTGTCATTCAAGTAGCTGACGCTGGAATCCAGCCTTGCTGTAATCTCATCAAGAACGTTGTGTTTTAACATAAGATCAGCCACTTTTATGCTTACCAACTTAATAAAATTCCTGGATCCAAGTAGTCAGGCTACTCGAATGACACCTTCATAAAGTGAAATGAGATCCCGCTAACAAGCAGCGGGATGATGAGAAAGGGGCTACTCGGATGATACCCTCATAAAGTAAAATGAGATCTCGCTAACAAGCAGCGGAATGACGGGAAAAGAGGTGCTGGGATGACACCTTCACAAAGTGAAATGAGATCCCGCTAACAAGCAGCGGGATGACGGGAAAAGAGGTGCTAGAATGACACCGTTTACTATGTAACATCTCATCATATCACAATGTTCGTACAGTTGTGGCGGTATGACGTAGAAAAACTGTTAACTTAAATCTATATTGACATGTCCCATTTTACGCTTATCCCTAACCTCTTTTTTCCCATATATGGTTAAACTAGCTTTTTCGTTGCTCAAATACTTATGAGAATCATATATATCATTACCTATTATATTTTTCGTCATACAAGGAAAGCGTAATACTACTTCCTGCATAGGTAGCCCGCATATTATCCTAACTAGCTGTTCAAATTGACTAACGTTACATGCATCCAAGCTCCAGTGGCAAGAATTGTGAGGTCTTGGAGCTAGTTCATTAACTAACAATTCGTTATCCTTAGTAACAAAAAATTCAATAGCCAGAATTCCTATTACATCAAGCGCATTTGCTATTTTCTTTGCAGCTCGTTGTACCTCTTGAGTTAATTTACTATCTATTTTAGCTGGCACTGTTGAAGTATCAAGTATTCCATCAACGTGGTAATTTTCTGCTATAGGAAAAAAAGCTACTTTACCGTTTTTATCTCTTGCAACGACTATTGAAACCTCTTTCAGTAAATCAACACTTGCTTCAAGAATGTACTCTGTATTCCAATCAAAGGAAGCAAATTGCTTCATTTCAGAATCATTCTCAAGCACATATTGCCCTTTTCCATCATAACCCATTTCTGTTGTTTTCAGCCTTGTTGGATAGCCAAAAGCTCTACTGCTTTTCAGTAGCTCATTATAATTTTGTATACTTTTGTATTCAGCAGTTTTTATACTCAAGCTTCTAATGAAATCTTTCTCTCTAAGCCTATTTTGCGCAATGTGTAACGCTTTTTTACCCGGATAAAAATTTACATCGATATCAATTGCACTACATGGAATATTTTCAGACTCAATAGTGACCAAATCCACACTCTGTGCAAAAGATTCAAGCGCTTTCTTATCAGAGAAATCTGCTATTGTGAAATCATCAACAATAGAACAAGCTGGATCGTCTTTAGCACTGGCAAAAACATGTATTTTTTGTCCAAGTTTTGTTGCAGCGATAGCAGTCATTTTACCTAATTGTCCACCACCTATTATTCCTATTACTTTTTTGCTCAGCGCATCTGGTTCATTCATACTATAAATTGATATTTCCTAATTAAAGTATACTTGAAAAATCTATGAAAAAAGTATATAATTAAAATACTATTTTCTTATCATGAATATTTTATAATGATAGAATACACACTAACTACCAACTTTGTTGAAGTTACAGTTTTACCAATTTATATTGAAGAGCAATCCATTCCTTATGAAAATTGCTATGTATGGATGTATAACGTTAAGATAAAAAACAAAAGCCAATCAACTATTCAATTGTTAAGTCGTCATTGGCAAATAATAGATTATAAGGGAAAAGTAAATGAAATTGCCGGAGTTGGTGTTATCGGAGAACAACCTGTGATAAAATCTGGAGAGGTATTTAAATACACAAGTGGAACATACTTAAATGTACCGTCAGGAATAATGCAGGGTAAGTATGAATTTCTGAATGAAGAAAGCATAAAAGTTTTTGAAGTTATGATACCACCCTTTTCTTTGGATAGTCCATACATCAAAACTAGACCCCATTAACTGTCAAAATAGTTTATTTGTAACCAGACTGCATTCTGTGATTTTTAGCAAAACACGATACACAATCGTCATTCCGCTACTAGTTAGCGGAATCTATGCCGAGATACCGCGGCGGTATGACGGTTCGCGGTGGTATGACGGTTAAGTAATTCGTCATCCCGCTACTTGTTAGCGGGATCTATGCTAAGATACCGCGGCGGTATGACGGTTCGCGGCGGCATAGCTATCTTCAAAAATATGGTTGAATAATTGTTAATAATAGTGTATAATTATTAATATTTTTAAGCACTTTGGCTATGGCTTTATCTAAGTTTCTCGACCCTAAGCTGGATTTAACCTTCAAAAAAATATTTGGTACTGAAAAAAATAAAGACATCCTCATTCACTTTCTCAATGATATTTTGGGGTTCACTGGCAAAGATGAAATAAAAGAAATAGAATTCCTCAGCACTATTCAAGATGCTGAAATTGCCTCTAAAAAACAAAGTATCGTTGATGTTCTTTGCAGAGATTCTAGTGGGAACAGGTATATAATTGAGATGGTGCGACCTGAAAGCCTTCGGTCATATTGTTTATAAAAGGAGAGGAATTCATTCAGAAAGAAACTGAAAGGATTCTAAAGCTTATTGAGCCAGATGTTTTGCCATCTGAGTCTACGCATCAGTGCGAATTGGGTAACCAGTTGGTGCTGAGCGACGCGGACAATGAACCTCCTCTTGATAAAGAAGATGCTCAATCGTGAGAGAAAGCATAAACTACAAGCATCATGTGGTTGGAGGGCTAGGCTTAGTGGTATGGTGAACGTAAGTGAAGCTTCATAAGTATCGTAACGATTAAAGAGCTAAAGATGCTGATAAGCTCCGACCAAAAGGTAATGTGACATTTTTCATTTCTGGATGTACGCAAATAATAATTCCACCGGTATAGAGAAGCCACCTAACCCACTATTGTATGACAAAAGGAACAGGATAAGCCTGTATTTTCGCCTATATGGCAGGCAACCCGCAAGGAATGCTGATGGATGTGCAGGTAAAGGATAATGGAGAAAGCGAATGCCATTTTGTAACGAAATGGATAGAATTTGTAACATTAATTCGCGTGAAAACGAGCAGACTTCCATTTGGTCCTTCATGACAAGAAACTTTGTTAACCACTTAAGGTAGGAAAGCAGATGATTACAAGTACAACTGTAAGTGCACCTACCAATAACTCCGAAGCATGGAACCAGTTACCCTGGAAGAAATGCCAAAAAGTTGTTATGAGGCTACAGAGGCGTATTGTTAAGGCTGTCCAACAAGGCAGATGGGGTAAGGTGAAAACTTTACAACACCTTCTCACACGCTCTTTTAGCGGCAAAGCTTTGGCGGTTAAGAGAGTAACTGAAAACCAAGGAAAAAACACAGCAGGTGTAGATCGTCAAATATGGTCAACTTGCAACACAAAATTTCAAGGAATAAAGCTATTAAAACAAAGAGGATACAAACCTTCTCCGCTAAAACGGATATACATCAGTAAGTCTAATGGCAAAAGAAGACCTCTTGGAATCCCTACGATAAAAGATAGAGCCATGCAAGCATTATACTTGTTTGCTTTGGAACCGATAGCTGAAACGATCAGTGATCGTCACTCTTATGGTTTTAGACCAAAAAGATCCTGCGCAGACGCTACTGTGGCTTGCCACTTGTTACTGGCAAGCCGTAACCAACTACAATGGATACTCGAAGGTGATATTAAAGGTTGTCCGGAAACAAGTAAAAGGCTATAATATCTGAAATTTTAGTACGGGTAAAGATGAGAAAAAAGTATCCAACAGATCTAAGCGAAAGGGAATGGGCAAGAATAGAAAAACACTTCAGAGTATCATACAAGAAAGGAGGAAGGCTGCCAAAGTATAGCAAAAAAGAAATATTAGAAGCAATTTTCTATGTATTGCGTACAGGGTGTCAATGGCGGTATTTACCAAATGATTTTCCGCTATGGAAGACTGTGTATGAGCAGTTCAGGCAATGGAAGAAGCAGGGAATTTTGAGAAAATGAATTATGAAATTACAAAATATAGTAGAAGAAAAATAGGAAAGAATGAGCAGCCGAGTGCCTGTATAGTAGATAGTCAATCTGTAAAGACTACAGAAAAGGGGGGATCAAAGCTATGATGGAAGTAAAAAGTAAAAAGGGTAGAAAAAGGCATATAATTACAGACACTCAGGGTTTTATACTAGGTTGTTACGTAGGCGCTGCTAACGAAAATGATAGAGATGGTATTAAAATAGCATTAAACAATATGAGAACAAAATATACTAAAGTTAAAAAATGTGGGCTGACATGGGATACCAAGGAAGAAATTTAAAGAATCACATAAAGGAAGAATATGACATAGATATTGAAATTGTTAAAAGGCCTCCATGTAGATTTTGGGTGCACAAAGATACGCCACCTGAGCTACTACCAACAAGAGAACAAGGGTTTAAAGTACAGCCAAGAAGATGGGTTGTAGAAAGGACTTTTGCTTGGGTTAATAGGAATAGAAGGCTATCGAAGGAGTATGATTTACTCACAACATCCACTGAGAATTTCATATACCTAGCTATGAGTAGGGTTATGTTAAAGAGGGAATATGCTTGAATTTACTAGTTTCCGAACAACCTCTTATAGCTCTTTCCATAAAAGTCCGGATGTGATAGGATAAGGGTAGATGATGATAAGGAGGTTGAATGCCAGCAGCATATAGTTATGATTTAAGAAAAAAAGCAATGGAAGCGCTAGACGAAGGAGAAAGCAGAGAAACAGTGGCAGCAAGATTTAAGATTGGACGAACTACTTTATGGGAGTGGCAGCAAAGAAGAAAAGAAACAGGAGACTTTCAATCAAAAAAACTTGGAAATGGGGGTTACAATCACAAAATTACCGACTGGGATACCTTTGCCAAATTTGCCAGAGAACACGGAGGAAAGACTCTATCGGAAATGGCTAAACTTTGGAACAACGTTAGTATCCAAACGATCTATCGAGCCCTTAAAAAAAATTGGATTTACGCGCAAAAAAAGACATATGGATACAAGGAAAGAAACGAAGAAAAACGTGCTGAATTTTTGAAAATTATAGCGACAAAAGAACCTAAAAACTTAGTGTATATAGATGAGTCTGGCATTGATAACACCGAACTACGGATATTGCCAGAAAGGACAGCGGTTTTATGCCTTAAAATCTGGAAAGAAAACTCAACGAATCAGTATGGTTGCAGCCTTAAGTGGAAGAAAGATAGTTGTTCCGTTAACCTTTGAAGGCCACTGTAATATGGATGTTTTTAATGGATGGTTTGAGCAATTTTTGACACCGATCTTGGAACCTGGACAGACTGTCATTCTTGACAATGCTACTTTTCATAAGTCTGATAAGATTATCGAGCTTGCTAAAGGGGTTGGTGCAGAAATTTTGTATCTGCCGCCTTATTCTCCAGATTTCAACAAAATTGAGCATCATTGGTTTGCTATAAAAAACAGAGCCAGGAAAAACATTCCTCTATTCGAATCCTTTCGTCGTGCTGTTGATTCTGCCTTCCTATGACCTGTTCGGACTATTATGAGAAATGCTATACTACATAAGGCCTAATTTCCGGAAGATCAACTTTTTGGTGAACATAAGGTTTTTCGCATATTACAAGCTCTCCTCCGCATTCGCAAATATTAGGCAACTCTATTTTTACTACTTTATCCGCTTCCATTGTAGCATGAAAATTTCCTTTATGCCCAACCTGATCGCCAACATTCCTTTCGCTTTTTGGCTTGTCCTTTTTTGTTTTGTACAATTCTTTAGAGCTCGGTAGAGATGAATTTTTCGAGTTTAAACCAAGCCTTTCCTTTAATTCAGCGTTCTCTATCTTTAAAGCTTTATTTTCTGCTTTTAAGTTTTCTATCTCTGCTTTCAGTTTTTCTATTTTTTGCTGTAAATTTTTGCAAAGTTCTCAAAGGTTTACCACATTACCTCACTTTTGCTCTATGATTATCTTTATTATCTTGCTTTGTCTACCTTATTCTACCACTCCGCTGAACAGATACCTTGGGTTAGCTATAGCTAACACCACAATTGTACTAACATTGTGATTTGAGAACAACCTTCACCAGAAAGGGTGTCATTCCAGTGTTAAGCACTGGAATGACGAGAGGTAACGCAAGAAGTTTACTCTTAATAAAAACCTGATGATGAATCATTATTACCAAATTTCGGCCTATTTCTGTTGCTGAAACCAGAATGAGGACGAGGAGGCCTCTTATGGTGACTTCCTCCAGGTTTTCTACTAAATGAATTATTGTAATAATTATCCCTGTCATTTGGACCATCTTTCCTTTCCTCGTTGTAAAGCTCACCTTCAAAAAACTCTCCCGTCTCTTGATCAACCCGACGTCTTGACAACTTTGGACACCCACCTTTTTCAAAGTCAATTACTAGTGCTTTGAAAGTATCATCTTGTTTAAGTACGCTCTCTATAGAATCTATATGTTCATTAGCTACTTCACTTATGTGCATTTTTCCTTTTCTGCCATTAAGAAATTCAAGCTCTACAATAGACTTCTCTATTCTTACAACCTTGACATCAACTATAGAACCTTGTTCTAGTTCTGTTATTGAATCAATCATCATACTCTTTGCAATTTCAGCTTCAGTGCCACTCGTAGCAAAAACAGAAACTTTACCATCATCTCCTATTTCAATTTTTGCATTACTTCTTTCACACACACTGCGTATATTTTTCCCCTTAGAACCTATAGCAGCAGAAATTTTGTCTTTATCTATGTAAAATGATAACATCCTTGGTGCATGGTCTTTGACATCATCACTGTGTTCTGAAATCACTGCATTCATTTTTTCTAAAATATGTAATCTTCCAGCTTTTGCCTGTTCTAAAGATTTTTCAACAATTTCAAAGCTTATACCAGAAATTTTCATGTCCATTTGTAGCGCCGTAACCCCTTCACTAGTTCCTGCTACTTTAAAGTCCATATCACCAAGATAATCTTCATCACCAAGTATATCGGAAAGTATTACATACTCGTCTTTATCTTTGATGAGACCCATAGCAATTCCAGCAACAGGGGCCTTTATTGGCACGCCCGTATCCATTAAAGCAAGAGAAGTCCCACAAACTGTTGCCATAGAAGAAGAACCATCAGACTCCAAAATTTCGGACACTACTCTTATTGTATAAGGAAATTCAGACTTATCGGGTAAAACAGGATGAATTGCTTTCCAAGCAAGTTTGCCATGACCGATTTCTCTTCTTCCTGGTGCACGCGCAGCAGAAGTTTCTCCAACAGCAAATGAGGGAAAGTTATAATGCAACATGAAATGCTCACGTCTATCCCCTTCAATATCATCCACAATTTGCTCATCTTGAGTGGTGCCAAGAGCAGTAACAACCAGTGCCTGAGTATTGCCTCTTGTAAATAGTGCAGAACCGTGAGTTTTGGGCAGAATATCAACTTCAACTTCTATCTGACGTATCTCATCATGCTTACGACCGTCTATCCTTACACTTTTCTTCCTAATTATTTCACGTACTAAAGATCTTTCAAAGTTTTTTACTGCATACGTAATTAACTTTTCGTCTTTTCCAGTTTCTTTAAGAGTATTCAATATATTCTCTCTGATCGCTTCTAGAGCTTGAACTCGCTCTTGTTTTACTGTTTGCGAATATGCTTTTTCAAAATCTTTACCGTATTTTTCGAGCTCTTGTGTTATATCTGATGCATCAATAGGGGCAAAGCTCTCAGGTTTATTGCCAATTGTATCAGCAAACTCTTTTATGAGCTTAATGACAGGCTTAAGGTGTTCATGGCCAAATTTTATTGCATTAAAAACATTTTCTTCAGAGAGCTCTTTCACTTCTGATTCAACCATTAAAATTGAATTTTCATCACCAGACAAAAACAGATCCAAGCTGCTTGCTTTCATCTCTTGAACAGAAGGGTTGAGTATATAGTTATTATTTTTATCACAACCAACCATCACTCCAGCTATAGTAAAGTGAAAGGGAACACCAGAAATTGCAAGAGCTGCAACAGCACCAATCAATGCTGGCACTTCAGGAGGATTGACTGTATCATAAGTTAATAGATTGCACACCACACTAATTTCATCATGAAATCCTTCTGGGAATAGTGGTCTTATACTTCTATCTATTACTCTTGAGATTAAAGTTTCTCTATCAGATGGCTTGCCTTCTCTTTTAAAAAACCCGCCAGGGATCTTACCCATGGCATAGCTTTTTGCGATAAACTGCACATTTAAAGGTAGGAAATCAACGCTTTCTTCCTTCTTTTTACGTACAACAGTTACTAAAACAGAAGTATCACCGTAATTTACAACTACTGAACCATGAGCTTGGCGTGCTATTTTTCCTGTTTCTAAAGATAAGGCACGACCACCCCACTCTATAGATTTTTTTATAATTTTAAACATATTAAATTCCTCGATTATTTTCTAATGCCTAACTTCTCTATTAATTCCTGATAGGCTTCATTACTAAATTTACGCTTTATATAATTTAAGTGCTTGCGTCTTCTACCTATCAATATAAGTAAACCACGCTTAGAGTGATGGTCATGCTTGTGCACTTTAAAATGCTCAGTTAAGTTACTGATCCTCTCGGTCAAAATTGCACATTGTACAAAAGATGAGCCTGTATCATCTCCTTTAATTGCATATATATTTATCAAACTCTTTTTCTTTTCGGATGTTATCGACATCTAAACCTCATTTTAAATATTAAAAACACGAATAGGTTTCACACAACCATAAATAAAACTGCAGATTGCAATAGGTACACTACCCACCACCGTACAACAAATATCATGATTCTTTAAATTACGCAAGTTATTTAATACAACTTCCTGACCTTTTCTGATTTTCCCCGCATCTTCTAGGGAAATTTCAACTTTGAACATCGATTTTAAAGCCGATTCAATGGGGATGACGAAACTTTTTGTATTACTCCCTGTCACTCCATCATCTCCTGTCATTCCAGTGCTCCCTTTCTTGTCATCCAAGTAGCTGACACTGGGATGGCTTTGTTGCATCACGCTTTATGAGATGGTGATTTATGGTAAATTCATGTAACTATCTCAAATTTAGCCATACCAATATCAGTGAACTTATTGAGCAAATAGCATTTAACAAGTAGTTCCTTCTCTCTATTTGTCTCAGATTTATTCCTAAAACTAAACCCGAATGTTTGTTTCAGTCGCGAGAAAAAACTTTCTATATAAGATCTTTTTCCATAACTCATCTCTTTTTTCCACTTCTTTATACCATCTTCATCATATGACTTTATGAGCTTGACTGCAGAATTTCTCTCAGCCATATAGTCTAACTTTGGATGCTCTGCTGCGTTGTTTTTTCGGAGGAATTTTCGTTTTATACCATATTGATTACACAGCTTATAGAGCTTTTCTCTGTCATATGCCCTATCTGCATATAGTGCTTTTATGGCATGCTGAAATCAACTTCTTTTAGCAAATCACAAGCTCCATAGTGATCAGCCGTTACTGTATTTTACAGCTATGGCTTTTTTGTTGTTTATATTCAACATTACGTGCAATTTTCTCGTTTGCTCATAGCCACGATATTTTCTGTCAGTGCTATTTTCCTTGCTGTGTGTTGTTGTATATACTAATTCCTGTACTGTCTATAGCAATTTCGATATCTTCCATATTATTTTCTGCAATCATTTATCTTAATATTAAGTTTCTTTTGATGCTTGTGAATAGCTGCAAATCTCTTCCTATTTGTTGCAAATACCCTTTTATAAACCCGACTGTTTGTCTTAAACCAATTCTAAAGAAACTGACGATTATATGCACCAAAATCACAACTTTATCACTATAAATATAGTTGCCGCCCTGCATTTTGGACAATTCTCGTACCAATTTTCTATGGCGTCATTGATATAACAAAAATGCTTCCTCTTTCTTGGAGAAATTTGTTATATTCATGGCTACTGACTCTCATTTTTGTGGCATATTTTTTCTTCAACAGTTAAATGGCTATTTATAATGAATTTTGTCAGTAACTGCCAGTTCTTTTCACTTGAGCGATGCAACAAAGCCCACTGGGATCCAGTTTCACCTTGTGATGGTGTCATGAAAGTAGCTGACACTGGTTTCCATCAAGACGGTGTCATTCCTTACTATTACCCACAAATATAAATGGACTAAAAAGTAAAATATTACAATATTAAAGTTTGCAAATATTGAGGGTGTAAAATGGCAAGTAAAAGTAGTGAATGGGCTAAAAATGAATTTGGAGATAAAAGGTTAACTGAGCGATTAGTAAAGATTGCTGATATGTTTGACAAAATTACCTGAAAGTTAGATTAATCAAGCATGTGAAAGTTGGTCAGAAGCAAAAACAGCATAACGTTTTTTTCAAAATGAGAATGTAAAAGAAAGTGATATTTTAGCTACACATATTAATAAGACGGTTGAGAGAACAAAAGCTCACAAGAGGGTTCTTGTCATTCAAGATACCAGTTACATTGTATATAATAACCATAAAAAAACAAGCGGATTAGCAAATTTGTCCAGTTATGATACTGCAAAAGGTATTATAATGCATACAGCTCTTGCCGTTAGTATAGAAGGTTTGGTACTAGGGATACTAGATCAAAAAGTTTATTCAAGACCTGAAGAAACTGAGAACCTTAAAAAAGAGCGATCGCATTGAAGATAAAGAAAGCGTAAAGTGGTTGGAAACTTTAAGAAAAACAAATAATATTATTGATCCAACTCAAACTGAGACTATAACTGTATGCGATAGAGAAGCAGATATATATGACTTTTTTGAGCTTGCACATAATCTTAATTCGGCAGTGCTAGTTAGAGCATGCAGAGATAGAGCAGTAAATAGAAAATCTCGATATCCTGAAAAAGGTGAGCAGAAGTTATGGGCATTTATTAAATCCTCTCATTGTGCAGGTACGGTAGAAGTTGAAGTTCCTGTAAAAGATAATAAGCCAAAAAGAACAGCACGTTTGGAAGTTAGATTTGGAAAGTTTATGATGAATCCATCTAAGAATAATATTAGGCATAAGACGGAAGAACTACCTAAATTACCACTTTATGCAGTTTATGTTGTTGAGAAAACTCCCCTTCCCTTAAAAAAAACCGCTAGAATGGATGCTATTAACGAATCTTTCAGTTAATACTTTCGATGAAGCTGTTGAAAAAATTAGTTGGTATCAACTATGTTTTTTAAAAATTTTTTTATTTGTGTAATTTTGCAAATTATATGGGCAATAAAAACCCGTTTGTCATAGAAATAGAATTTTATATCAAACAGCTACCACAGCAATTTCTGCTTAAGCTAATGAATATGTGCTTTAAGTCTGTGTGGACGCACATATTCATTAGCCAATTTCAGTTACCGTTGTGAAGATTTTTAAGTATGCAAATTAATTGCTTCTTTAAGTCTTGTATTAGCAATTACTATAATTTTACGCATTAGGGCTGTTATAGCCACCATCTTCTTCTTACCACTTTCAACAAGCTTAGAATAAAAGGCGCCAAGTATAGATTTTGACCTTGTAGCAGCCATAGCGGCTGTAAAGAGCTTTGAACGAACGTTACTTCTACCACCTGTAATCCTTCGGTAACCAACAGCTTTACCACTTTCTTTTGGATGCGGTGCAACTCCGGCAAGACTTGCTACTTCTTTTCTATTTAAGTAACCAAGCTCTGGCATTAAACACAAAAAATCTTGTGATAACTTTTCCAGGAACTGTTTTAAGAATTTTTTGGCGTTGTTGTAATTCGCGGCTTTCATCAATAATCTTTTGTATAGTATCATTGAGTTCGTTTATTTGACTATCGAAAAACTCAATGGTCTTTTGACAGCTTTCTTTTATATGATCATTTTCCGGTGCTTCAAGTCTGCATTTTTCTTGAGTTCTCATTTGCGTAATATCATCACGACGTTGACAAAGTGCAGCCAAAGTTGATTGTTCTGTAGAGGTAGGTACAAAATAGAGATAGTTCTATGGCGTTCAAATCCATATTGAGCAAGAGCTCTTGCATCTAGACTTTGCTAAAGTTCCGTGAGATAAAATAAAGCTTTTTACTTTACGAGTATTAGCTCGATGCACGGCAATATTTTTGTCGGTAAGAAAATGTGATAAGCCAAGCTCATATTTCCCTGTATTTTCTAAAGTCACTAAAGCATTAGGTAGAATATCTGAAAACTCTTGAAATAATTGTTGCCAACCAGAAGCATTATTATCAAATTCGACAGCATTCTTCTGTTTGTGAATTGCAACGATATTTTTAAATTTTCCGATGTCAATGCCAATAAAATTTTGATAAGATGTAACCATAATAAACCTCGATAGTTTTAGTTAATTTAAGATTGTAAACGGGTGCATATATATGTCCCAAGCAACTATTCAAACGTATCGAGAGATAGGGCTAGCGTACCTTGATACCAACGGTTGTAATACCAATTTCCTTTCGGTCGCGCCCGCCCGCTATTCCTAGTGAGCAGGGTTATCTTTTCTCTTATCTCTTTTATATCACGTTTTTAACTTACAATTCCCTTAGATGGAAAATAGAGATATTACATAAAATTTTAAATCCGGTCTCAAAGTTGAAGAATGTAGGCTTGGAATAGCAGAAAGACTAATGAGATATCTAACAGTTATGAGTATTATTGCTTGGAGGATCTTCTTTATTACATCAATTGCAAGAGCTAACCCAACATTACCATGTACTACCTTATTAGCTGAAGAAGAATGGAAAGTTTTATACGTTAAAATACACAGAAAACCATGTCCAAGTGTAGTTCCCAACATAAAAGAAGCTGTTTCATGAACTTGGAGGCCATTTAGCAAGAAAAAATGACCCAAAACCAGGACCAATTACTCTTTGGAAAGGATATAAACGTCTCTTTGATTTAGCAGAAGGATGGCGACTTGCTCACGAACTTTATATTTGTGGGTAATAGTAAGTTGTTAGGGGGATCTGGAGATACCGCGGCGGTATGACGTAGGGAAATCTTACTTATTATAGCTATAGTTCTACATGAATTACAAAAGTAATATTTACTAGATCTTAATATTTTAGATCTATATTTTAATAAATAATGAGCTGTAATTAGTATGAATAATCCATTTAAAAGTGAGAACTATAAAAAAAATCTCGATTCTCTGATCAAAGCTGTAAAGCTAGGAAATGCAGAGAAACAATATAACAAAACGTTAAGGGATTTATCTCATGCATTAGAAGGTTTTACAGGTGAGGCAAAAGGTATAGCTGAGTTTGTTATATATACTGACTTGAACAATTATGTAGAACAGCCATTAGGTCTTTTTAAAACATTAATGAATAGAATTTTGGGAAAAAATTTTCCAACCAAGAACAGTAGTATAAGTAATTTTGTAAATGATGAGTTGTCAAGTTTCACTTTAGAAACAGCAGCTAAGTATACAAGAATTTTAAAAAAAATTGATCTCTTGGAACAATTAGAAAAAGATTTCAGAAAAAATAATATTTTAAAAGATTCTTTAAATTTAGAACAAAGTGAAAAGAGTCAAGGAAAAGATAGATCACACGAAGTGAGTTTGGAAGGTAGAAAGCAAAAGGAAGGTACTTTTGAGCTGCGAAAAGAAGAACAGCCGACGAAGTGAGTTTGGAAGGTAGAAAGCAAAAGGAAGGTACTTTTGAGCTGCGAAAAGAAGAACAGCCGAAAGAAAAATTAGGTGGTAATCGCATGAGGCAAATAAAGCGACCAACAACAGCACCTCCGGCTGCTCCAGATTCGAGGAAGGTACGCTTTAAATCAGAAATATCCTCAGATGGAGAAAGCAAGGCAAAGTCTACATCTTCTTTACTAAAAGGAGCTAATAGTTTTAGTATGCCTGATGCTAAGGAAAATCCTTCTGAGGATTCAGGCTATGAAAGTTCATTAGATCAGGGGTCTGAATATGAAGACATATCAAATTATCAAGAGAAAAAGCAAAAGGAAAATCCTTTATATGAGCAGAGAGAAGATTCAGGCTATGGAAGTTCATTAAATGAAGAGTCTGTATACAAAGAGATATCAAATTATCAAGAGAAGAAGAGTAAAATTTTAATAGAAAATTCGCAGAGTTCAAAATCGCCCAAAGAAGAGCCAATTTATGCAACAGTTCCTAAAGAACATATAGAAGCAAAAAGAGAACGTAAGCAGAAACAACAACCTCAATCCCTCGTACCACCAAAACCACCGCAAGTGCCAAAAAAAATGTTTACTACTGGTCAAGAAGTTAGACAAGAATCGAAAGTGGTAATCAAAGATAAACCTGCAGTACCGCCAAAGCCTAAAAATCTAAGCCGTGCTAATCAAAAAGTAAGCACAGAGCCAAAAGTAGTAGGAGTAATTCTTAAAAAATCAGCTGAAAGAGTACCACTAAAATCTGAAAATCAAGACAATAGGAAATCAGCACAAAAAGCTGCTGGTAAGGCGATACCAAAAGTAGCAGCAGCTACTATGAAAGGAGGAGCTAATCGCGAGATGGGCAGTAAAGTAAAGGCATTAAAAGAAAAATTTGAGCAAAATCAAGCAAAAGGAAATGCTAATGTACAGCTTGCTGAAAGCAAAACCACTCCAGCAGCACAAGCGGATATCGGTGTGAAGAAAAAACAATCTCATTCATTTCTAACAGAGAATAAAAGATCTGCAACGAAACACGTAACAGCAAAATCTGATCCAAAATCTCATGTCAGCAAAAATTCCCTTCTCACGCATGCAAATGTAAAGGAAATGGTTGCACAAATTGAGAAAGGAAAAGGAGGAAGATAGTAACATTTGGGAAAAAAACATATGTGTCAAGTCAAGAGATTGTGAGCAAATTTAGGAAATTATAGCTAAACTGACTTAGATTTACCGACAATTTGAAAAACCGTCATTCCGCTAACTATAGTATTTTCAAAAGCGAATGATAAAGGTATAATATGTTTTTTTAAAGTAGGGAAAGCGATGGTATATAGTGTAGATTTAAGGGAAAAAGCAGTGTCTTTGGTAGAAAAAGGAAAGTCAAAGGTTGAAGTTGCAGAGGTTTTTGAGATAGGGATAGCAACACTATATAGATGGCTAAAAAAGAAAGCTACTGGCCAAGGTCTCAAAGCGGTAAAAAGTACTGGTTTTATTCGAAAAATAGATCCAGAAATACTCAAAGAATATGTCAAAAAACACCCAGATCACACACTAGCAGAAATGAAACAAAACCTTGGCTTTGGGATAAGTGCAATTTGGTATAGATTAAGACAGCTGAAAATAACCTTTAAAAAAAGTCACATTCTATCAAGAGCGCAATCAAGAAGATAGGCAGCAATTTATCGATAAAGTCTCAAAAATAGACCACTGTAGCATTTTATATATAGATGAAGCAGGAGTTGATAATAGACTATACCGAGAATATGCACGAGCTCCAAGAGGAGAAAAAATATATGCTGATGTTCCAGGAAAAAAGCGGGAAAGAGTGAGTATAATAGGTGGATGAGAAGTTTATTGCACCAATGACCTTCACAGGAGGGTGTAATAAAGATATATTTAATGTATGGTTAGAGCGAAGATTACTTCCACAATTACAGCGTGATACAACCATAGTTATGGATAATGCTACATTCCATAAAACTCCCAAAACAAAGTCATTAATAGAGTTTTTTGGCTGTCATTTGCTTTATCTTCCAACATATTCACCTGATCTAAATCCGATAGAGCATTGTTGGCACACCATCAAAAGTTGCCTCAGACCTCTAATGCATCAATGTACAGACTTACACCTTTTAGTTGGTAATACCATTTTAGACGTTTATCATTCGTTTTAGAAAATACTATAGTTGAAATAGCGCAGTTACTCACCCCATAAATTTGGTGCTCTCTTTCAATCAAAGGTGTCTTGCTGCTTGAAATGTTTTCTTTGTAAAAATTTGGCTTATCTTTATATCATCTCATTCAAACAGCATTAACATAACTTATGCCTTTTTTGGATGTAGAAATTTTCTAGGAATTGTCTTTTTGAATTCTATGGTATTTTGTTTAACATTGAAACAAGAGGCCAGTGTCACGCACTGGCATGACACCCATTTGTTCCTATAGTTGTCTTTTCTCGTCTACCTTATTTTGCCACTCTGCTGAACAGATACATAAAGAAAGTGGAAAATTGGACATTCTCAACTCGGCTCCTGCAGATTAAAAATTAAGTTGAATAAAAATTGGATTTGACGCAGTTTTTTCCCATAGTTTAAGAAATTAAAAGTTTAACGATTAGAATTATAATTACAAACCACAATAAAAAATAGACTTTTCCATTTGATTTATTTTTAATTTGGATGTTTTCTAATTTTTTATCAGCTATTAGGTTTAATTTTTCTATAAGGCTAAATATCCCTTGGATTGTTTTTACAGGATAAGAACTTCTAATTTTTTCCCTATACCCTATTTTATTTTCATGTTGACTGCTTATCCACGCTTCAACTACTTTCCACATATTGATTTCTGAGTAGATCTTTCTACATGTCCCTTCCAGTAAAATCATAGTTTTCTGCAGCAATAACAATTGTGTTTGAACTTTCATATTAAAATCACCAGTTATTTTTAATAGCTGAGCAAGTAAACTAGCAAATGAAATCTTCTGTATAGGCTGCCCAATAATGGGTTCACCTATTGCCCTGCAAGCTGTGACAAAATTTCTATGCTGTGATGAAACATAACCAGCCCTAAAGTGCATTTTTGCAACGTGATCATAATCCCGATTTAAAAAGCCTTTGAGTATCTCTATAACGTAATAGCATGTCTCACGATCTATTCTACCCATGATTCCACAATCCAGGGCAATAATATTGTTATTACTATCAACCATTAGATTTCCAGGATGCATATCAGCATGAAAAAAACAATCCCTGTATACTTGATTGCAAAACGATTCTATAAGATTGATAGCTATTTGCTTACGATTATTCAGTTTTTCAACTTCGTATATTGGCGTTGCTTCTATCCATTCTAATGTTAAAACCTTTTTCGAAGTTCTATTCCAATCTATTTCAGGTACGTAAAAACCTCTGTCATTTTTTGTGTTTTCCTTTAGTTCCGAAGAGTGAGCAGCTTCAAAACGTAGATCTAACTCTAATCGGCAAATTTCAGCAAAAGTTTTGACTAATTCAATTGGCCTCAGCCTTTTTGATTGTTCGCTAAATTTTTCTGCAATTTCTGCAAGCCAAGAAAGCATTTTTATATCCCTTGAGAATGTTTTCTCAATATTTGGCCTTAAAACCTTCACAGCAACTTCCTTACCCTCAGTTGTAACCGCTCTATGCACCTGAGAAATCGATGCTGCTGCAATTGGCTTTTCAGAAAAGCTTGAAAAAATGTCGCTCAATTTACAATTAAACTCACTTTCTATAGTTTTAACTGCTATTTTATGTGAAAATGATGGCAATCTATCACATATCAATAACAAGTTATTTGTTATATCCTCATTTAAAACATCAGTACGTGATGAGATAGACTGCCCAAACTTAATGAACACCGGACCTAATTTTTCAAGAGCACACTTTAGCTTGTGGCCTTGTATTTTATTTATTGATTTTTTTGATGGTGGAAGTAAATAAGGTAATATATTGTAACGCGTCAGCACCGTAGTTATGTGCAGAAGACGCAAAATATTTTGAATCATTTCGCTGCGTAACTGCTAAATATTTCATTTAGGGTTCTATTTTTCATAATCTCATCAGGCTTGCCTTGGCAATAGATAGTATTATTTATACAAATTATGTAATCTGAGGATGGTAGAGCAGAGTTAAGATCATGAGAAGTCATAAGAATCGATACCAATCGTTTTTTTGCTATTTTATTTATAATATCATAAAATTTAGCCCGCGCGTTAATATCCATTGCACTAACTGGTTCATCTAGAATGATCAAGTCAGGCTCTGCAATTAAACAACGTGCAAGCAGTAATAATTGTGTTTGCCCTGCAGAAATTTCTAACACTTGATTTTTCAAAATGTTACCGATACCAGCCAACTCTATCGTTTCTGTAATAATGGATTGATTTTTCTTTAGTCTTTTCAAGGAGCTATTTAAAAGAAAATATTCAACTGTTATTGGCATCAAATTACTAATACTAAAATTTTGCGGCATGTAGCTAATTTTTGTGTTCTCAGCTAACACAATATTTCCAGTATAATTTTTATTTATACCAGCAATTGCTTTCACTAAAGAGGTTTTACCTCCACCATTTGGACCAAGTATTGTAATTATGTCTCCTCTTTCCATGAACATATTGATATTGTCAAGGATTCTTTTACCATCATATGCGAGAGCAAGATTTTCTATTTTTAGAACACGATTATTGACATTATTCAATTTATTGACAAAATTTAACTTCTTCTCAACGTTTATATGAGACATTTACTGGCTTTTTTTCTATTACTTTCACTTACACTATACTATAATATTGCCTTTTCATCCAATTTAAAAGTTGTAGCTACAATCAAACCTATCCACTCACTTGTAGCTTCTGTTACAGAAGGGATTTTAGAACCGGAATTGCTTGGCTATGCAACATCTGCACATAATTATATATTAAAGCCATCTGATGCGAGTAATTTAGAATCAAGTGACGTTATATTTTATGTTGACGATAACTTAGAGACGTTTGTTCAAACTTTCGCCAAAAATAATAAAGAACTAGTGCAATTGTCAAAGGCAATCAACCTACTTCCTACTCGGCCACATTCATTTTCTAGAAAAATCACTCACATTCAAGATGAAAAAGATTTACACATGTGGCTGAGTCCCGAAAATGCAAAGAGCATGATACTTTCTATAAGTGCAACATTGTCTGACATAGATAAAGGAAATTCCCATCGATACAGTTCTAATGCAACAAAAGCTATAAAAAAAATAGACCAAGAAGTAAAAGAAATCATGAAAGAACTGAATGATTTTAAAAATCAAAAATACATCGTTACTCATGATGCTTATCAATATTTTGAAAAATATTTCGGTCTAAATCATCCAAGCGCTATTCTTTCCATAGAAGAGGATTCTTACATAGGTATGAAGAGTTTAATGAAGCTAAAAAAGATAATGAAGGAAGAAAACGTTAAATGTATATTTGCTCATTCACAGGAAGATAGCATAAAGCCTAACGCCCTTTCTAATGACGCAAAAATGGTAGTTCTTGATCCTATTGGATCAGACATAGAGCCTGGAAAAGATGCATATCTAGCTATAATCAATAGCATTGCACAAAATTTTAAGTCTTGTTTTGTTGAGTAATAAGTTCCCTTTTAGCTTACTGTTTTATTGTTCTACAAATCAAGAAGAAGTGAGTTTACAACAAATGGTGTCATTCCAGTCTGGAATCCAGCTTTTTCATAATCATCAAAACGTTGTATTTAACATAAAATGGCTGCTTTTATGCTTACTAACTTAATAAAATTCCTGGATCCCAGTGGGCTTTGTTGCATCACACTTTATGAGATGGTGATTTATGGTAAATTCATGTAACTATCTCAAATTTAGCCATACCAATATCAGTGAATTTATTAAGCAAATAGCATTTAGTTCTTTTTCTCGATTTATCTCAGATTTATTCCTAAAACTAAATCCGAATATTTGCTTTAATCTTGAGAAAAACCCTTCAATATAAGATCTTTTCCCATAATTTACTTCTTTTTTCCATTCTTTCATGCCACCTTCACCGTATAATTTTATTAACCTAATAGCAGCATTCCTGTCAGACATATAATCTATTTCTGGATGTTCTGCCGCATTGTTTATTGGTGGAATTTTTGTCTTTATATCATATTCGTTACACAACTTATAAAACTTGTGCCTATCACATGCTCTATCTGCATATAGTGCTTTTATGGCATGCTGAAAATCAACTTCTTTTAGCAAATCACAAGCTCCATAGTGATCAGCCGTTACTGTATTTTACAGCTATGGCTTTTTTGTTGTTTATATTCAACATTACGTGCAATTTTCTCGTTTGCTCATAGCCACGATATTTTCTGTCAGTGCTATTTTCCTTGCTGTGTGTTGTTGTATATACTAATTCCTGTACTGTCTATAGCAATTTCGATATCTTCCATATTATTTTCTGCAATCATTTATCTTAATATTAAGTTTCTTTTGATGCTTGTGAATAGCTGCAAATCTCTTCCTATTTGTTGCAAATACCCTTTTATAAACCCGACTGTTTGTCTTAGAGGTTGTCCGGAAACAAGTAAAAGGCTATAATATCTGAAATTTTAGTACGGGGTAAAGATGAGAAAAAAAAAAGTATCCAACAGATCTAAGCGAAAGGGAATGGGCAAGAATAGAAAAACACTTCAGAGTATCATACAAGAAAGGAGGAAGGCTGCCAAAGTATAGCAAAAAGAAATATTAGAAGCAATTTTCTATGTATTGCGTACAGGGTGTCAATGGCGGTATTTACCAAATGATTTTCCGCTATGGAAGACTGTGTATGAGCAGTTCAGGCAATGGAAGAAGCAGGGAATTTTTGAGAAAATGAATTATGAAATTACAAAATATAGTAGAAGAAAATAGGAAAGAATGAGCAGCCGAGTGCCTGTATAGTAGATAGTCAATCTGTAAAGACTACAGAAAAGGGGGATCAAAGCTATGATGGAAGTAAAAAAGTAAAGGGTAGAAAAAGGCATATAATTACAGACACTCAGGGTTTTATACTAGGTTGTTACGTAGGCGCTGCTAACGAAAATGATAGAGATGGTATTAAAATAGCATTAAACAATATGAGAACAAAATATACTAAAGTTAAAAATGTGGGCTGACATGGGATACCAAGGAAGAAATTTAAAGAATCACATAAAGGAAGAATATGACATAGATATTGAAATTGTTAAAAGGCCTCCATGTAGATTTTGGGTGCACAAAGATACGCCACCTGAGCTACTACCAACAAGAGAACAAGGGTTTAAAGTACAGCCAAGAAGATGGGTTGTAGAAAGGACTTTTGCTTGGGTTAATAGGAATAGAAGGCTATCGAAGGAGTATGATTTACTCACAACATCCACTGAGAATTTCATATACCTAGCTATGAGTAGGGTTATGTTAAAGAGGGAATATGCTTGAATTTACTAGTTTCCGAACAACCTCTTAAACCAATTCTAAAGAAACTGACGATTATATGCACCAAAATCACAACTTTATCACTATAAATATAGTTGCCGCCCTGCATTTTTGGACAATTCTCGTACCAATTTTCTATGGCGTCATTGATATAACAAAAAATGCTTCCTCTTTCTTGGAGAAATTTGTTATATTCATGGCAGTTACTGACTCTCATTTTTTGTGGCATATTTTTTCTTCAACAGTTAAATGGCTATTTATAATGAATTTTGTCAGTAACTGCCAGTTCTTTTCACTTGAGCGATGCAACAAAGCCATCCCAGTGTCAAGCACTGGGATGACATCGTAGGGGTGCTGGCCTGATAACCGTCATCCCGCTACTTGTTAGCGGGATCTAGAGATACCGCGAATGAATCGCGGTATGACGGTTCGCGGCGGCATGACGATAAGGTTTATACCTTATCATCCCAGTGCTTGACACCGAGATTGATTTATCTTGTCTACCTTATTTTGCCACTCCGCTGAACGGATACCATATTATGCAGGTTTAGAATTATGCTTTATTCTTACGTTTATGTCTTGGCCCAATACAATCAATAAGTTAAGCAAGTATTCTAAGGAGAACCCTTCGATTTTTGACCTATTGATTTGAGATACTTTAGGTTGATCAATCTTTAGAGCGTTTGCTGCTTTTTTCTGTGTTGTGTACTTCTTACTTATTAATTGTGCAATGACCTTTATTAATTTCAGTTTTGTATCTTTCACATCCCCCAACTCTACTATTATAGGATAACTTAATTGTAAATTTTGCATAATAATAAAATTCCTTATAAAAAAATTACTTTAGTTTTTCTTCTTTAAATAACACATGCCTTCTGACTACTGGGTCATACTTCCTAAACTCCAGTTTTTTGGTGAGCTTTTTTGGATTACGCTTTTTTACATAAAAATAGCCAGTTGATTTTTCTTCACCAGTTTTTGTTATCTTGATTGCAGTGCTGACTAACTTAACGAGCAAAGAAGCATTTTTTTTCGCCATACTTATAATGATATAATAAATTCTATGCGAGTTTATTACGCAAAATACTAAAAGTCAATCGAATAATGCAGATTGCAAAATCCTTGACAATCAACAGTGCATTAAGTAGCATAAAGTTAACTTCAGAATAAAAAGCAAACGGTAAATAAGTGACAAATAGTGGTAAAAGGGTATTATTGATAGAAAATTCTATCTGTTCTAATGAGGTAAGAGTTGCCTTGTCAATTAATAACAAGGTTGTAGAATTTGAACAAGAATTCAAGGAAAAAAAACAATTAAGAGGTAATATATACGTTGCTTATATAAAGCGTATAGAGCCTTCTTTGCAAGCCGTATTTATTGAATATGGGAAAAATAAGCAAGGTTTTTTGTCTTTTTCCGAGATATCTCTAGATTACTTCAACATTCCAGAAAAAGAAAAGGAAACTATCTTTGAGGGCTACTCAAATGACGATTGTATAGAAGAAGCCTCAGCAAATGTTTCTTCAGATTCTGCAGCTAGTAAGAATGTCAACGGATCAGGTAGTGGTTTTGTAAGAGAGGTACCTTTATATAAAAAATACAAATTACAAGATGTTATTTCAGTAAATCAAAAAGTATTGGTCCAGCTAACTAAAGAGGAACGAGGCAATAAAGGAGCTTCATTTACAACATACATAACTTTAGTGGGTAGATACTGTGTTTTCATGCCAAATTCCATGAGCAAAGGTGGAGTGTCCCGCAGAATTGAAGATGCTAATGTCAGAAAGCAGTTAAAGGAGATGCTGAGTTCAATAAACTTGCCAAAAAGATCAGGTTTAATAGTAAGAACTGTTGGTTCAGGAAAAAATAAGAAAGAAATTGAGCAGGATTACAATTACTTATCCTCATTATGGCAGAGCATTCAAAAAAATGCCTTCTCTGTAAACGTTCCATCATTAATTTACAATGAAGCAGATGTAATTATGAGATCTGTTCGTGATTTTTGTAGCGATGGTATAGAAGTTATAGTGTCTGGAAAGGAAGCTTTTGAGGCAGTTAGGCAATATGCTAATAATGCACTAAAAGGTAGTAAGTTGCGCTATAGATTGTATAGAGGTTATGCTCCGATCTTTACTTACTACGGAATCGAAGATCAAATTTCTGAGTTATATAGCAATAGAGTAGAATTGCCATCTGGTGGGTCTTTGATAATAACTTTAACTGAGGCGTTTGTTTCAATAGACGTAAATTCAGGAAAGATGACAGGAGAAGATAGCATAGAAGAAACAGCTTATAGAACCAACATGGAAGCAGTACCTGAAATATCAAGACAGGTGAATCTTAGGGGCCTATCAGGATTAATAGTAGTCGATTTTATTGATATGTTGAAATATCAGTATTGCAGAGCTGTTGAGTCTGCTATAAAGCAAGCGTTTAAAGATGATAAAGCTAAAGTTCAATTTAGCTACATAAATGACTTTGGTTTAATGGTATTTTCAAGGCAAAGAATTAAACCAAACATACAAGAAATTAATACTACAGAGTGTTTACACTGCAAAGGTACTGGAAGAGTAAAATCAAACGAAGTAATTGTTTCATCAATACTAAGGGATTTACAACATATTGCTAACAAGAATCGAAATAAGTCTTTTGATTTAGTAGCACACAGTGCAGTTATAGCGCACATTTTTAATAACAAACGCAATACAGTTTCTACAATCGAAAAAGAGTTTAATATTACATTGAACGTTAGTATTGATAACAGTTTAGATGTAAATACATTTGTTTTAAAACAAGGAGATGATGTTAATTTAAACGGTTATAAGCCATTACAGAACTCTGGATACCAAATTGGGGATAGCAGCAATGAAGAAGCTGATAATTCAAATAAACTACGAGGCAATTTTTGGCTGACTAAGTGGCTTTCGCGCCTTTTAAGTTCTAATAACTAATTAGAAACCTAAATTGGGCTTGTAATTAATGAGCCCTATACTTATATATTCTTATATCAGATAATATTTACAATGGGGTACTCATTATGGGAAGAGCAATAGGCATAGATCTCGGAACAACAAATTCTTGTGTTGCAATAATGCAGGGCAAGGATACAAAGGTAATAGAAAATAAAGAAGGGGCAAGAACTACTCCATCTATAGTTGCATTGACTTCTTCAGGAGAAAGGTTGATTGGTGCTCCAGCAAAAAGGCAAGCAACCACCAATGCAAGTAATACCTTTTTTGCTACTAAGAGATTAATAGGCCGTCAATATAGTGATCCTGAGATGAAAAATCTAAGTGTACCATACAAAGTATTTGCAGCAAAAAGTGGTGATGCATGGGTTAAAACAACTGATAATAAAGAATATTCTCCTAGTCAAATTGGTGCATTTATACTACAAAACATGAAAGAGGCAGCAGAAGCTTATCTTGGAGAGGAAGTAAAAGATGCTGTGATAACAGTGCCAGCATACTTCAACGACTCTCAACGTCAAGCAACAAAAGATGCAGGAAAAATTGCCGGATTAAATGTACTCAGAATAGTAAATGAACCGACTGCTGCAGCACTTGCTTATGGTCTTGATAAGAAACATGGGCACACAATAGTAGTATATGACCTTGGTGGTGGTACATTTGACGTTTCAATACTTGAAATAGGTGATGGAGTTTTCGAAGTGAAAGCAACAAACGGTGATACCCATCTTGGAGGTGAAGACTTTGATAATGGAGTAGTGAGTTATTTACTAGATGAATTCAAGAAAAGTAATGGCATTGATTTGAAAAATGATCCAATGGCTATGCAAAGAATCAAAGAAGCTGCTGAAAAAGCGAAAATTGAATTATCAAGTGCAATGGAAACGGAAATAAATCTACCGTTTATTACAGCTGATGCAAGTGGTCCAAAACACTTAAATATGAAATTAACGAGAGCAAAACTTGAAAGCTTAGTGAATGATTTAATCGAAAGAACTATGGCTCCTTGTAAAAAAGCTCTTGAGGATGCTGGTTTATCTGCTAGTCAAATTGGCGAAGTGGTTCTTGTTGGTGGCATGACTCGTATGCCAAAAGTCATAGAGAAAGTTAAAGAATTCTTTGGCAAAGATCCACATAGAGGAGTTAACCCTGATGAAGTTGTAGCAATTGGAGCTGCAATACAGGCGGGGATCATTCAAGGTGATGTAAGAGATGTGTTACTACTTGATGTGACCCCACTTTCTCTTGGTATTGAAACTCTAGGAGGAGTATTCACTCCACTTATTGAGCGTAATACTACAATTCCTACTAAAAAATCTCAGGTGTTTTCAACTGCAGAAGATAACCAAACAGCTGTTACAATTAAGGTGCATCAGGGTGAAAGAAAACTGGCAGTTGATAATAAGCTACTCGGTCAGTTTAGTTTGGAAGGGATACCTCCTGCTCCGCGCGGAAGGCCACAAATTGAAGTGACATTTGATATAGATGCAAATGGAATAGCACACGTTTCTGCAAAAGATAAAGCTACTGGAAAAGAGCAAAAAATACGCATTCAATCTTCAGGTGGTTTATCTGATAATGAAATAAATCGCATGGTAAAAGAAGCTGAAGAAAAAGCGCAAGAAGATGAAAAGCGCAAAAAGTTTATTGAAGTGAAGAATCAAGCGGATAGCTTAGTCCATTCTACAGAAAAGTCTCTGACAGAGTATGGTGATAAAGTTTCACCAGAAGATAGATCTGCTATTGAAAATGCAGTTAACGAATTAAAAGAAGTTAGTAAATCTGATAACATTGATGACGCTGATTCAATACAGCAGAAAGTTACTAATCTTTCTCAATTATCTATGAAACTTGGAGAAGCTATGTATCAAACATCTCAACAAAATAGTGCTGAAAATGGCTTTTCATCAGAAGGAAATCCAAATGATAAAGAGGAAAAAGTAGTAGATTCTGATTATCAAGACATAGATAATAAAGAAGAGAATAAATAATTGTGATCACTTTTCCTGTCATCCGAGTAGCTGACACTGAGATGACAGGAGGAGCATATTGTTGCTTAAAGAAACCATTATGGACATTATTAAGGCAATAGAAGAAAAGATACGCGATTCGATAGATGTAATTGATATCAACATTATCGATGAATCAGCAAAGCATACTGATCATTATTTTGCTTCATCTTCAACATTACCTTCGCACATTAAATTAATATTAATATCTGACGGCTTTATTGGAATGAGCGTTCTAAAAAGACACAAGTTGATTTATGAGTTATTGAAGGGTGAGATAGAGCTAATACATGCAATTTCTCTTCACTTGTATACGCAAGATGAGTACAATTTAAAAAATAAATAATAAAAATGTGAAGGAAGAGTCTATATTAGTTAAAGCAGGAAGAAAATTTAATGACTATAAAGGTTCCATGAACCCGCCAGTTTATCATTCTTCTACCATATTATTCCCTACTTACAAGGACTACTTAAATGCAGCAAATGGAGAAAGTATATACGATGTAATCAACGATGGTGTTGCAAGGGATTATAGCTACAGTAATGTTGGTACTCCTACTGTTCATTATCTTTCAAATGCACTGGCTGAAATTGAAGGGAGTGGACAAGCGCTTATTTATCCTTCCGGACTATTTGCACTTACTTTTGCTATTCTAACTTTCGCTAAAGCAGGCTCGCACGTTTTAATTCAAGATAATAGTTATTATAGGCTTAGGAGGTTTGCAGAAAATGAGCTACCAAAAAGAGGAACAGAAGTAACTTTTTATGATCCAACACAGGATATAACTGATTTAATTCAGAGTAATACTTCATTGATAATGATCGAGACTCCTGGTTCTGTAACGTTTGAGATTTCGAATATAGAGCATATAGTAAAAGTTGCTAAGGAACATAAAATTGTGACCGTTTGTGACAATTCATGGGCCACTCCTTTGTTATTTAAGCCGCTTGATTATGGAGTTGATGTTGCACTATATGCGGTGACAAAGTATCTAGCCGGTCACTCAGATTTAGTGATGGGGGCTATTATTGCTGAAGGTGAAATTTTTAAATTGCTTTATGAGAGCTATAAAAATTATGGGGTAACCATTCAATCGCACGACTGCTACCTTGCACATAGGGGACTTAGAACATTGTACACACGTATGAAAAGGTACCAAAATACAGCAATGGAAGTGGCAAAGTGGCTAGAAAAACATTCAAAAATCAAAAAAGTTTTGTATCCAGCACTTCCCTCCCATCCTCAACACGAATTATGGAAAAGTTACTTCAAAGGAGCAAGCGGCACATTCAGTATAGCACTAGATAGAGAATATTCATGTGAAGAACTAAGCTGCATGGTTGATCACATGAAAATTTTTGGTATCGGTGCTTCTTGGGGAGGATGCGACAGTTTGATATTACCAATAGATCGTAGATCTATGTCAAGATCTGTAATGAATTCAGATTATGGTGGAAGTTTTATACGGATATTTTGTGGACTGGAAGATCCTGAAGATTTAATCTCTGATTTAAATGCTGCACTAGCAAGGTTGCCATGTTTGAACACTAAAACTGGCAGATGAAACTGAGAGAATTACTGCATAACATTATTGATGTTAACTTTGATATTGAAATCAAGGGCGTTACATGTAATCCCAATAGAGTAAAGGAAGGTTATCTTTTTGTTTGTGTGTCTGCGGTGTCATTCCAGCGCGTGACGCTGGAATCTAGAAAACCAGCATGTATCCAGATTTTTCCTACTGAATCCCAGTATCACGCACACGACTGTGTAGACGTTGTCATACAAGGAACCAAAAAAGATGTCATCCCAGTGCTTGACTACTTGGATCCAGAAAATTTAATTGCAAATGAACACACTAAGCAATTGCATAATAAAAACTGGATTCCAGTGTCAGCTACTTGCATGACAAATACTCCGAGTTTTGCAGTGCTTGACCACCCAAACCCTCAAGAAATATACAGAGAAATAGTCAGCAGGTTTTATCAATTCAAACAGCCCAAATATGTTGCTGCTGTAACTGGTACAAATGGTAAAACTTCAGTAGTAGAATTTTGCCGCCAGATCTGGCAAAACTCTGGCTATAATGCTGCGTCTATTGGAACACTTGGAACATGCATCAATAATGACAGAGAAGATAATAGCGATAATCTTACCACTCCAGGCGCAGATGACCTTTATTCCACATTATGTGGTATAAATAGTAAGAACGTAGAACAATTAGCATTAGAGGCTTCAAGCCATGGAATTGACCAATACAGAATTCATGGACTTAGGTTCACTGCTGCAGCTTTTACTAATTTCTCGCAAGATCATTTGGACTATCATAAGAGTATCGATGAGTATTTTGAGGCTAAGAAAAGGTTATTTTATGAGGTACTACCAGAGGGAGAAACAGTAATTTTAAATGCGGATATAAATGAGTACCATGCATTGCTTAAAATAGCTGAAAAACGCAGCAACAAAGTTATCACCTATGGAAAAACAGGTTCTGATATTACTTTATTAGAGCAAACACCAACCCCTAATGGTCAATACCTTACAATTAAAATTGGCGATGAAATTTATAACATGTTTTTTCCAGTTTTGGGGCAATTTCAAGCATATAATCTGTTGTGTGCAATTGGTATAGTTACCTCGTCTGGACTGAATTACAGAGAAATATCTATAGGTAAACTCGTTTCTCCACCAGGAAGAATGGAAAAAGTTAAACCTTTTGCATTCGTGGATTACGCACACACTCCAAGTGCGCTTAAACAAGCCCTGTTGTCTTTAAAATGGCACTTCAACAAAAAAATAGTCCTAGTTTTTGGATGCGGTGGCAATCGTGATCGGAAGAAGCGTTCAGAAATGGGTAAAATAGCACAAATGTATGCAGACAAAGTAATAATCACAGATGACAATCCGCGTGATGAAGATCCTGCAAAAATTCGCCACGATATTTTGCTATATTGTCCTAGTGCACTGGAGATAGGGGACAGGAAAGAAGCCATAGAAAAAGGCATAGATATTGCCTATAACGAGGGTATGATTCTGCTGGTTGCAGGAAAAGGACATGAGAAATTTCAAATCATAGGGAATCAAACCTTTGAGTTTAGTGATGTTGAAGTTATTAAAAGTAAAGTTTTATCTTGACCTATATACTCTGACCAATTTCCTGTACAGAGCTCTCTGTTCCTTCCATTTTAGTGTTAGGTTTTGACATTACGTACGCAATGCAAACAGATACTAATGCAATGGATACAGATATACCAATAGTTACTAGTATAGGTAATTCAACAATGTATCCAATACCCGCCACTATCAATGCAGTTGCAATACCACCTACAGCAATCATTTTTGCTTGCCTTTTTTTCTTACATTCCATTTCTCTCTTATGTTTTTCTTCTTCTGCTTTCTTTAAAGCAGCAGCATTTTCCTTATGCTTCTCTTCTTCTGCTTTCTCCAAGACAGCAATCACCTCTTTGTCTGTAGCAAACATACTGGGAATGGAATTATTATTATCTAGTGCTAAAGGACTAGCTCCTTTATTTAACAGGCACCTCACTGCATTTATATGATTATTAGTAGCAGCAAAATGCAGCGGTGTTGAGCCAAGTTTAGAACATGAGTGAATATGTGCTCCTTGCTCCAGTAGTAATTCTATTATTTCCGTATTACCGCTGCTAGCGGCACAATGCAGAGCAGTGTGTCCACCACCATCGCGTGTACTAACCTCTGCACCTTTCTCCAGTAGACGTCTTACTGTTTTTACTAAGCCTTTATGAGCAGCAATGTTTAACGCAGTAGTATAATACCTAGAAGCATGGGTAATCTCTTGCCGTATTTCAAATAAATGATCTATGTGAAAATTAAGTCTTTTCCACTGATTGTATGTATCTTGGTTACATGCGAGCAGCTTTTGCTTAATTTCTTCAATTATGTCACTTTCTTTTGATTCTTGCTCTATTTCTTGGAATATAGCATCAATTTCTTGCTCTTTTATACTCATACGCTCCCCAACAACTATTCAACTATAAATTATAATTTTATGGATATAGTAAAAGCAAGCCAAGATTTTATGTAATAGCCTCACAATCATTCACCGTTCTTGCAAGTGATAGCACTCTCACTTCTTTTGCACCGGAGTTTAAAATTTCCTGAGAGCAAGATCTTACAGTTGCTCCGGTTGTTACCACATCATCAACTAATATCACGATTTTATTTTCGATAATTTTCTTGTTGCTTGTTTTAAAAGCCTTCTTTAAATTTTTTTCACGCTGTTTAAGTGAAAGACCAGCTTGAGGCGCAGTATGGCGAAGGCGTTTTATTGCAAATGGCGTATAGGATAAATTGGACAACTTACTCAATTCTTTTGCAAGCAGTGCTGCTTGATTATATTTACGTTTAAACAAGCGCATTTTATGTAACGGTATAGGGATTATGATCTCTGCGTTCTGAAATGTATCCTGATTAGCTTGGTGTATCCACTTTGCATAGATTTTTACGTAATTCAAATTATCAAAAAATTTGAAATTTATAATCAGAGGTTGTCCGGAAACAAGTAAAAGGCTATAATATCTGAAATTTTAGTACGGGGTAAAGATGAGAAAAAAGTATCCAACAGATCTAAGCGAAAGGGAATGGGCAAGAATAGAAAAACACTTCAGAGTATCATACAAGAAAGGAGGAAGGCTGCCAAAGTATAGCAAAAAAGAAATATTAGAAGCAATTTTCTATGTATTGCGTACAGGGTGTCAATGGCGGTATTTACCAAATGATTTTCCGCTATGGAAGACTGTGTATGAGCAGTTCAGGCAATGGAAGAAGCAGGGAATTTTTGAGAAAATGAATTATGAAATTACAAAATATAGTAGAAGAAAAATAGGAAAGAATGAGCAGCCGAGTGCCTGTATAGTAGATAGTCAATCTGTAAAGACTACAGAAAAGGGGGATCAAAGCTATGATGGAAGTAAAAAGTAAAGGGTAGAAAAAGGCATATAATTACAGACACTCAGGGTTTTATACTAGGTTGTTACGTAGGCGCTGCTAACGAAAATGATAGAGATGGTATTAAAATAGCATTAAACAATATGAGAACAAAATATACTAAAGTTAAAAAATGTGGGCTGACATGGGATACCAAGGAAGAAATTTAAAGAATCACATAAAGGAAGAATATGACATAGATATTGAAATTGTTAAAAGGCCTCCATGTAGATTTTGGGTGCACAAAGATACGCCACCTGAGCTACTACCAACAAGAGAACAAGGGTTTAAAAGTACAGCCAAGAAGATGGGTTGTAGAAAGGACTTTTGCTTGGGTTAATAGGAATAGAAGGCTATCGAAGGAGTATGATTTACTCACAACATCCACTGAGAATTTCATATACCTAGCTATGAGTAGGGTTATGTTAAAGAGGGAATATGCTTGAATTTACTAGTTTCCGAACAACCTCTTAGAACTTTTTCAGCAAATTTCTCATTAGCCTTTACCAGCTCTAAAACTTTACGATCATCATCACCAAGCGTATACCCTTTGGCTATCGCCTCATCGATGATATTTTTCGTTTTTTCTAAAGTTTCTTCATAAAAATGATCGATTTCAGCATTTTTTTCACTGATTTCAATATCGATTTCATCGATTTTACTGTTTTGTTCAATCATGTTTTTTCTCCTATTTTTAAATTTATTTCATGTTAGCACCTTATGTAGTAGTCACACTTATCGTCAGTGATATTAGGAATGTGGAATATAGTTGTTCCCTTATTGTTAATATCATTGGCAATCATGTCTGCGAGTTGCTCTGGTGTCGTATCTTTTGTTGCTTTGACTTCTCTAAATTCTTTGGCGGTAACATTAGTTGGTGCTTTTCCATCACCATCAACACTCCACCATATTACTGTGTTAAAATTGTTACCAGTTTGGGTGTTATGAGATGTTTTAAGACCTATAAAGTCTCCTGCTTTCACTTCTTTAAATTTCAAGACATACAAGCATCTTTGCGTAAACAAAGCTTTATGCTGTATAGCATAGGTTATCACTGAATTTTTACCAGCAAACAGAACATTCGGTTTTCCTGGTGTTCTCTTGTCCGTTGCTGATTGTTTGTAAATAACGTAATCACCCCATGACTTCATTAATAAATCACTAGAATCACCATGAATGAAACTAGGGTAATCTCCACCACTAGAACTAATACTTGTACCATGTACTGAAGCCATTGAATACACAAACCATGGTGAAAACAAAAAGTAACTTTGTGAAGTACTAGTAGTATTATTATTGTGTTGCAAAAAAGTAGCGCTAACCGATGGTATATTTAAAGGAAAACCAATATCATAAACTCTACTACTAAAATTAACTGGATTAAAAAATCCACATAAACCGGAAGGATACGGAAATTGTTGATAATTAAGACTTACTGTCAAATAAAAAAAATTCTTTTTAACAGAGTAATTTATTTTAGTTTGCTCAGTTATTTTATCAATACCTTTATTGTATGGCACAACATTATTTGTATAATTATAAATTGAATTTAATTTAGTTATAGTTTGAAAATAACCTGGAAAATCAGAACCAGAACCCGCAAATTTTATCTCCCTTAAATTCATATTAGTCATTAGAATGCCACTACTTAAGTAATTAGTGGTAATGTCAAACGTATGACAACAAGTAGTAAGGTCTATGCTATTTGCTGCTGCAACATATTGAAAATCATAGTTAACATCTGAATTAGCATAGAATGTAGTTTCTAGCCATAGATGACCTATATCATCACCTTCGGGCTTCGGATTTACTACTCCATCTCCCTCGAATTTAACTTTAACATTATTATCCGCAATAAACTTCTTAATATACTCACTTGATATTGCATTAAACCAATTTGGTATGTCTTTGGTTTTAAGCATATCAAATGTAATTGGAGCATGATCTAGCTTGTTATATAGCCTTTTGTATTCAATGCCGAGCGGACTAATACCTGTTGAATCAAGTGTGCGACCATCGCACTTGAGCAGATTTATCTTTTCCTCGTCGACTTTTGCTCCTTTTGGGTAGGAAACTATTTCACCAATATTATCTACAAACTTAAGACCATCAATTGTAAAAACTAGCTCATTGTAACTGTTATCAATGCTATATTTATTTGCTCGAAATGAAGAAAATAATAAATTAGATTTTGCTAAATCAGAATTTTGTGTTGGGTATTTAAAATCAACTGCATGTATTGGCAATGAGGCTTCTGCACAATAAAAATTTGTCGCTTTAAAATTAAATGCTCGATTCGGTGGTAACAAAAACTTCAATGTCAAACTTTGATCATCGCCAATATCTGCAGGTATTACAAAGCCAAGCAAACTTAAACTAGTGTAATAAACCTTCGGAGTATCAGAATCAATTAAAAATTGATCAATTGACATAACTTGTGGCGGTGTTGATGATTTTGAACCAAAATCACGAATTGCCAGTAAATTAACTATTATATCATCACCACCTCTCCAAGCATAGAACTTCAGCCAAGCTCTGGCATCAGTACCCCATAACACATTAGAGCTCCTAAATGTTACAGCTTTCTGCAGAGGTGGCGTTGTCTCGCTAGGTTTTTCGCAAATAACGTTCAAATAAAAACGAGGATTGCCTTCATCGATCCTTTCAGCTTCGGTAATGTCTTTAATGAAAATCCTGTCTACATCAGTTCTATCCTGTATCGGTACTGAATCAGCATAAGATCTTAAAAACTGCCATGATAGTCCAGCAATTGGCACCTGCGAAAATTCAGGTGAAACATAACCAGATCCCTGCCCTCTATCATTAATTTGTAGACCAATATTAAATTGACCATCAATAAATAAGTTATCAGATAATATAGATGTAGCTGGATCTGCTTTGGATTGTTCTTGAAAGTACGGTAGATCATGAAAGATGAGTTCAGGAGCTGCAGCATTACCGTAATTGCACTTCAGTTCTACGGTATAACGATCTTCAGGATCATCAACGTCGACAAAGTAGTACAACTTATGAGGTAAAGCACCGTTTTCATCAAGCTGCAAAGGGTTTGGTGCCGGTACGACATTTCCCTCCTGGTTCTTGTAGTAGGCATTACGAAGAGTAGTTGGACTTCTTTTATCATAAAAATACATCCAGTACCCACTAGCTGGCATACCTTCCTTATTCTTGATAATATCTTGCAATACTATACTTAGTATTAACTTTTGTGTCATTTCTCCCTAACATCAGCAAAAGCCAGTTCCAGTATATGCCAAATTATTAATAATTTATTAACACAGGTGCACAAAATTCTCTTTACATATCATCAACTTTCTTTATTGAAAAGTTCAGAAAAATGTTGTATAATTGTTACAGTAGTAGAACTTTGGTAAAGCATATGGCAAACTTAAGCACTAACATAGCTCTCAGTAAAGAAACTTTGCAGCACTTTGCTAAGCTAGTTGAGCTCACTAAGCAGCCAACTCAAGAATTAGCAGAAAGGCTATTTAAAGAAGCAATAGATCGTGAAATGGAAGACTTTTTACTATCTGTGGTTGCTAACGAGTATGACGTTGAAGGTGCAGAGACGGTTAGAAGTGAGGATGTAGATTGGAATACACTATTATCTTCTTAAGGAACGTTCTTAAGAAAAATCTTCCGGACCTTCCAAAAACGATAAGGTCAAGAGTTGTAGACGCAATACATGATCGGCTTACAGTCGATCCATTGAACCTTGGTAAACCATTACACCACAGCTTTAAAGGGCACAGAAGGCTAAGAGTTAGTGATTATCGCATCATATATAGCGTAAATACTGTAAAGCATGCAGTAACTATTGTTGCAGTAGGGCATAGAGACACCATTTATGAAGAGGCTTTGAAGATAATCGATACATATACTCTTCAGTAGATTCTATCTTCCTTTTTTATCAAGTTACATGAGTAAATTATACAGAAAATCTTAAAGATTTTATATATATAATTTTATACACCACTCCTTCCTGATCCATTCTCTACCTTAGGTGGCTTCGCTCAGCTCAAAGAAAGTTCATTTTTTTGGTTACCCCCCTATAAATTATATATTATATATTATTATATATATAATATATAATTAGGGGAGAGGCGACGAAAACAAGATTTAGAGTTTGAGGAGCCTCCGGTTTAAGGTAGAGAATGGATCAGGAAGGAGTGGTCAGGATCGACCAAATGCCACATGTTGATGAAGACATCAAGCCAATTATTGATTATTTTGAAGCTTATAAAAGCTACATTAATAAACTACTTGCAAACAACAATGAAATAGAAGGAATAACAACAGGAATACCTAGACTTGATACTATAACTGGTGGCTTAAAAGAAGGAGAATTAACAGTGCTTGCAGCTCGTACTTCAATTGGCAAGACCTCAATAGCACTACACATGGCTCTGCAAGCTGCAAAATTACTGAAAAATCAAGAATATGTCTGCTTTTTCTCACTTGAAATGTCAGCAAATCAGTTAATCAATAGAATGATCAGTATTGAAGTCAATGAGACAATAAACAATATTATCAAGAAACAAAACACAGAACTTTTACATAAAGGGATAAATCAAATAGTTTTTTTAAATATTCTTGTCGATAATTCAGGAAATATGGATTTAAATATCCTAAAGAAAAAAATCTCATTAATTTGCAGAAAATATAAAATGAAATGCATATACATTGATTACTTACAGTTACTCAGAGGATCGAAAGTAACCGAAAATAGAACTCTTGAAGTAACAGAAATCAGTAGAACTTTAAAAAATATAGCAAAAGACTTTAATATTCCTATTGTAGCATTATCACAAATAAGCCGTAAGGTAGAAGACAGACAAAATAAAAGACCACAATTAGCAGACCTACGCGAATCAGGAAGTATTGAACAAGATGCTGATCTAGTGTTATTACTCTACAGAGAAAATTATTACAAGGCTGATTCTAATAACGACTTAGAGATAAATGTTGCAAAAAACCGTAGTGGATCAACCGGAAAGGTTACAGTGCCATATCAAGTAAATACAGGGAGAATATTAAGTTGAAAGATCGCGGAAAATAGTGTATAATATTAATGGTTTTTAAGTGGATTTCTTATGGTTTTATCAAAGTTTTTAGATCCAAAAAACAATTACGCGTTCAAGCGTATCTTTGGTACTGAGAAGAATAAAGGTCTGGTAGAGACTCATGACCTTGAAACCAGCGATTTGGTCTCATAACCATAGTCTCCCCAAAAGAACCGTGCTTGCGGATTTCCCGCACACGGCTCCACAATACAGCGTTCACACTAGTGCTCCTGTGTATAAAGAAACATATACCTTTGGTTTTGGTAATGGATTTACTTTTTAAATAGTGTATAAATTGTTCCCAATCCATACTTTTCTTTTGACTACGTCGGTTTATCCACTTAAATGCTAACTTTGTTACCGGTCGATAGAATTGAATCAAACACCGATAATTTCCGCTAACTCCGAAGTAGCTATAGTGTCCTGTTAGTTTGGCTTTAAGTTTCTGCCACCAATCTTTGAAACAGATACGACTTCGTACCATCTTCAACCATTCTTTGATTTCTTTAATCTTTCTGGCTAGGCTTATTTTTGAAGTTTTCTGCTTCATCATAAGTTTACCATTACGACTTTTTCCACAATAATGTGTAAATCCTAGAAAGTTGAAGCTAGCCGTCCTACGTTTCTCTCTTTCTGCTTGATACCATTCTTTCTTACCAAACTTTACTATTTTTGTTTTATTTTCAGCTATTTCCAACCCAAATTTACTTAGTCTTTGTTTCAGTAATTCTAGAAATTCTTTTGCGTCTTCTTCCCTCTCGCAGCCAACTACAAAATCGTCGCAAAACCTTATTAGCTGTAAATATCCTCTGGCTTTTGGCTTAAATTTCTTTTCAAACCATAAGTCCAGCACATAGTGTAAGTATATATTAGCTAATACAGGGCTTACTATACCACCTTGTGGTGTGCCTTGATCGGTTGCTTTATAACATCCAACTTCGACTATTCCTGCCTTTAGAAATCGTTTTATTAACCACAATAAATTTGGGTCAGCTATTCGTTCCCTTAGACAATTCATTAGCCATTTATGTTGAACATTATCAAAGAACTTCTTGATATCCACTTCTACAATATAGTTAATTGGTTTGTGCATAACTGCTTTATCTAGAGCGTTTATCGCCTGATGACAATTTCTTCCTGGTCGAAATCCATACGAGCTGTCCATAAAGTTTGCTTCATAAATATTTTCTAATATCTTCTTTAGCATTACCTGTACCAACTTATCTTCCGTTGATGGTATTCCGAGACCGCGCTTCTCTTTGCTCCCGGCTTTGGGTATGTATACCCTTTTCACTGGTAGCGGTTGATATTGTTTTCTCTTCATACTATCCACTAGTGTTTTAAGTTTCTCTTCTAGATTTTCTCCATAAGCTTCCACTGTCACACGATCTATACTACAAGCCTTGTTGCGTTTAGTTCCTTATAACACTCTGCAAGATTCTCTTCATTAATCAAATGAACTAATGATGTAAATTTTACTCGCTTATCTTGCTTAGCCCTTACTGCTATCTGGTTTAGTTTTCCTTGCATACTCCTCTAATCTCTGTTGTATTGGTATAGCAATCCCTATACCAGTCACTATATTGCTAACCGCTTCCCCTTGTATGTGGCTTTCCCACACTCCGAGTACTATCAATTAGTCCGACTTCCTTTGCATCTTCCTCCAGTCCTCGCCTTTATTGACTTGTTCCAGAGTACCCTTACAGGAATACAAAGGATCTCCCAAGTTCACGTAAGGTCCATCTCAACACATGACGCGGCCTTCGATCCCGATGAGGTGAGTAATATCTTGCCTTAGCGTTATTACCCATGTTGCCTTCCACCAAATGTAAAGTGTCAGCCCCCATGACGCGTGAATTACGGGACTCAATACCTTCACTTTCGTTGCACCCTATGTTGTCCATTCCATTAGCTTTACTACGCTCGTTACCTTACGCAGCATAATGGTTTGTTCCAGGTTGCCGGCTAAGCTTTACCCGTGTTGGATTTTCACCAACTGTTCCTTACGCACTTCTTGGCGCACACTAAATTATCACTAACGCAGTATATTATATAATTTATTTAACCATACATGAAAATTTTAGTTTGATTAAAACGGATAAAAACTGTATTGATGTTTAGTATAGCTGAAAAATGAAATGATCCCGTAGCTCAGCCGGTAGAGCAACTGACTTTTAATCAGTGGGTCACGCGTTCGAATCGCGTCGGGATCACTCACAAATTTTGAAAAACATGCTAAAAGAACAAGACAAAATATTCACCAACCTAAATGGTAAAGGAACTCCACTACTTGAGGGTGCAAAAAAACGTGGTAGCTGGCAAAAAACAAAGGAATTACTGGATTTAGGATCAGAAAAGATCATTGATGAAGTAAAGAAATCTGGTTTGAGAGGTCGAGGGGGTGCAGGATTTTCCACCGGCCTTAAGTGGAGCTTTATGCCCAAAAATCTCCCAAAAGCATATTTAGTAGTCAATGCAGATGAGTCAGAACCTGGTACATGTAAAGATAGAGATATATTGCGATATGAGCCACATAAGTTACTTGAGGGAATTCTCCTGGCCGGCAAAGCGATCAGCGCATCAGTTGCATATATTTATATCAGGGGTGAATTTTATAATGAATATTTAGTTCTAAAAAAAGCACTTGAGGAAGCCTATAAAGAAGGTTTAATTGGAAAAAATGCCTGCAAATCAGGTTATGATCTTGATGTGTTTATCCATAGGGGCGCAGGAGCTTACATATGTGGGGAAGAAACAGCTCAACTCGAATCAATTGAAGGAAAAAAGGGCTTTCCTCGCATGAAGCCTCCATTTCCCGCAGGTGTTGGACTTTTTGGCTGCCCAACCACAATAAACAACGTTGAAACTATAGCCATGGTTCCAGATATTCTGAATCGCGGAGGAGAATGGTTTGCATCTCTTGGTAAACCAAATAATACTGGTACCAAGGTCTTTTGTATTTCAGGGCACGTAAACAACCCGTGTAATGTTGAAGAAGAGCTCGGAATTCCATTACGTGAATTAATTGAAAAATACGCAGGTGGAGTGCGAGGAGGTTGGGATAATTTACTTGCTGTAATACCTGGTGGGTCTTCAGTGCCATTAATTCCAAAATCTATATGTGATACTATTGAAATGGATTTTGATTCATTAAGAACTGCACAATCAGGGCTTGGTACTGCTGCTGTAATAGTGATGAATAAATCAACTGATATAATAGCTGCAATAGAGAGGTTATCACACTTTTATATGCATGAGTCCTGTGGACAATGCACACCATGCCGTGAAGGTACTGGATGGATGTGGAGGATTATGAAGAGGATGGTGGCAGGAGATATTAAGCCTGATGAAATAGATAAGCTGCTTGACCTTACAACTCAAATAGAAGGACATACAATTTGCGCACTTGGCGATGCTGCAGCTTGGCCGATTCAAGGATTAATAAGACATTTTCGCCATGTTATCAAAGAGAGAGCGATAATTTAACTTTACTTATACTTCTTAAGCCGTTTTGCTACTTAGCAACCAGAGCTAAAAAATATTGATTCCCTTCTCTTTTAGGTGCCAATTCTACCTTTGCGATATCTTCAGTGTCTCGAATTAGCCGTTCTAATTTTTCCAGTCCAACTTCAGTGTTTATAAGCTCTCTCCCTCTAAATCTCATTGTGACTTTAATTTTATGTCCGTGGGCAAGTAAGTCTCTTGCTTGACGCAATTTTGTTCCGTAATCGTGATCACCAATATTGGGACCCAGTTTAATTTCTTTTATAGTTAATGTTTTTTGTTTCTTTTTTGCTTCACTTGCTTTCTTTTTTATATCATACTTTTGCTTGCTATAATCCAGAATTTTACATACTGGAGGGGTTGAATCAGGTGCAATTTCCACCAAGTCTAAACCAACACCCTGTGCAAATTCCAAAGCTCGTTCTATTGGCACGATTCCGACCATTTCACCACTATGATCAACTAAGCGTACCTCCTTAGCTGTGATAAATCCATTAATTCTGTTTTTATTGTTCTTTTTAACTTGCAAACTTTAACTCCCTTAATTCAAATTAATACTTTTTAACAGCGATTCATTAGCCTTTTCCAAAGAAAAAGACTCCTGTCTTTCCGATCCTAAATTTCTTACTGACACAGTTTTACTTGTAACTTCATTTTTGCCTACAATCCACAATATAGGAACCTTGTTTGAACTATGCAAACGTATCTTATAACTAATTTTTTCATTGGTCAAATCAGTCTTGACTCTCACACCTTGTTCTTTTAAAATATTGCTAATTTCTGTGGCGTAACCGTCAGCTTCATTTGTAATGGTCAGAATAGCAAGTTGCGTTGGAGCAAGCCAAACTGGAAATTTTCCTGCATAATTTTCTATCAAAATTCCGATAAAACGCTCAAAAGTCCCAAGAATTGCCCTATGTAACATGACAGGGTGATGCTTGTGCCCATCTGCCCCTATATAAAAAGCTCCCAGACGTTCTGGTAAAATGAAATCAACTTGTAATGTTCCACATTGCCAATTTCTGCCTATTGCGTCTTTCAAAACGAACTCTAACTTTGGACCATAAAATGCACCTTCACCAGGGTTAAGTTTATAACTCAAGCCCGCTTCTTTAACGGCTTCAAGCAGCGCTTTTTCAGCTCTATCCCACACTTCATCATTACCTGCTCTAATATCTGGACGGTCTGAAAATTTCACAGAAATTTCATTAAATCCAAGCTCTGAATATACTTCTTTTAAAAGGTCACAAAACTTTATAGTCTCAGAATTCACTTGTTCTTCCATACAAAAAATGTGTGCATCGTCTTGCGTAAAACCACGCACTCGCATCAGTCCGTGCAATGAGCCTGAGCTTTCATTTCTATGGCATGTGCCAAACTCTGCCATACGTATTGGTAAATCACGGTAGCTCCTGGTGTGAGAATTAAAAATCTGCACATGACAAGGACAATTCATGGGTTTTATTGCTAACTTTTTATTCTCAGATTCGTCAACAATAAACATATTTTCACGAAACTTATCCCAATGTCCAGATCTTTCCCACAGCTCTTTACTTACTAAAATAGGAGTTTTTACCTCAAAATAGCCATTATTTATTAGCTTCTTTCTGATGTAAGACTCAAGAACATTATATAGAATATATCCTTGTTCATGCCAAAAAACCTGCCCAACAGCTTCCTCTTGAATGTGAAATAAATCCATATCCTTAGCAATTTTGCGGTGATCACGTTTTTCTGCTTCTTTGAGGCACTCAAGGTAAGCGTTTAATTCATCCTTATTTCCCCATGCTGTGCCATATATTCGCTGCAACATTGGGCCCTTAGAATCACCACGCCAGTATGCACCCGCTACTTTCATAAGTTTAAACGCTTTAACTCTACCGGTTGATGGTGAGTGCGGACCACGGCATAGGTCAACAAAATCACCTTGCCTATAAACAGTTAGGTTTTCACCCTCTGGTATGGATGAGATAATATCAACCTTATATTTTTCGCCTATACCACTAAAGAAATCAACTGACTGCTTGCGAGTCCAAACTTCTCGAACAAATCTGTGGTTACTTTTTACAATCTCTTTCATTTTCTTTTCTATTGCGGTAAGATCGTCCGTAGTGAAGGTACGATCTGTAGCAAAATCATAGTAAAAACCGTCCTGAATTGTTGGGCCGATAGTAATCTGAGTATTAGGAAATAGCTCTTTCACTGCCTGCGCCATTATATGAGCAGCATCATGCCTTATTATATCTAAACCCACTTCGTCACTCAGTTGTATCACCTCTATCTCTGCATCAGCTTCAATTTCACGTGAGAGGTCATATAGCTCACCATTTACTTTCAATGCAACTACTTCTTTCAAAGCATCCGGTTGTAATATATCAAAGCCAGTGACTTTACCACTGTATTCTTTTACTTTTTGTTCGGTTGAAAAAGTAACCCTAACCATAAATAAACCTATACGGACATGTAGCTTGAAGGCGATTTGCTTCTTCCAACGGTGTCATCCCAGTGTCACGCACATAGCCATACGAACATTCATTTTCGAAGGTAAATTGCACAGCAAATGGTGTCATCCCAGTGCTTGACACTGGAATCCAGCTTTTTTGTAATTTCATTGAAAATGTTGCATAGTGTGCTTGTTCACAATCAATTTTACTGGATCCCAGTGTCAAGCACTGGGATGACACCTTTGTGTTTGAGGCAAAACAGGCTATAACATTTAACATACTGCCCTCGCAAACAAATGTTCGTACAGTTGTGTATCAGCTACTGGGATGACACCACCCCTAGTGGGCACTGCCCCTAAATCATAATGGATAACAGGGTTATAAGCTCTGAACATTAATAATAAGGCCTATTCTTTTTTAACCTGAGTGCAATTGCGTCTTCCCAAACTTCACCATTACGCAATAACTTTTCTTTATTGTACATTAGCTCCTCTCTTGTTTCAGTAGCAAATTCAAAGTTAGGACCTTCAACAATTGCATCAACTGGACATGCCTCTTGGCAAAGTCCGCAGTATATGCATTTTGTCATATCAATATCATAGCGCGTGGTGCGGCGACTACCGTCTTCTCTTTCCTCTGCTTCAATAACTATTGCTTGAGCAGGGCAGATAACTTCACATAATTTACAAGCTATGCATCGTTCTTCACCGTTTGGATACCTACGCAACGCATGCTCACCACGAAACCTTGGACTTAAAGGGCCCTTCTCCATAGGATACCTCAAAGTAACCTTTGGCTTAAACATATATTTTAATGTAATAACAAACCCTTTAATTAACTCTACAAAAGACCAGTACCAAGCTAATTTCTTGAGCATAAAATATTTAAAACTTGTGTCAGTCATTATAAATCATATTATCAGTTTTCAAAATAAATATTTTCACCTGGGTGACTTTTTAGGTATTTTGGTTTCTTAAGTGTAATATTGCTAAGTAGTTTATATAAATAATGACAAACACAAATGAAACTATTTTCGCTTTATCGACCGTATTTGGTAAGTCAGGAGTTGCAGTAATCAGAATTTCAGGCAACTACGCGCTTAAAGCTTTAAATCATTTTCATATTAAGAAAGAAATTAAACCAAGATTTGCTACTTTAGTTGATCTATATGATGATTCCAGTCAATTGATAGATAATGGAATAATCATCTATTTCCCTGCTCCAAACAGTTTCACTGGCGAGGACGTTATAGAGTTACAAGTGCATGGAAGCAAGGCAGTTATAAAAATCATCTTGGAGGAATTATCAAAAGTTTTCGTTATGGCCAAGCCTGGAGAATTCTCACTTAGGGCTTTTCTAAATGGTAAATTTGACTTAACGCAAATAGAAGGGATTGCAGACTTAATTGATGCTGAGACAAAAATGCAAGCTAAACAAGCGATTAAGCAGATATCAGGAGAATTGGAGAGACTATACAGCAATTGGAGGCAAAGATTAATAACGATACAATCCAAAATCGAAGCATATATAGACTTTCCAGAGGACATTTGGGCAGAAAAAAGTGAATTGGAAAAAATTAATAATGAAGTGCAATCTCTCGTGCAGTTGATACAAGAGCATTTAAATGATAATAGACGGGGCGAAAGGTTGCGTGAGGGTTTACATATTGTAATAACTGGTGAACCAAATGTCGGTAAATCAACTCTGTTTAATTTCTTAGCCAAGCGTGATATTGCTATTGTTTCTGAATATGCAGGCACAACAAGAGATATACTTGAAGCTCATATTGACATTGGCGGATACCCAATCATTCTCTCTGATACTGCTGGAATTCGTGAAAGTTCAGATCCAATAGAATTAGAAGGTATAAGTCGAGCGAAAAAGAGGTCTTTTGAAGCTGATTTAAGAATAGAGCTATTTCCTTTTGAACAACGACACGATGTCAATTATCAAGCCACAGGCAATATACCATCTGTCGTTGACACACAACTATGCAAATATTGTAATCAACAAACGGTGTCATCCCAGTGCTTGACACTGGGATCCAGATATAAAAATACTTGCAAATTATGCAATAAACAATGGATTCTAGAAACATGTGCTGAAAACAATGTTCATAGCTGGATTCCAGTGTCAGCTACTTGCATGACATCAGACCAAAATGACACCATTTATGTATTGAGCAAAGCTGACGATGTTATCAATAATCACAATATAAAAATTAATGGCATAGATCTTTTACCCATTTCTATTCTAAAGGAAATAGGTACAAACAAATTGATCTCTCTCATAAAAGAGAAGGCAGAGGAAAAATTTGGGCATGATAGAGACACTCCTGTAATCACTCGGCAAAGACATAGGAATCACATGAAGAAAGCACTGGAACATTTACAACGTTTTAATATCGATAATCCAATTGAGTTGATATCTGAAGATTTGAGGCTTGCTGCATTTGAACTTGGTGCGGTGATTGGAATTATTGATGTTGAGGAAATATTGAGTAGTGTGTTTAGCAACTTTTGCGTGGGCAAGTAAAGCTTTTATAGATTGCTTAAAATCAAATGTTGTGATAGAAAAGAAATGGACGGATGGCCGAGCGGTTTAAGGCACCAGTCTTGAAAACTGACGTACGTGATGAGCGTACCATGGGTTCGAATCCCATTCCGTCCGCACAGCATCTCGCTATGCTAGCTGATTTTTAGAGCTTATTTGGACTATGTGGTTCATAACGCTGGAAATCTTGTCTAATCTAGCCACATCTTTTAAAAATACATCCCTTTGTAAATTGACCTTGTTAGCAAAGAAAGCTAATATCTATAAATAGATCACGATCTGAATATGAAAACCGATATAGTAATAATAGGTGCAGGACCTGTTGGAATATTCACTGCTTTTCAAGCGGGAATGCTTGATATGAGATGTCATATAATAGATGTTTTGGATCAAGCAGGAGGACAATGCACAGCTCTTTACCCAGAAAAGCCAATATATGATATACCTGGTTATCCTGTAATCACTGCCCAAAAATTAATTGAGCAACTAATGGAGCAATCTTCGCCATTTAAGCCTGTTTACCATTTAAGTCAAAAAGTGGAAAAGATTTCAAATAACGAAGGTGAAAGCTTTACTGTCATAACGAACATAGGTACAGAGGTAAAATGCAAAGCCGTTATTGTTGCTGCAGGTAACGGAATGTTTGAACCTAACCGTCCACCCTTAAGTGGTATATTAGAATATGAAAATAAATCTGTATTTTACAGTGTAAATAAAATTTCTGATTTTCAGGACAAAACTATAGTCATTGCAGGTGGGGGTGATTCTGCGGCTGATTGGACTGTAGAACTTTCTAAAGTTGCGAAGAAAATTTATGTGATACATAGGAGAAAGGAATTTCGCTGCACTCCTGAAACTAGAAATAAATTAGAATCACTTGAAATTGATGGAAAAATAGAACTGGTAGTGCCATATCAATTACACGAACTAGCAGGAGGTAATGGGCAGTTGAGCGCAGTGATAGTAAAAAACATTGCCTCTAAGGAAGAAAAAGAAATATCCGCTGATTTTTTGCTGCCATTTTTTGGATTGTCAATGAATCTTGGTCCAATAAACAATTGGGGTATACAGTTAGAACATAGCCGCATAGTTGTCGACCCAGCTACACTTAAAACCAGTAGAGATAGGATATATGCAATCGGAGATATAGCTATTTATTCAGGCAAACTAAAATTAATACTAAATGGTTTTGCTGAGAGCGCCATGGCTTGTTATGACATATACAAAGTAATCCACAACTCTCCGGTTAATTTTCAATATTCAACCTCAAAGGGAATTCACGGAAAAGAAAAACTTCCTTGACAAACCTCGCTAGCCCCCTTATCATGAAACTGAAGCTATTGTATTTGCTTTCGCCAATCTGCAGATTAAAAGGTAAGGATTACTTAATGTATCGGCGTCTCATGTTCAATTTTTTGCAGTATATAGATACTGTATGTCTTTACAAAACTTCATCTACATCTAGATTTTTATCTAAATAAGCTGAACGCGCTTATAAAGCGTTACAAGACATCAAAAAATGCCAATACTCGACAGAGATAGTAAAAGACTAGCTAACTCGGGGATTCTTTGTCTTTTTTTCTGCTTAGTAAATTTCTTAAACATTTGCAGCGTAAGTTAGTTGCAATTAAAAGCGGCTGAATCTCGCTTGTCAAGCGTTTAAAACATAAAAAACGCCAATATTTTAAAGCGGATAATAACCCCAGGGCTTCTTTTGCCTTTTTTTTCATTTGGTAAATTTCTTAAATATTTATGGCTAAACGACAACCGTCATCCCGCTGCTTGTTAGCGGGATCTAGAGATACCGCGAATGAATCGCGGTATGACGTAGGACTGCTGTCATCCCAGTGCTCCTTTTTTTGTCATCCCAGTGCTTGACACTGGGATCTAGTTTTCCATATAATCTCATCGAAAATGTTGTAACCACTTTCTGTGCTAGTTTGCTTGCTTACAAGCAAACTTTCCTGGATCCAAGTAGTCAGGGCACTGAGATGACACCCTCTTGGATGAAAACCAGTATCAGCTACTTTCATGACACCATTCTTTTTTCTGGATCCAAGTAGTCAGGGCACTGGGATGACAGGAGAAAGAGGCACTGGAATGACAAAGAGGGTACTTGGATGACAGGAGGTAATGCAGGAAGTCTAATAGTGCAGCAACACGGAACCCCAGGTCAGGCCTGCACCTATTGAAATCAGCAGTACCAGATTTCCTGATTTTATTTTTGATTCTTGTATTGCATAGTCTAAGGCCAGTGGAATTGATGCCGCTGAGGTGTTTGCATGCTTATCAACGGTATTAATCACTTTCTCTATAGGAAAATCTAATTTCTTTACTACTGCTTCAATAATACGAATGTTTGCTTGATGGGGAATTAACCAGTCAATATCAGTGATTTTCAAATTATTGCATTTCAGAGTTTCCTCTACTGAGGCTGTTAACTTATCCACTGCATGTTTAAACACTTCTCTTCCATTCATGCATATTTTTCCAGAATCACCAGTTGAGGATATCCCTCCGTTCGTACATAGTATGTCCACATTGCCGTCAGAGTATAAGTTTGTTGATATGATGCCGCTTCTACCCATTTCTGATTTCATCACCACTGCACCAGCACCATCACCAAAGAGTACACAAGTTGACCTATCTTCCCAATCAACAATCCTAGACATTATTTCAGCACCTATAACCAATGCATATTTAATTCTATTGTTAGATTTTATGAGCGAATCAGCAACTGTAACTGCATATATAAAACCAGAGCATGCTGCTTGTACATCAAAAGCAAATGCGTTTTTACATTTTAACTTACTTTGTACAATCGTTGCACAGCTAGGAAAAGTTTTATCAGGAGTTGTTGTAGCAACTATAATCAAGTCAATTTCATCTACTGAAATTTTAGCTTTTTCTATAGCACTTTTTGCTGCATTTACAGCTAGATCTGACGTTAGTTCTCCTTCATCTGCTATATGCCTTTGAACTATTCCTGTTCTCTGCCTTATCCATTCATCGCTCGTCTCAACTATCGATGCAATTTCGTTGTTACTCAACATTTTTCTTGGTAGGTAAGATCCAGTGCTTAATATGAAACTTTTATTCAATATGACTTACCCCGTTAATTATCTTTTGATTTAAATTTTCACTAATTGCATTTACTGCAAATTTTATGGCATGGGCAAAAGAAATAGCATCAGAATTTCCATGACTTTTAATGATGATACCATTCAGCCCTAAAAACATAGCTCCACTTCTAATTTTGGGATTAAAACGCGTTAAAGCTTTATTTAGTTTGGATTTTAACAATATACCAACAAGCATTTTCGCTATCCACGAATTGAATACTTCCTGCTTTATTAGATTGATAAAGGTACTAGCGGTTGCCTCAGCCGTTTTGAGCATTACATTGCCAACAAAACCATCAGCAACAATCACATCTATATTACCCTCTAAAAATTCACTTGCCTCTATATACCCTTTGAAATTAATGCCTGGAGCGTTTTTAAGCAACTCAAAAGCGCCGCGCACTGAGTCATTACCTTTAACTTCTTCTGTGCCGATATTTAGCAAAGCAACTTCAGGATTGTCAATTTTTAATGCTATTTTTGCAAATATACTACCCATTAACGCAAATTGAAATAATGAGTCGGCATTACAATCAACATTTGCACCAAGGTCAAGCAAAGCGAAGCTTTTTGTCTTAGTTGGACAGATAGAGGCAATAGCAGGACGATAAATGTTTGGTAATGTTCCTAAAATAAATCTGGAAATTGCCATCAACGCTCCGGTGTTGCCTGAAGATACCACTCCGAAAGCTTTACCTTCTTTCACTGCAACAATTGCAGCTTTCATACTTGAGTCTTTACGATGTCTCAGCGCAAAAGATGGCTTATCATTTGCAAGGACATTGTCAGAACAATGAGTAAATTCAGAATTGTTACTTACTTTTTTATATTTCAAAAGCAAAGGAGATACTTCTTCCTTATCTCCATAAATATGAAAAAAAACTTTAATGCCTGGGTCAACAAGGTTGTCTAAAAAAAAACCAGCACCATGAATTACGGAAAGAGGCGCAAAATCGCCCCCCATAGCGTCAAGTGCAATAACTATATTATTATTGACCGTAGATAACATATCATAATAGTCACTCTGCCTGTTGCTTAATGAAAACCCGTTTTCCTTTGTAACTGCCATCAACTGCTACGTTATGAGGCAACATGAATTCCCCAGTTGTTGAACATACCACAACATTCTTAGGCTCAATAGCATGATGAGAACGATGCATATTACGCCTTGACTTTGACTTTTTTCTTTTTGGAACTGCCAAAACTTCCTCCATTCTACTACAAAATTCAATTCATTAGTAACATGTTTTTTACAGGAAGTAAACAGGGATAGTAAAATAAGTAAGGTTTGCTTATGTAATTGAGTTCTATAGCTAAAGTGGCTCTACAATTTGAAAAACCGTCATTCCGCTACTCGTTAGCGGAATCTATACCGCGAATGAATCCATAGCTGTACGAACATTCATTTTTGAAGGTAAATTGCACAACAGATGATGTCATTCCAGTCTGGAATCCAGAAATTTTGCTTATAACTGAGCTGATGAGCTAAAGGTAGTTGTCTTATGCTAAAACAAACGTTTTTAATTAAGTTGCATAGAAGCTGGATCCCAGTGGGCTTTGTTGCATCGCTAGCTATGATGGATTAAAGATAAAAAAGATAGGGAATATCAGTAGCTTATTATTCTGGTATTTATAACAAGAACGGTCAGTGAATACCTAAATTTGAGTAAAAGAAATTTCACTACCACTCACTAATCTGGCTAAAATTCAAGAATTTCAATGCTTTAGCTATTTTCAATAGAATTAAATTTATTAATATAAATAACAAATTACTATTCTTAAATTTGATCAGATTGATTGCAAAAAAACAAGATTTTCAATAAGTTGCTTATAATCCTAATTATAGTTAGCCTTTCATAAGTAGCGATGCAACAAAGCCATCCCAGTGTCTGGGCACTGGCCCACTGGTGGGAATTGCTCCCAAACTACAACGTTCGTACAGTTGTGGATACCGTGGCGGTATGACGTAGGGAAACCTTTCTTGGGTTAAGCTTTAAATTAAAACATCAAGTATATTGAACTTAAAACATATCTCAGCTATACTTTGCGATAAAGTTAATAAAAATTTTAATAAAATCAGTAAGACTAACCTCTAGCTAAAATGAATACAAAGTGAGCTTTTTTGATATAAATAGTGTTAGAATAATTGGTAGGTACTTTATCAATTTTTTGTTAAGGCTTGGTAGTGCATTCATATTTTTTATTCAATCTCTATACCACTGCCTTGTGCCACCATATTATTTTAGCAACATAGCAAGACAAATTATAGAGATAGGCTTTTTCTCTCTGCCAATTGTTGGGCTCACTGGAGTTTTTATAGGAGCGGCGATAGTTTTACAAAGTAGCTTGAGTGACCCATTAATTAACCAAGAACAGATAATACCCAAACTTGTTACGATCACTATCATTAAAGAGTTAGGACCAGTTTTGATCAGCTTAATAATGGTAGGAAAGGTTGGATCATCAGTTGCAGCAGAAATTGGTACGATGCGCATCACCGAGCAAATAGATGCCCTTACAACTTTGAACATCAACCCTTTCAAATATTTAATTGCACCAAGGATTTTAGCGTCAATCATAGTATTTCCCATACTTACAGTATGTGCAGATTTAATAGGAATATTTGGAGGATGCATCACTGCAGTCTTCGAATTTAACCACAATTTAAATATATACATTAAACACACAGCTCAGTTCTTTAATACGTATGATTTTATAACTGGGCTAATAAAAGCAACTGCATTTGGCGCCATAATTTCTGTCTCAAGCTGCTATTACGGTTACCATTGCAAAGAAGGTGCACGAGGAGTAGGTGTTGCTACAACATCAACTGTTGTTTTATCGTCCATACTGATCATTTTAGCAAACTACATGATTACTTTGATACATGCGTAACCCCATAATATCAATATTGAACTTAAGCTTATCTTTTGATGATAGGACAGTACTAAAAGATCTAAATTTTGATATATTAAAAGGGGAATCATTAGTCATACTTGGTGGCTCAGGAAGCGGCAAATCTGTATTAACAAAAACAATTATCGGCTTGCTTGCTCCAGACTCAGGGTCTGTTAAAATAAATAGTAAAAGCAAAAATAAATTTGGGGGTTTATTTCAAAATTCCGCTTTATTTGACTACGTTACAGTGTGGGAAAATATATCTTTTAATTATAAAAAGCGCTTTAATATCAGCAAAAAAGAGGCAAAACAGCTAGCAATCGAGAAGTTAAATGATGTTGGACTGGAGGAAAGCATAGCAGATATGTTTCCAATAGAGCTATCAGGTGGAATGAAAAAAAGAGTGGCACTTGCAAGGGCGATTGCACACAATCCAGAAATCATTATTTTGGATGAACCAACTTCAGGATTGGACCCAATTATGTCAGATATAGTAAACGAGATAATAATAAAATTATCTAGAGATCTTAACCCTACAATTATCACGATTACACATGATATTCATAGCGCATTTAAAATAGCTGATAAAATAGCAGTATTATATGAAGGGGAGATCATTTCCCATGGAACTGTTCAGGAAATACAAAATACTAATAACGAATATATAAAAAAATTCATTCATTATATATAGCTAAAGATATATACACTATTGCTAACAGTCATATTTTTAAGTTTTAACTTTGTAAAAGGTAGTGAACATTGGAATTCAGATTTTTTTCAAACTGGATCCTATAGCTAACACGTCATACCGCGATTCATTCGCGGTATCTCGGCATAGATTCCGCTAACTAGTAGCGGAATGACGAATTTGTCGTTTTTCAAATTGTCGTAAGTCAGTTTAGCTATATATAGGATGACAGAAATTGTTTGTATTAGCTATATTCAAAAGCTCTATTGATATTTTGCAATATTTGTGATAAAATAATAGCTTAAGATTGAGAGTAAAAATTTATGAGTGAAGCTCAAGGTCCAAACATTGCAGAATGGCAAGCGCAGCAGCAACACCAAGAGGCTGCTGGTGAGAAAAGTGGTTTTGGTCTTGGTCATAGTGACTCTGTTTCAACAGTTGTCGATGGAATGAAATGGTTGTTCAACTTTCATGAAGGAGCAATTGCTGCTTATAGTAACGTGTTTGAAGGTTTGGTGAGTGGCAGTAGTCTAGTAACATTGTTTGGAAAGTCAGGTAATATGTTTGGCATAAAACTTCTTGAAGGCCTTGCAGAATATTTTTCAGGTGGAGGTGGGGAAGATATGCCATCAGAAGAAATGGATATGGCTCATGGTGATGATGGACATCACTCAGATGATTACCCTCATACCAATAACGAAATAGCTCATAATGCTGATGGTTTGCAAGACATGCATGATGCAGGTGATCACCATGGTCAATCTTTTTCACCTGGTCCTTCACCATCTGTTGGCGATGACCACGGACATGAACTTGGTTAAACACTTAAAAACTATTGAATAATTGGAAGAAGGCCTAATAAGAAAAGTTGCTGTTGTTATGAGTTTGTCTTAGTGAAAAAGGTTTCAGTTTTGGGATCAACAGGAAGTGTTGGAAAAAAGACTGTAGATTTGCTCTCAAAGAGAAAAGAAGAATACCAAGTGGAAGCACTAAGTGCCCATTCGAACTTTGCTCTACTGGCACACCAAGCAAAACTGCTAAATGCAAAATATGTTGCTATCTCCGATGAAAGGCTTTACAAAGATTTGAAAGAAAGTTTACTTGGTACAGATGTAAAAATAGCAATTGGTGCTACAAATATTGCTACCATACCTGTTGATCTCTCAGTTGTTGCAATAGTTGGCATTGCAGGCCTTGGGCCAGTTATGGAAGTTATAGAAAGCGGTACCAAAGTCATTGCATTGGCAAACAAAGAAAGCATTGTTTGCGGTGGAAAGTTATTACTCAAAAAAGCTAAAGAAAAAAATGTACAAATAATCCCTATTGACTCTGAGCACAATGCAATTTTTCAAATTTTGCAAAATGACGACAAATGCGTAGAAAAGATCATACTTACTGCTTCTGGTGGACCATTCTTAAATTATAGCCTTGAGCAATTAAGAAATGTTATGGTAGATAAGGCGCTTAGTCACCCCACTTGGAATATGGGAAAGAAAATCTCGGTTGATAGCGCAACAATGATGAATAAGGCACTAGAGATAATAGAAGCACATAACTTGTTTAATATCAGCCCGGATAAAATTGAAGCAATAGTGCATCCTGAGTCAATAGTACATGGAATTGTAACTTATAAGGATGGGTTCAACTTTGCTGTGCTTGCAGAAACTGACATGGCAATTCCTATTTCATATGCTCTATCTTGGCCGGAAAGATCAGCTTTAAATCGTAAATTAGATTTAACAAAGCAAGGAAAATTGACCTTTCAAGAACCAGACCATAAGCGTTTTCCTGCGCTAAAGCTTAGCATGGCAGTGTTAAACTCTTCTGCTCCACAAACAAACAGTATTGTGCTCAATGCTGCAAATGAAATAGCTGTTAATGAATTTTTGAAGTCACGAATCGGCTTTTTAAAAATAGTAGAGGTAGTGGAATCAACAATGGAAAGTTTTGGTAGTTATACTGATATTAATTCACTATCTGATATAATAAATATTGATTATGAAAGTCGTATTATTGCTCACAAAATTGTTGAAAGTAAAGTTGTTGCGTATAGCTAGAGTAATGTAACCAGACTGCATTCTGTGATTTTTAGCAAAACACGATACACAATCGTCATTCCGCTACTAGTTAGCGGAATCTATGCCGAGATACCGCGGCGGTATGACGGTTCGCGGTGGTATGACGGTTAAGTAATTCGTCATCCCGCTACTTGTTAGCGGGATCTATGCTAAGATACCGCGGCGGTATGACGGTTCGCGGCGGCATAGCTATCTTCAAAAATATGGTTGAATAATTGTTAATAATAGTGTATAATTATTAATATTTTTAAGCACTTTGGCTATGGCTTTATCTAAGTTTCTCGACCCTAAGCTGGATTTAACCTTCAAAAAAATATTTGGCACTGAAAAAAATAAGAATATTCTCATACATTTCTTGAATGATATTTTAGGGTTTACCGAGATAAATACTATACAAGAAGTGGAATTCCTCAGTACTATAATGGATCCTGAAATTGCCTCTGATAAGCAAAGTATAGTTGATGTTCTTTGCAGGGACTCTAGTGGGGCTAGGTATGTGATTGAAATGGTGCGACCTGAAAGCCTTCGGTCATATTGTTTATAAAAGGAGAGGAATTCATTCAGAAAGAAACTGAAAGGATTCTAAAGCTTATTGAACCAGATGTTTTGCCATCTGAGTCTACGCATCAGTGCGAATTGGGTAACCAGTTGGTGCCGAGCGACGCGGACAATGAACCTCCTCTTGATAAAGAAGATGCTCAATCGTGAGAGAAAGCATAAACTACAAGCATCATGTGGTTGGAGGGCTAGGCTTAGTGGTATGGTGAACGTAAGTGAAGCTTCATAAGTATCGTAACGATTAAAGAGCTAAAGATGCTGATAAGCTCCGACCAAAAGGTAATGTGACATTTTTCATTTCTGGATGTACGCAAATAATAATTCCACCGGTATAGAGAAGCCACCTAACCCACTATTGTATGACAAAAGGAACAGGATAAGCCTGTATTTTCGCCTATATGGCAGGCAACCCGCAAGGAATGCTGATGGATGTGCAGGTAAAGGATAATGGAGAAAGCGAATGCCATTTTGTAACGAAATGGATAGAATTTGTAACATTAATTCGCGTGAAAACGAGCAGACTTCCATTTGGTCCTTCATGACAAGAAACTTTGTTAACCACTTAAGGTAGGAAAGCAGATGATTACAAGTACAACTGTAAGTGCACCTACCAATAACTCCGAAGCATGGAACCAGTTACCCTGGAAGAAATGCCAAAAAGTTGTTATGAGGCTACAGAGGCGTATTGTTAAGGCTGTCCAACAAGGCAGATGGGGTAAGGTGAAAACTTTACAACACCTTCTCACACGCTCTTTTAGCGGCAAAGCTTTGGCGGTTAAGAGAGTAACTGAAAACCAGGAAAAAAACACAGCAGGTGTAGATCGTCAAATATGGTCAACTTGCAACACAAAATTTCAAGGAATAAAGCTATTAAAACAAAGAGGATACAAACCTTCTCCGCTAAAACGGATATACATCAGTAAGTCTAATGGCAAAAGAAGACCTCTTGGAATCCCTACGATAAAAGATAGAGCCATGCAAGCATTATACTTGTTTGCTTTGGAACCGATAGCTGAAACGATCAGTGATCGTCACTCTTATGGTTTTAGACCAAAAAGATCCTGCGCAGACGCTACTGTGGCTTGCCACTTGTTACTGGCAAGCCGTAACCAACTACAATGGATACTCGAAGGTGATATTAAAGGGTGTTTTGATAACATTAACCATGAATGGCTCATGAAGCATATTCCTATGGAGAAGAAAATTCTTCATAGCTGGTTAAAAGCTGGCTTCCTAGAATCAAAAACTCTGTATTCCACAACTGCAGGTACCCCACAAGGTAGTATCATCTCTCCAATACTAGCAAATCTAGCCCTAAATGGACTTGAAAAATCATTGGAAAGTCAATTTGGTAAACTTGGCAGTAAAAGAAGAAGCAAAATCAGAAGTGGAGTAAATGTAATCAGGTACGCAGATGACTTTATCATTTCAGGAATCACACGTGAAGTACTGGAAAATGAAGTAAAACCTCTAGTATCGTCCTTTCTTCAGGAGAGAGGTCTTATCCTTTCCGAAGAGAAAACAAAAATTACATCTATTACAACAGGGTTTGACTTTTCTTGGTTGTAATGTACGCAGGTATAATAAGAAGTTAATTATAAAACCTTCAAAAGAAAGTATTAAGAAACTTAATAAAGCACGTACATTGATAAAGGCAAACATAGCGAACACTCAGGCCGTACTAATCAAGTTGCTCAATTCCCTATTAAGGGGATGGGAAAATTACTACAGCCATGTGTGTGCGAAAAGAGCTTTTAACAAAATAGACCATGAAATTATGTGTGCTCTATGGAAATGGGCAAAGAAAAAGACATCCTCGTAAAGGATTACGTTGGATAAAGAATCGTTACTTCAAGGTAATGAAACAACGCCAATGGGTCTTTGCTGCACCCATATGCAAGAACAAACCGAAAGAGATAAGGTATTTAAGACTGCTTAGGTTGATTGATATACCTATCAGACGACATGTTAAAATCAGGGCGGATGCAAATCCACTTGACTTAAAATGGAAAAAGTATTTTGATGAAAGAGTGAAACAAACAAAAATGTTAGCAAGCTCTTTCTCAAGAGAAGGTTCTCTGCTGTTGGTGTCACCATTAAGAATGATGTTTTCTGAGGAATCATGAAGGACAAGCCGGTTCGAGAAAAGAAGGACTTAGATAAGGGGCTCAAGCGTAGTGTGGAGAAACCTGCATGCTGCGTTTCTAAGGGAGGGAGTAGTAGCATACTACTTCCTTACCTAACCAGGTCGCTAAAACTAAGGGCTTTGAAAAACGCGCACAACTTTATGCTGCTAAGGCTTACTCAAGACAAGCTGATAAATCTGGTAAATACGTTGATTTAAAGAAGATTTTCTTTATCGCGATTTCAAATTGTACCTTATTCCCTGATAAGCTTGACTATATATCTAGCCATACCATAAGAGATGAAAACCAATGAGCATGACTTAAAAGATTTTCAATTTATCTTCATAGAGCTGCCAAAATTTCCTAAGAGTAGAGAAGAACAACTAGAAAGTGTAGTAGACCGTTGGCTATTTTTTTCAAATATGCAGATGAAACAACGGACGAAGATCTCAGAAAAATTGCGGAAAAATCACCAATAATAAAGCTAGCATATGATGAATTAGATAAGTTTCACTGGAATGAAAAAGATCTAATAACTTATGAAGAAAGAATAATGGATCTGCGCAAAGAAGAAGCCATTCTTGAATACAGACTTGATCTTGCTGAAGAGAAAGGTATACAAAAAGGTATAGAGAAAGGGAAAATTGAAGGGAAAATTGAAGGGAAAATTGAAGGGAAAATTGAAGGGAAAATTGAAGGGAAAATTGAAGGGAAAATTGAAGGGAAAATTGAAGGGAAAATTGAAGGGAAAATTGAAGTCGCAAAAGCAATGCTGGCTAATAATGTTGATGTCAACACTATTGTTAAGTTTACTGGCCTTTCTATTAGTGAGATTGAAGAATTAAGTGTGAACGGTTACGTTTATTTTTTATCCTTATCATCAAGTGTAAATAAGGTTATTGTAGAGATTAAGCCTATTATAACTATTATTAACGAAAATGGGGCAGCTTCTCTATAGCGCTCATCGCTTACAAGTTCATATATTCTAGTTGATATAGTTTCAAAATTAAATGGTCTTATAATGAGTGTTGCTGTGAGCTCTTTGATAGTATCCATAAATACGAGCAAAAATCCCGATAATATACTCTTCTTGATGAGAGGGATATGAACATTCAAACATGTGGAAATAGGTCCATGACCCATAGTATATGCAGTCCACTCAATTTCATTTGGTGTTTTTTTGAGCCCTGACTCTACCGCCTTGAAAGATATAGCAAAAAAACGAAATAAATATGAGTAAACTAATGCGCCAATAGTTCCTACCAAGCTAATTTCCACAACATATTGAGTAATGAAAGAGGATATTCTGCTTAAAAATATTATTATACTAATTGCGATAATTGCATTTGGAATTGCGTAGCCTAAAGAAATGAGACGCGCTATATTGTTGATTACCTTATTTTTACGCGCCGTATATCCAATCATTATTGCAATGCTAATTGAGATTAATGCGGTGATAAATGATAAACTAATGCTATTTGCTATTATGTTATAGAATCTTGCTTCGTATATGAAAAACCCCTTCTCTATGCTCCAATATATGAGCGGAATCATTGGCAAAATAAAACCTATTAAGATCGGCAATACACACATAAGATAAGGAAAGATCAACGGCATAGCGCCACTTATACTCCGTTTGTTGTGATAGTCCGAATTGGTATTGATTGAAGAGTAAGATATTCCTTTTTTTTGTAGTTTTTTTTCGATAGCTATTAGTATCACAACGAAAATTAATTCTGCAACTGCTAAAACAGTAGTTGAATATTTGTCATGCAGTAAAAACCAGGTGCGATATATTCCTGTCGTAAAAGTATCGATAGCAAGAAACTGTGGTGTGCCGAAATCTGTAATTACTTCCATTAGTACCAAAGACAACCCAGCTATAATTGATGGGCGTATGGAGGGTATGATAACAGAAAACAGGCTCTTCAATGAGGAGAACCCAAGCGTTGACGCAATAGTGACTGAGTTACTAACATTCTTTAGACTTGAGCGAACTAACATATAAACGTATGGATATAGGCTGAATCCCATTACTAATATTCCACCACCTAGGGATTTTATTTCAGGAAACCAATAGTCACCTTTGCTCCAATCTAAAATGTCTCTTAATAAGCTCTGCACCGGACCTGAAAACTCTAGCGTATTTACATAGACGAACGCTACTATATATCCAGGAATCGATATCGGAAAGAACAAAGCAATCTCAAAAATTTTACTTCCAGGAAATGAAAAAAATGTGGTGAGCCAAGCTGGAATTACTCCAAATATGAAAGATATTCCCCCTACTCCTACCATCAAAATTAACGTACTCAGTATATATTCAGGAAAAAGTGTACTGATTACCCATTCGGAATTCGCTGAATCTGTAAATAAGATTGATATTAATGATAATATTGGGCAGACGAATAATATGCTTACTAAAAATAAGAATATATTTTTAAATACTCTTAAAAACATTAATTTGAATCTATATTTTATATTAAAATGTTATATGTAAAAACTGAAGATATCCAGTAATTAACAGCCGTACTATTGAATATCTTTATAATTTTGTATATCATGTTTTTAGTTGATAAGTCAATAATCATGAGCTTCGTCATTGCAACTTTCTATCACTTTGTAGAACTCTCTAATTATTATGACATGAAAGACGAAATAAAAGCTGCATGCAACAACGTTGAGTTAAAGGGCACTATACTCCTTGCAGAAGAGGGTGTTAATGCAACAATATCTGGTGAAAGAAACGCAATTGATAAAATATTCGATTTTCTACGTTCTGATTATAGGCTAAGGGACCTTACATGGAAAGAGAGTGCAGCAGAATATCAACCATTTAGCAAGATGAAGGTAAAATTAAAAAGAGAGATTGTGAATCTTGGTGTAAGCAATCTTGATATTTCCCTTAGGGGTAAATATGTTGATCCAGAGCATTGGGATGATTTTACTTCTCAACCTGACGTTTTAGTAATAGATACACGAAACGAGTATGAAGTGAAATTAGGCAAGTTTAAGAATGCAATTAATCCACACACACAATGTTTCCGTGAGTTTCCTCAGTGGACAGAGTCATTTTCTGAGAGTAAAGACCTGAAAGTGGCTATGTACTGCACTGGTGGGATTAGATGCGAAAAATCTACAGCATATATGAAAAGCCTTGGATTTAGTGATGTTTACCATCTTAAAGGCGGCATTCTTTCTTACCTTGAAAAAACTTATAATAAAAATGGTAATTGGAAAGGAGAATGTTTTGTTTTTGATGATAGAATTGCTGTTGATAACTCACTTACTCCAAGCAACACAATAAAATGCATATTCTGCTCAAATCAAGTTTCAACTGATAAACTGAAATCAGTTCCACGTGGCCAAGTGGTTTGTTCTGATTGTAAACTTCAGTGTTATAGCTATAATAAATAAAACATCATACTGCTGCAGTTGTATGCACGTTGTGATTTGAGAGCAACCTCTACCAGAAAGGGTGTCATGCCAGTGCCCAGACACTGGCATCCAGGTTCTTTTTTTCTAGATTCCAGCGTCACGCGCTGGAATGACAATAAAGAGCATATGGTTATGCAAGAAGTCTATTTCTTACCCTTAATCAACTCTAAAGCCTTCTCCAGATCTATACTCTCAATATCTGCACTCTTGCCCAAAGCAACGTTTGTTTTACCGCATTTTATATAGAATCCGTACCTACCGTTGCAGATAAAAACTTCTTTTCCCTTTTCATTAACCCCGAGAGATTTTAACTCTTTGCGTGGACTGTTTGCAATAATTTGTACAGCTTCGCTCAATTCTGTATTCAGCACCTCTTTGGAGCTTTTCTTAAGAGAAAAGTATCTACCATCATAGAAAATATAGTACCCAAATCGCCCAAGGCCTATTTTTACTTCCTTTCCGGTTTCAGGGTGTTCTCCGATTACTTTTGGCAAGGAAAGTAACTGAGTAGCGGTGCTCAGATCAATCTCATTAACATTTATATCTTTTGGTATGGAAACCGTTTTTTTCTTTTTTAACTCGTTATTAAACTCCAGATAAAGTCCAAAAGGACCCTTTTTGATCATCACTTCTTGGTTTGTTATATCATCTATACCTAAACTTTTTGGATATTCTGAATTGTCGTTACTACCTGTAATTTCTTTTGTATGGTTGCATTCAGGATAGTTAGAACATCCAAGGAACACCCCGGCTTTTCCAAAGTTCAATTTCAATATGCCACCTAAGCAAGCAGGGCATTTCGTATTCACCTCTTTTCTTCCTTCTTCTGAACAAAACCAATCGATTACCAAATCGTGAATGCCGCTGAAAACTTCATCATGCGTCATTTGCTTGACAGAGTTTACATGACCAAAAAATGGCACCCAAAAGTGGCCTAATTCTTTTTTCCAATCTGCATGTCCATTTGAAATTAAATCAAGCTTCTCTTCCATTTGTGCTGTGAAATCATACTCTACACAACGCTGAAAAAAAGTTTCTAAAAATATAGTAACGATTTTACCGCGGCTGCTTGGAATAAATCTTTTGCTATCCAATGAAACGTACTCACGATCTTGTAATACCGAAATAATTGTTGCATAAGTTGATGGTCGACCTATACCGATTTCTTCCATTTTTTTACGATACTTGCTTCACTATAACGAGGTGGCGGTTGAGTGAAATGTTGTTTTGGCTCAACTGAAATCAGCTTACACGCTTCCCCTTCCTTCATGGCAGGTAGCAGGCCTTCATTTTCGGCTTCTATGTTATCTTGGTAGACTCTATAAAAACCATCAAAGAATATACTTGATCCACTTGCTCGCAGAATTACTTTCTGGTCAGTAGAACTAATTTCGACTACCACTTGATCAAGAATCGCCGACTCCATTTGACTTGCAATGGTCCTTTTCCAGATTAAATCATACAATTTAAATTGCTCTGGCGTTAAGTAATCCTTAATACTACCCGGCGTTCTATTGATATCAGTTGGACGAATTGCTTCATGTGCTTCTTGAGCATTTTTGACCTTTTTTACATATTTACGAGGAGACTGCGGTAAATATTTATCACCATATAATGACTTAATTGACCCTCTAATTGAGTTTATAGCCTCATCTGCAATATGAAACCCATCTGTACGCATGTAAGTTATCAACCCTACAGTTTCACCACCAATATCGATACCTTCATATAAATTTTGCGCTATGCGCATAACACTTTTCACATTAAAATACAGTTTATTCACTGCATCTTGCTGAAGACTTGAAGTAATAAACGGAGGAAGCGGGTTTCTCTTAACTTGCTTGCGTTCTACTGTGCTTACAGCATATTGCCTTGATTCAATCTCCCTGACTAAGTTCTTTGCTTCTTCTTCATTCTTAATATCAAATTTTTCTAGCTTTTTATTGTCATAGTGGCTTAGCATAGCAAAAAAAGCCTCATCTTTGCTATTTTGCATTTCTGCTTTTATGCTCCAATACTCCTGTGTTATAAATTTACTAATTTCATCTTCTCGTTCGCATATAATCTTTAATGCAACAGACTGCACTCGCCCTGCAGACTTGCTTCCCGACAATTTTGTCCACAGCAGTGGTGACAAACTAAATCCAACTAGATAATCCAAAGCTCTACGTGCTTGTTGTGCACGCACTAAATCCATATTAATTTCACGTGGATTTTTTATTGCTTCTTGTACTGCTCTTTTTGTTATCTCATTAAAGACTACTCTATAAATGTTGTTTTCATTACTGATTGCTTTCTTTTCTTTTAATGTCTCTATCACATGCCAAGCCATTGCTTCCCCTTCTCTGTCTGGGTCTGTTGCAAGATATATATCTGATGTTTTGCTTGCGGCTTTTACTAGCTCTTTTATATACTTTTCTGCTTTTTCAATGGTTTCATACTTTATAGTAAAATCATTATCCGGATCGACAGAACCGTTTTTTGCTGGAAGATCCCTCACATGTCCAAAGGATGCAGCTACTTTGAACTCTTTACTCAAATATTTACCTATTGTCTTTGCTTTCGCAGGTGATTCAACTATTAATAATGCCATATTGTTAATTATTTTAGTACTTAAAGATAATATGTTGAGAAATATACAATGAAAAGTAAAAAAATATTTTAATGGTTCTTGTGAATTTTACGAACCGGGTTGTGGGGCCTTTTCAGAAAACCCTTGGACGTTGCTATTTTTAAGTGACTTTGAAGGCTCATTACAATAGTATATGATCGCAGCAGCAACGAGAAGCTAGATTCCAGTGTCAGCTACTTGCATGACAAAAAAAGGAGCGCTGGGATGACATCCTCCCTTGTGGAAATTGCTCTCAAATCACAATGCCCGTACAGCCGTAACCCTAGAGGTACTGTTTCTCACCCACTGCAAATATTGCACGGTACTGTCCACTTGGTCGTCGTGGCGCGTTTCAGGAAACATTAAAATCTCATACTCAAAATCGTTCAGCCATACTGCTTGATGTGGCAGAAAAACCTTGCCAGACTCTATAATCGGAACAATTTGATGAAATCGAGTGAGCTTGTCATCATGTGGCACTATTTCAATAATCGGTAAATCACTGTTTGTCTTTAGCTCTTGCACCAATTGTTGACCACTTGTTTTTGCTTCGATTAAAATTGCGTGTGGCGTCCATCTTGCAGCTAGTGACAAAACCTGTTCTTTAAGCTTTGGATACTCAAGCTTTGCGCGATATACGTCGAGTAAATAGAATTTATTATCTATTTTTGCCCAGGTGGTGCAGACACTAAAGTTGCTCATGTTACTTGTTGAAACCGCAGTATCCCAACTTTGTGTTATATGCGAGAGATTATCAGGAAATTTTTTATAGCGTTTCAGAGGTTGTCCGGAAACAAGTAAAAGGCTATAATATCTGAAATTTTAGTACGGGGTAAAGATGAGAAAAAAGTATCCAACAGATCTAAGCGAAAGGGAATGGGCAAGAATAGAAAAACACTTCAGAGTATCATACAAGAAAGGAGGAAGGCTGCCAAAGTATAGCAAAAAAGAAATATTAGAAGCAATTTTCTATGTATTGCGTACGGTGTCAATGGCGGTATTTACCAAATGATTTTCCGCTATGGAAGACTGTGTATGAGCAGTTCAGGCAATGGAAGAAGCAGGGAATTTTGAGAAAATGAATTATGAAATTACAAAATATAGTAGAAGAAAAATAGGAAAGAATGAGCAGCCGAGTGCCTGTATAGTAGATAGTCAATCTGTAAAGACTACAGAAAAGGGGGATCAAAGCTATGATGGAAGTAAAAAGTAAAGGGTAGAAAAAGGCATATAATTACAGACACTCAGGGTTTTATACTAGGTTGTTACGTAGGCGCTGCTAACGAAAATGATAGAGATGGTATTAAAATAGCATTAAACAATATGAGAACAAAATATACTAAAGTTAAAAAAAATGTGGGCTGACATGGGATACCAAGGAAGAAATTTAAAGAATCACATAAAGGAAGAATATGACATAGATATTGAAATTGTTAAAAGGCCTCCATGTAGATTTTGGGTGCACAAAGATACGCCACCTGAGCTACTACCAACAAGAGAACAAGGGTTTAAAGTACAGCCAAGAAGATGGGTTGTAGAAAGGACTTTTGCTTGGGTTAATAGGAATAGAAGGCTATCGAAGGAGTATGATTTACTCACAACATCCACTGAGAATTTCATATACCTAGCTATGAGTAGGGTTATGTTAAAGAGGGAATATGCTTGAATTTACTAGTTTCCGGACAACCTCTCATGTTTCTACTATGTTGATCATAAGCAAAAACTGATCTTAATACTTTAAACGGTGGAGGATTGATGATGCACTTACCACACGTATAAATATTGTCTGAGATTACTACGCCACAAACATTGCAGTAATGCTTAGTTAGAAAATTGATTTTTTTGTTGCATTCACTACACAGATTAAGATTTTCATCAATGATACATTCGCAACTTACGCATACGCTTGGAAATATGAGATTTGTAGCTTTTTTTAGTAAGAGAAGGTTCACAACTCATTAAATATATTATAAAATAATTTATATAGTATAGCTAAAGTAACTTAAGCTTACACTCTTTCACTTTTTATTCCATTTCAATATAGTTCAAACTGAGCCACTGCTGGGTGCTGTAGCTAGTGCAAGTCAGGTTTTCCTACGTCATACCGCCGCGGTATCTCTAGATCCCGCTAACAAGCAGCGGGATGACGAATTTGTCGTTTATCAAATCGTCGGTAAACCTAAGTCACTTTAGTTATAGTATCAAACATAAAGGTTGCAATATTATGTTGGCTGCTAAAATAGCACCAAGTGCACACAATGAATACACTTTCTCTGCCCTGTGACCCACGTTTATCATTATCTTGATAATACTTGTTATAATTGTCTTTACTCTCAACTCCACAAATTACATCTTTCACAGGTCCTAGCACATTATCAACGTAACGTACAGATTTATAGAAACTATTTTCTGGAACTAGTGTGTTATCTTCTGCTTTCTTAGCAGGTACAACTCCATATTCAACGTACCTTCTAAAGTATCGATATACTGACATTCTTATCTCCAAATCATAAATATGCAACCTAGCCTAATATAATTAAGAAATAGTTTATAATAAATACGTTTTAAGATACCTGCCTGTAACACTTTCTGGAATTTTTACCACTTCTTCTGGAGTTCCAGTAGCAATCACTTCTCCGCCTTTTATTCCGCCCTCTGGTCCGATGTCTATTATATAATCTGCAGTTTTTATAACGTGCAAATTGTGCTCGATAACTATAACAGTGTTTCCCAGATTGACTAATCTATGGAGTATTTTTAGTAAGTTATTTATATCTTCAAAGTGTAATCCAGTTGTTGGCTCATCAAGAATATACAATGTTCTTCCGGTAAATCGTTTTGATAGCTCTTTGGACAGCTTTATTCGTTGTGCTTCACCCCCAGACAACGTTGTTGACGACTGTCCGAGTTTTATATAGCCAAGCCCTACTTCCTGCAAAGAAACCAACTTTTCTTTTACCATTGGAAGGTTTTCAAAAAAATCACAAGCCTGATCTATCGTCATATCAAGCACATCAGAGATTGATTTTTCTTTATAAGTAACTTCCAATGTTTCCCGATTATACCTTCGCCCTTTACATTGCTCACACTTCACATAAACGTCCGGTAGAAAATGCATCTCTATCTTTAAGTGCCCATCACCTTTACAAGCCTCACACCTTCCCCCTCTGGTATTAAATGAAAACCGGCCTATATTATATCCCCTTGCTTTTGACTCCGAAAGACCTGCAAACCAATTTCTTATATGAGTGAACATACCAACATATGTTGCTGGATTTGACGCAGGAGTTCTACCAATTGGCGACTGATCAACTTCTATAACTTTATCTATATATTCAAGGCCTTCTATTCTATCACACTGACTATACCTTGCAGACGAATGATGTATCTTATGTGCTGAATATTTATATAACGTTTCTATGACTAAACTTGATTTTCCCCCTCCTGATATTCCAGTAACACAAATAAGATTCCCTATAGGAAATTTAACGTTTACATTTTTTAAGTTATTTTCACATGCATTTATTACTTTTATGAACTGAGTTGCTTGCTTTCTTCTCCTTGGAATTAAAATTTTTTTCTCTCCACTCAAATATTGCCCTGTTATGCTCCCTGAATTTCTTTGCACCTGGTCTGGTGTTCCTTCTGCAACAACTTTTCCACCATTTACGCCAGCTCCAGGACCAATATCAATCGCATAATCAGCAGCCATTATTGTATCTTCATCATGCTCAACAACGATTACAGTGTTACCCATGTCTCTTAAGTTTTTTAGTGTGGCAATTAACCGATCATTATCACATTGATGAAGGCCAATCGAGGGTTCATCAAGAACATATAAAACCCCCGTTAATCCTGAGCCAATTTGCGAAGCAAGTCTGATCCTCTGACTCTCACCGCCAGAGAGAGTGCTAGATTCTCGATCAAGCGTTAGGTAATTCAACCCTACATTCTTTAAAAATGTTAGCCTCTTGATTATTTCACTTAGTATTTTATTTGAGATTTGCTTCTGTTGTTCTGTGAGCTTGTCTGGCAAATTTTCAAACCACTTAAGGGATTCATCGATACTAAGCCCTGATATTTCACCTATATGTTTGCTATCAATTTTTACTGTAAGCGCTTCTTTTCTCAATCTATAGCCAGTGCATTCTCTGCAGTGAGTGACAGAGCAATATCGCTCAACAAGTGTTTCATCATAATCCATCTGGTTCTCCAAGATACTGATCAAACCTTGAAATTTATTAGAGCCAAAGAGTATCATATCTTTTACTTCTTGATCTATGTTCTTCCACGGAATATCAAGGTTAAATTTGTAGTTTTCAGCCAGTGATAGAATTGCACTTTTTAGAAATCCATAACCTGTGTGCACTTGGCGGAACATTGATCCCACTGGCTTTAAAGCACCCTCAGATATTGAAAGAGTTTCATCCGGTACTATTAGCTTTATATCAACACTTAGTTTTTTACCAAGCCCATTACACGAACCACATGCACCGTAAGGGCTGTTAAAAGAAAATAATCTTGGTTCTATTTCCTCAAGAGTGAAACCAGACTCGGGGCATGCAAAATTCTCTGAAAAAGTCAGAATTTGACCATTTTTATACTCGGAATTATGGTTGTCAGGTAGGTTTACTATTTCTACATACATTAGACCATTACCAAGTTTTAGTGCGGATTCTATACTACTTGGCAGTCGATTTCCTATATCGCCCAATATTGATATTCTATCTGCAACCACAAAAACGTCGTGTTTCTTGTTCTTATCGAGTTTAGGCAAGTCATCTACATTGTACACTTCACCATCTATTTTGAACCTTACGTAACCTTGTCTTTTAATTTCCAATATCTCTTTAAGATGTTCTCCCTTTCTACCACGCACAACAGGGGCAAGTATATATATCTTAGTTTCTAAAGGTAACGCAATTATAGTGTCTACAATTTGAGACACCGTTTGTTTTGTTATTGGTAATCCAGTTGCAGGTGAATAAGGAACTCCTATTCGTGCATATACTAAGCGCAAGTAATCGTAAATTTCGGTAACAGTTCCAACTGTTGACCTTGGATTTTTTGAGATCGATTTCTGGTTGATAGATATTGCAGGAGAGAGACCTGTAATCGACTCAACATCTGGTTTATCCTGAATGTTGAGAAATTGACGCGCGTAAGCTGACAGGCTTTCAACGTACCGGCGTTGGCCTTCTGCATAAATCGTATCAAATGCAAGGCTAGACTTGCCAGAACCACTTAGCCCAGTTATAACAACTAGCTTATTTTTCGGTATATTGACGTCTACACCTTGCAGATTATGTTCCCTTGCGCCCTTAACTCTGATAAAATCGTCCATATTATACCATATAACGTATTAACCATTATAGCCTCAAAATACGTGAATTTATAGTGATATATTGATTTTCTATGGATTTTTTCAACTGTTACGGAAAATTAGGCAGCGTTTGATAAATCGTCATTCCGCTACTTGTTAGCGGCTGAGATACCGCGACGGTATGACGGTTAAGTAGGCCAGTGCCCCTATGATGTCATCCCAGTGTCAAGCACATAGCTGTACGAACGTTGTAGTTTAGGAGCAATTCCCACCAGTGGGCCAGTGCCCAGACACTGGTTCTATGCAACTTAATTAAAAACGTTTGTTTTAGCGTAAGACAACTACCTTTAGCTCATCAGCTCAGTTATAAGCAAAATTTCTGGATTCCAGACTGGAATGACACCATTTGCTGTGCAATTTACCTTCAAAAATGAATGTTCGTACAGCTATGTGTCAAGCACTGGGATGACACCATTCTTTTTTCTGGATTCCAGACTGGAATGACACCCCCCTGATAGGCTCAAATCATAATGTTTGTACAGTTGTGGGTTTAGGCTACCTATAAATTCTAAACTGTTGTTACGCACCAAATACACCCCTAGGACCCAAAGTCAGTTTAGCTATATCAGAAAACAGGTTATGTGGAAATCTTAAAATACTTCTTGTTTGCCAAGCAAAATAAATACATTCCTACAAACAAACAGATGCTCAATACTGACGCATAAGAAAACTTAAAAATTAAGTCTCTAGTATATATTGATAGGCATTTACCTGCAGAAAATTTGTATAGTAATCCAACACATACAACGGCACTATCAACCACTGATGCTATAATTAAAGTAATGAAATTTGCCATATGAAAATTCAACTTGGACTTCAATTTTTCAAAAATAATTATGCTTGAGAGAAGAGATACTAAAATTGCAGTATATGAAATCAATATCATCAAATTAAAACTTTGCCATTTAAAAACACAACATAGCGCTGTACACACTATTAAGTTGTACGTAGCTTTGCTTCTGCCATAAAATTCAACCATTGAATTTACAACTAAAGCAGCTCCCACAAATAAGGCAGCACATATCATCAATTTATTTGAAGTGTTGAGTAAAGAAAGACTGATAAACAGGAGTATCGATAAAATAGACATAATTACCTACCCAAAATTAATAACATACATTCATTCTAAATAAACATTACATATAGTAAAAGAGTTATTTAGCATAATAAGAAAAATATTTTATATTAGCATGCCACATCTTTCAGATCTACTTTTAAAACATCCTTTATGTTTAGCACCTTTTTCTCTGTTACTTTGCCAATACATGAATAAACTGCACCTTCAAACAATTCTTCAAACCTCTTCTGATTTTGTGGTGCAATAGTAACCAAAATTCTACTTTGCGATTCAGAAAACATTATTATCTTGTTTATTATGTCTGTATTTTGTATTTTTCCTATTGGGACTAGTGAAAGATCGATTTCAGCACCAAGGTCTCCTGCAATTAGCGATTTTGCCAGAGCAATAACTAATCCGCCTAAGTTTGGTGCAATTGCAGAGGCAATTATGCCATCTTTTATTGCCTGGTTGTAACGCTCATACAACTTCCTAGCGCTCTTTGCATCAACTTTTGGTACGTTGTTATTACCTATTCCACTATATAACTGATATTCAGATCTACCAAGTTCATCAAGTGTTTCTCCAAGCACATATATCAAGTCCCCTGGCATTTTTACATCAAGCGATACCGCATTTTCAATATTTTCTATAATTCCAATTGCTGAGATGAGTAATGAAGGTGGTGCAGAGATTATCACTTTCTCGCCATTTTCATCATATCCCTTGAAGTCATTGAACATACTGTCTTTTCCGGATATGAATGGTGTTTTAAATGCAGTTGCGAAGTCGTAACAAGCCTCTGCAGCTTTCTTTAGTTGCCACAACCTTTCTGGATTATAAGCATCACACCAACAAAAATTGTCGAGCAACGCTAGATGATTTATATTTCCTCCTGCGGCTACATAGTTGCGTATCGCGGTGTCAATTGCACATGCTGCCATGTGGTAGGTGTCAATTTCTCCATAACTTGAGCCAAATCCTTGCGATTTTACAACACCTTTATTTGAAGAAAGGATTGGCCTTGAAACAATAGCTTCACTGCACACTCTTCCCTTGCCCTGCAGTGGTTTCAGCACTGACGACCCTTGAACCTCATGGTCATATTGCACCACTATGAACTCTTTGCTGCAAATGTTTGGTCTGCTCAGCATTTCTTTTAGTTCAATTGCTAAAGAAGGCGAACTTGTTGTCATTCCAGCGCATAGCGCTGGAAGCCCCTTAGACCACGGTTTCGTCTGTAAATGCACTTTGGGATTACCATCATGCAGAAATTCAGTTTCGATGTCCATTATTACTGTCCCTTCAGGACATTTAACAACAGCTTTACCACTCTCATTAAACTCTCCAATCACACAAACCTCCACATCATGTTTTTTCATGATTTGCTTAAACATAGGGAGATTTTCTTCTGGCACTGCTAAGGTCATTCTCTCTTGTGATTCTGATATCCATATTTCCCACTGAGCCATACCATCGTTTTTAAGGAGAACCTTGCTCAAATCAACTTCAAATCCGTCTTTTCCCATTTCACCAATAGACGACGACAGCCCACCTGCTCCGTTATCCGTTATTGCATTATAAAGATCAAGATCTCTTGCTTTTATGACGGCATTGGATAATTTTTTTTGTGTTATAGGGTCACCAATTTGCACAATTGTTGAAGGGCTATTTCCCGATAAAGCCTCTGAAGAGAACGTTGCACCGTGAATTCCATCTCTTCCAACTCTTCCGCCAATAATTACAATCTTATCGCCATTTTTTGGTCCTTTAATGTGTGAAGGTGCATTATTTATATTGCGTGGAATAATTCCAATGCTTCCGACAAAAACTAATGGCTTGCCACAAAATCTATCGTCGAAATATACCGATCCAAGTTGTGTTGGAATACCAGAGCAATTACCAGCAACATTAACACCGCGAATCACTTCTTTCATTATATATTTTGGCGGTAAGATCTCATCAGTGCGCTCTTTATCCCTATAAAATTTGCCTTTTGCTTCTTTGGCAAAGCAAAAGTAATAGGTATTCATTATAGGCTCTGCGCCTTTCCCGAAACCCACTATATCGCGATTAACTCCAAGCACTCCGGTCATTGCTCCACCAAATGGATCAAGAGCTGAAGGGCTATTGTGAGTTTCAACTTTATCTACAATCAAGTAATCGTCATCAAAAATTATTCCTCCTGCGTTGTCGGAGAAAACTGACACGCATATGTCAGAATTTATCTCACGCGTTGCACGCTTAATATAATGAGCATATAGACCGTCTTTTATTTCATCAATAGGGGAGCAAAAAATATTGTGTTTACAATGTTCAGACCAAGTCTGTGCCAGAGACTCAAGTTCAATATCATATGGATTTCTACCAAGTTTTTTAAAGTAATCCTTTATAGCTTTCATTGCTGCCAGCGAGAGCCCTAAAGTGCCATTACCATCGATTCCATCTCTGCTGATTTTCTCAAGTTCTTGGTCACTTACATTTAAATCAACAGATTTAGCCCCATTACTACTTGATATCACTCCAGTGCTCTCTTTTGTCATCCCAGCCTTTTTTTCTGTCATCCCAGTGCTTGACACTGGGATCCATTCTTTTTTTTCCTGGTCACGCGCTGGAATGACACCGGAGTGGGTATTTAATGATTTATATTTACCATAATATTCCCAGCTATAGTTATTATTTTCTTTACAGATAAGTGTGCAATACTCAGTGATGGGGTTGAACTCTTGTTTTATATCATCTTCGGTTGGTAAATCTCCTTGACTTAGAATCAATTTTGAACTTCTTGCTTTGATCTCAATTGGTGTCATTCCAGCGCGTGACGCTGGAATCTGCGTTTTCTCTTTCTGGATCCCAGTGTCAAGCACTGGGATGACAAAAGAAGGGGCTGGGATGACAGGCTGGTCGATATAGCCTTTGCTTATTAAATACTCTCTAACAATTTGTTTCACTGTGTTGCCTACATTATCGGTCATGCCAGGTAGGAAGCTTATTTCCAAGCCCCACTTTGCTTGTGGTTCTATGAAATCATACGGAACTTCTTCAAGGTTTTCATTGTAGGAATAATAACGGCAGTCTTGTATGACTTTATTATAAAATAGCCCGCAAATTTCTTCATATAATTTGGATGGTAATTCTTTGCGTATGTAAATCGAGTAAACGTTGACTAACCATCTGCAGCCAATTTGCTCGCATTTATTTAAAACTTCTATTCTAATGTTTGCCATGTAATGTTATAAAAAATTTTAATATATAATAGCATACAAGCACGTTTATATTTTGAATAATTTCTATACAATAAAATATTGTATTAATTGTTACTGTTAGTGGGAAGAGTTTTTACCGTTAATGTGGATGAATCTCTTTTTGATGTGCTGGTTCAGCACATATTTTCTGAATATGAAAGAGAAAAAATTCCTGAAGTAAAAATCATACTTCCTTGCAAGAGGGATGTGATAGCGCTGCTGAGTGCATTCAAGAATCATAACGCTAAAAAATGCATAATTTTGCCAGAGATAGTTTCGCTAGAGAATATTGATGAGGAAGATTTAATATTAAATCTTGATAGGGTTAAAGTTATCAAGCCAACAAAAAGGACACTGCTACTCATTCAATTCATATTGGAGTGGAATAGAAAAAATAATGATAATTTTCCAATTGATTTAGCTTATAGCCTGCCATCACTGCTTGATAAAATTCAATCTACCCAAACAACGGATTGTTATCAATTTGATGAACATTCAAAAAAAATAGAGAATTTCATAAGCTTACTCACTGAGACTTGGAGTAAAACTTTAAAAGATTTAGAAGTAGTAGATATATTAAAACATAAGAGTGATTACATAAACAATATGATAATCTCTTTACAAAAAGACCAATATATAATCTTTGTTGGAATTGGAAAGGATAAGTCGTTAATTAGGGCTATATATGATCTGCCATTTGGAAAAATAATTTTGCCTAACTTGAATTTGAAAATTAAAGAGAAAGACTGGAAATCGCTTGATAAAAAACATTATCAATATTGCCTGAAAGATCTGCTCGATTATTTAAAAGTGGATAGAAGGGATGTGAGTTTTCTGCCAGAAGCGTGTTCTCCAGTGCCCAGACACTGGGATCCAGAAAACTTAACTTTAAATGAGCGCACCAGGTGGCTGTATAATGAAAACTGGATCCCAGTGTCAGCTACTTGGATGACAGAAGAAAGGGCTGGGATAACAGGAAGTCCTGAGGAATATCTAGATTACGTCTTTGATACAACTGCCGATCTAAGCAAAGTTAGTAGTGGACATGTTGGCAATATTGAAGTCATCACTTGTGATTCCAGAGAGGAAGAAGCACAAGTGACATCATTAATTATAGAAAATGAAGGTTATGAAAACATTTCTTTGGTCGTCTTTGATAAATTACTTGCAGCTCGTATAGCATGTTTATCAAGGCAACACAGTGCCATACCGGAAAATTACCCTTATATAACGCTTCTGCTTTATAGTATCGAAGTTTTGACCTCAAATTGGAGCAGTGTGTCATTACTTTCGCTCCTTAAACATAGGCTAGTGACTTTTGGTTACACTCAAGAAGAGTACACTCGGATTTTATCTGAATTTGAAATAGAGATATTACGCAACTTTAGTACAAATGGTCTGAGCGATATTATAAATGCTATCAATGCCCATAAAAAGCTAAAATACAAAGAAGATATATTACTTATTATCAGTAAGTTAGAGGTTATATTTAATCCTTTACTTCGTTCTATAAATTGCTCTATTTTCGATGTGGTAGCAACTCATTTGCAGTGTATTAATATATTATCTGGTATAAATTTTTCAGAGCTAAATAGTGAAATAGGTAATTTTACCTGTAATTTCTCAAATGCATGTGAGGGTGTAGGAATTAAATGCTCCTTAGAGTTATATAGCCAAATTCTGACCTTATTTTTAGAGAAAGAGTTTTTCTTTGTAGCAAGTGACTTGAATAAATTCAGCTTATATCACAACAAAGTTGTAATACTTGCTGGATTTAATGAAGCGCCAAGCTTTCAAAGTCCGCTTTTGAATGCACTTACGAGAGAAAAATTTAATCTTCCTTCTGCACAAGAAGAGCAGGGGTATTTTTTTTATACTTTACACAATTTGTTTTGTGCAAGTAAGGTTTATATTACAAGATCGCTAAGCCATAGAAAGCCAATTCTATTGCAGCGTTTGGAAATTCTACTCAAGGAGGGGAAGCAGCCGTATCGTGATTGGCTAAGGATATTAAATACGCCTGAATGTACTGTTCCATGTACTCAGCCTATGCCAAAACCTCAAACCGAAGTTAGAAAAGAAAAAATGCAGGTGATGTCTTGCAGTGCAATAGAAAAGCTAATTCGTAATCCTTATTCATTTTACGTTGAATATATACTGGGTCTTAAACAATTAAGAGACTTGAATTTCAAGCCATCGATATTGGAATTTGGCACTATGGTACACAACATTCTTGCAAGATATTTACGCAACAAAAAATCTCCAATGAGCATTGCACGAGAAGCATTCTCGACTAGTCAGTTTAATTTTTCAAATATGTGGTGGGTAAGACTACAAAAGATAATTCAATCTTTTGTCGAATTTGATGAAACTCGAAGCAATTATGTTGAGTTGGAAAAGAACTTTTCCTGTCCGATATTTCATATTCCAGCGCGTGAAACTGGTTCTTGTGATCAGTATGAAACTGCTTGGATGACAAATAAGCCACAAGAAATTTCACTGATAGCAAGATGTGATAGAGTTGAGTATCTACCAAGTGGGCAAGTGGCAATTATAGACTATAAGCTTGGTACACCACCTTCCAATGAAGAAGTAATGTCGGGATTTTTTCCGCAATTAATTTTACAAGCCTTAGCGGTAGAACATATAACAAAAAGAGAAGTCTCAGAACTTGCTTATTGGAAACTTGATTATGATAAAATAAAAGTTATTTCTATACAAAATTATAGATACAAAATGCAAGAATTAAAAAATGATCTGCCTGGTTTTTTATCTAACTATTTAAGTAATTCCACACCCTTTATTGCCTCTCCATATTTTGATAAATTCCTGAGATTTAACAGCTATAAACAGCTAGAAAGGGTAGGAGAGTGGTTGTAAATGGTGTCATCCGAGTACCTGACACTGGTTTCCATCCAAAAGGGTGTGTCATCCCAGTGCCCAGACACTGGGATGGCTTTGTTGCATCACACTTTATGAGATGGTGATTTATGGTAAATTCATGTAACTATCTCAAATTTAGCCATACCAATATCAGTGAATTTATTAAGCAAATAGCATTTAGTTCTTTTTCTCGATTTATCTCAGATTTATTCCTAAAACTAAATCCGAATATTTGCTTTAATCTTGAGAAAAACCCTTCAATATAAGATCTTTTCCCATAATTTACTTCTTTTTTCCATTCTTTCATGCCACCTTCACCGTATAATTTTATTAACCTAATAGCAGCATTCCTGTCAGACATATAATCTATTTCTGGATGTTCTGCCGCATTGTTTATTGGTGGAATTTTTGTCTTTATATCATATTCGTTACACAACTTATAAAACTTGTGCCTATCATGCTCTATCTGCATATAGTGCTTTTATGGCATGCTGAAAATCAACTTCTTTTAGCAAATCACAAGCTCCATAGTGATCAGCCGTTACTGTATTTTACAGCTATGGCTTTTTTGTTGTTTATATTCAACATTACGTGCAATTTTCTCGTTTGCTCATAGCCACGATATTTTCTGTCAGTGCTATTTTCCTTGCTGTGTGTTGTTGTATATACTAATTCCTGTACTGTCTATAGCAATTTCGATATCTTCCATATTATTTTCTGCAATCATTTATCTTAATATTAAGTTTCTTTTGATGCTTGTGAATAGCTGCAAATCTCTTCCTATTTGTTGCAAATACCCTTTTATAAACCCGACTGTTTGTCTTAGAGGTTGTCCGGAAACAAGTAAAAGGCTATAATATCTGAAATTTTAGTACGGGGTAAAGATGAGAAAAAAGTATCCAACAGATCTAAGCGAAAGGGAATGGGCAAGAATAGAAAAACACTTCAGAGTATCATACAAGAAAGGAGGAAGGCTGCCAAAGTATAGCAAAAAAGAAATATTAGAAGCAATTTTCTATGTATTGCGTACAGGGTGTCAATGGCGGTATTTACCAAATGATTTTCCGCTATGGAAGACTGTGTATGAGCAGTTCAGGCAATGGAAGAAGCAGGGAATTTTTGAGAAAATGAATTATGAAATTACAAAATATAGTAGAAGAAAAATAGGAAAGAATGAGCAGCCGAGTGCCTGTATAGTAGATAGTCAATCTGTAAAGACTACAGAAAAGGGGGATCAAAGCTATGATGGAAGTAAAAAGTAAAAGGGTAGAAAAAGGCATATAATTACAGACACTCAGGGTTTTATACTAGGTTGTTACGTAGGCGCTGCTAACGAAAATGATAGAGATGGTATTAAAATAGCATTAAACAATATGAGAACAAAATATACTAAAGTTAAAAAATGTGGGCTGACATGGGATACCAAGGAAGAAATTTAAAGAATCACATAAAGGAAGAATATGACATAGATATTGAAATTGTTAAAAGGCCTCCATGTAGATTTTGGGTGCACAAAGATACGCCACCTGAGCTACTACCAACAAGAGAACAAGGGTTTAAAGTACAGCCAAGAAGATGGGTTGTAGAAAGGACTTTTGCTTGGGTTAATAGGAATAGAAGGCTATCGAAGGAGTATGATTTACTCACAACATCCACTGAGAATTTCATATACCTAGCTATGAGTAGGGTTATGTTAAAGAGGGAATATGCTTGAATTTACTAGTTTCCGAACAACCTCTAAAGGGTGTTTTGATAACATTAACCATGAATGGCTCATGAAGCATATTCCTATGGAGAAGAAAATTCTTCATAGCTGGTTAAAAGCTGGCTTCCTAGAATCAAAAACTCTGTATTCCACAACTGCAGGTACCCCACAAGGTAGTATCATCTCTCCAATACTAGCAAATCTAGCCCTAAATGGACTTGAAAAATCATTGGAAAGTCAATTTGGTAAACTTGGCAGTAAAAGAAGAAGCAAAATCAGAAGTGGAGTAAATGTAATCAGGTACGCAGATGACTTTATCATTTCAGGAATCACACGTGAAGTACTGGAAAATGAAGTAAAACCTCTAGTATCGTCCTTTCTTCAGGAGAGAGGTCTTATCCTTTCCGAAGAGAAAACAAAAATTACATCTATTACAACAGGGTTTGACTTTCTTGGTTGTAATGTACGCAGGTATAATAAGAAGTTAATTATAAAACCTTCAAAAGAAAGTATTAAGAAACTTCTTAATAAAGCACGTACATTGATAAAGGCAAACATAGCGAACACTCAGGCCGTACTAATCAAGTTGCTCAATTCCCCTATTAAGGGGATGGGAAAATTACTACAGCCATGTGTGTGCGAAAAGAGCTTTTAACAAAATAGACCATGAAATTATGTGTGCTCTATGGAAATGGGCAAAGAAAAGACATCCTCGTAAAGGATTACGTTGGATAAAGAATCGTTACTTCAAGGTAATGAAACAACGCCAATGGGTCTTTGCTGCACCCATATGCAAGAACAAACCGAAAGAGATAAGGTATTTAAGACTGCTTAGGTTGATTGATATACCTATCAGACGACATGTTAAAATCAGGGCGGATGCAAATCCACTTGACTTAAAATGGAAAAAGTATTTTGATGAAAGAGTGAAACAAACAAAAATGTTAGCAAGCTCTTTCTCAAGAGAAGGTTCTCTGCTGTTGGTGTCACCATTAAGAATGATGTTTTCTGAGGAATCATGAAGGACAAGCCGGTTCGAGAAAAGAAGGACTTAGATAAGGGGCTCAAGCGTAGTGTGGAGAAACCTGCATGCTGCGTTTCTAAGGGAGGAGTAGTAGCAATACTACTTCCTTACCTAACCAGGTCGCTAAAACTAAGGGCTTTGAAAAACGCGCACAACTTTATGCTGCTAAGGCTTACTCAAGACAAGCTGATAAATCTGGTAAATACGTTGATTTAAAGAAGATTTTCTTTATCGCGATTTCAAATTGTACCTTATTCCCTGATAAGCTTGACTATATATCTAGCCATACCATAAGAGATGAAAAAACCAATGAGCATGACTTAAAAGATTTTCAATTTATCTTCATAGAGCTGCCAAAATTTCCTAAGAGTAGAGAAGAACAACTAGAAAGTGTAGTAGACCGTTGGCTATTTTTTTTCAAATATGCAGATGAAACAACGGACGAAGATCTCAGAAAAATTGCGGAAAAATCACCAATAATAAAGCTAGCATATGATGAATTAGATAAGTTTCACTGGAATGAAAAAGATCTAATAACTTATGAAGAAAGAATAATGGATCTGCGCAAAGAAGAAGCCATTCTTGAATACAGACTTGATCTTGCTGAAGAGAAAGGTATACAAAAAGGTATAGAGAAAGGGAAAATTGAAGGGAAAATTGAAGGGAAAATTGAAGGGAAAATTGAAGGGAAAATTGAAGGGAAAATTGAAGGGAAAATTGAAGGGAAAATTGAAGGGAAAATTGAAGGGAAAATTGAAGTCGCAAAAGCAATGCTGGCTAATAATGTTGATGTCAACACTATTGTTAAGTTTACTGGCCTTTCTATTAGTGAGATTGAAGAATTAAGTGTGAACGGTACAGAGTAATTTCAAAGTGCATTTGCAGTTGGAACGGATACATTTAATGAGAGTCCCATTTCACGGTGTTCAAATCTACTCCTTCTTGTACCATCTCCCAAAGTGGGCTCATTTCTCTCAGTCGGCCAACATTTTTAGCAACAAGATCTGCTGCATACAAAACTTCTTCTCTAGTTGTAAATCGGCCTAGGCCAAATCTAATTGATGAATGCTCAAGGTCATGGCCATTATTTAGCGACCGTACTACATAGGAAGGCTCAAGAGACGCAGACGTGCACGCAGAACCAGAACTTACTGCTAAATCCTTGATTGCCATGATGAGAGACTCACCCTCAACATAGGGAAAGCTCAAGTTTAGGTTGCCAGGAATGCTATTTTCATAATCACCACTTAAAACGATATCAGGAAACGCTTCTTTTATCTTGTTATACAAAATATCCCTTAATTCTTTCACTCTAGTTGTTTCTTTTTTCATTTCTTCTCTAGCAATACGTGCCGCTTCACCAAAACCAACTGCAAGAGGTGTTGGAACTGTTCCAGAACGCATGCCTCTTTCCTGTCCACCACCACTAATTAGTGGCATCAGCCTAACACGAGGATTCTTTCTACGTACATATAATGCGCCTATTCCCATAGGTCCATAAATTTTGTGGCTAGAGAGACTCATAAGATCAATGCACATCTCATTAACATCAATTGGAACTTTTCCAAAGCTTTGAGCTGCATCTGTATGGAAAAATATATTATGCTTTCTGCATATTTTACCAATCTCTTTTACAGGCTGAATTACTCCGATTTCATTATTTACCATCATTACTGAAATCAAAATTGTTTTATCAGTAACTGCTTCCTCAAGCTTTGATAAATCTATAATTCCGTTTTGCTTAACAGGCAAATATGTAACTTTAAAGCCTTCATTTTCCAGATGCCGACAAGAATCCAGAACACACTTATGCTCCGTGCAGACAGTGATTATATGATTTCCTTTATTTTTATAAAAGTGAGCAACGCCCTTGATTGCCGTATTATTTGACTCAGTTGCACCTGAGGTAAAGATAATTTCTTTGCTATCTGCGTTCACCAGATCAGCGATGTGTTTCCTTGCTTTTTCCACTGCTTCTTCAGCAGTCCAACCAAATGAATGGCTGCGAGAGTGTGCATTGCTGAACTCACCAAAGTAAGGTATCATCACCTCTAAAACACGGGGATCTACTTTAGTAGTAGATTGATAATCAAGAAATATTGGTAATTTTATTTTAACATCGTGTATTTTTTTACTTTCAACATTCATAAAGCTACCACGGAGACAAAATTTACAATTATTTTATAGCATTAAAACTTAATTTTTTCAAGATATAATCTTGCATCAAGTACAAAAGTGTCATCCAAGTAGCTGACACATAACTGTACGAACATTTATTTGCGAAAGCAGTGTGTTAAATGTTATAGCCAGTTTTGCCTCAAACACAAAGGCAGTGCCCAGACACTGGGATGACACCCTATTGGTGGCAATTGCTTCCAAATCATAATGTTTGTACAGCTGTGCGCCGTGCGCTGGAATCCGTTTTAGCCCTTATCTATATCTCAGTTCCACCAACAGTTATTGCGTCGACTTTGAGTGTCGGCTGACCAACTCCAACGGGCACATTTTGTCCATCTTTCGAGCATGTGCCAACACCAGGATCTAACTTTAAGTCATTACCAACCATAGATACTTTTTTCAACACTGTTGGACCGTCACCAATTAGTGTTGCTCCTTTTACTGGCTGTGTAATTTTGCCATTTTCTATTAGGTAAGCTTCCGAAGATGAAAAAACAAATTTTCCTGACGTTATATCAACCTGCCCACCACCAAAATTTACTGCATATAGACCTTTCTTTACGCTAGATATTATTTCCTTCGGTGTATACTTTCCGGGCAACATATAGGTGTTTGTCATGCGCGGCATAATAACTTCTTTATAACTTTCTCTTCTACCATTACCAGTTGGGCTTACACCCATGAGTTTAGCGTTCATATGATCCTGCATGTATCCTTTTAGGATCCCATCCTCTATCAATATATTATAACTGGGTGGAGTGCCTTCATCGTCTACGCTGATAGAGCCGCGCAAATTGGGCAGAGTTCCGTCATCAACTACTGTGATGTCACTAGCTGCTACTTGTTTACCCACAGAATTTGAAAATGCTGAGACTTTTTTGCGATTGAAGTCGCCCTCAAGTCCATGACCCACGGCTTCGTGTAACAATATTCCTGGCCAGCCTGGACCTAAAACGACTGTCATTTCTCCGGCTGGAGTTGGAATTGCTTCAAGATTTACCAGTGCTTGTTCTAACGCTTGGTTTGCAACTTCTTTCCACTTTTTCTCAGAAATAAACTTACTATAAGAGTCCCTTCCACCATGCCCTGCAGAACCTCTTTCGGTACGGCCATCTTTTTCTACAATGACTAGCACATTAAAACGTACCAGAGGCCTGATATCGCTTAATCTGTGATCACCCTTTATTATTTGTACAACTTGCCATTCTCCACTTAGAGTTATTTTTACTTGCTTCACGCAGTTATTTTTGGACCTTACATACTCATTAACCTCATTGAGTAGCTTAATCTTTGAATTCAGATCCATTTCATTTATAGGGTTAATCCTCGAATATAGGCTTTTTGTCTCTTCGTTTAAATTTATTGAATTTGTCTTGTTTAAAGACACTGAGCTTTTTACCATAGAAGCAGCATTACTAATTTCTTTTTCGCTGATCTCAGAAGAACAAACGAAAGATGTACTATCTTCACAAAAAGACCTTAAACCAAATCCCCTTCTAGTATTCAAGTCCATGTGTTTTAATATGTTATCCTCAAAAACCAGGGACTCCGACTGGCAAAATTCTAGAAACAGCTCACCACCATCGCTATTGCTCAAAGCGTTATTGACTATTTTATATACGTTATTAATATTAACATTGTTTTGAGCAAAAAATATTTGATCTAGATTTGGCATTACCTTTGAACTAAAAATTGTTTAAGTATATTATTTAACTTTAACATAGTAAACTATAAAAAGCCCGGGTGGCGGAATTGGTAGACGCGCTAGCTTCAGGTGCTAGTAACTTTTTAAGTTGTGGAAGTTCAAGTCTTCTCTCGGGCACTCTTAGCTTCCATATTGCTTATTGAATTAATTAATGTTATAATATAACATATTAGGTAATATTTATGCTATGTATGGTGAAAAAGATAAGTTAGCCTACAGAAAGAAGGTACGAACTTACTCGAAACGCTTAGTTACTACACTATCTACTATCTCTTTCATTGGATACATAGCGGCATTGGTCTTGAATATTCCTGTCTTAAGTCTGTATTTTAGTATTGCCGGCACTATATTCAGTGCACTTTCGTTTGCTTTAAATATATGGTCACTAAATGATCATTCCCGACAACAGAATCTTAATAAGAAATCTGGCATAAAAAACACTCCAGGACAAAAAAAGTTAACAAAGATCTATCTTGATATAGCATCCAGTGCTTCATTTCTAATAGGAGGTATTGCATCTATGTCGCTTTTTGAGTCTTCTGTTATTTATTTTGTTTCTACGCCTTTTTTTATTCTAGGCTGTGTTATTATGGCAGCTAATATCGTTCAAACTATGATTAGTGAACCACAGACAAAAAACGTCCTTGAGAATCTCTCTTCAAATACTGCAAGAGTACAAGCTTAAGTATTAACTTATTTAACTTATACAGGAATATTAGCTATATAATTCCACTGAAGGAAGCCATTCAAAAGAGTTCGATGTAATTAGCGTCAAAAAAGTGTAAGCAGAAATTGTGGGCTTATTGGGGTAGGAGCGCTTAGTACTCCTACTTCCACATAAATTACTTGAATAATTGCTCAAGCTATCAAAATAAAAGTTTTTATTCAGTAATTTGTGTATAAAGGGTACTATTTTACTAGTAGTGAAATAAATCAGAATGAAGTCTATTTTATTAACGAGGCCTTTATTGGATTCGTTCAATACAAGAAATATATTGAGAAAGTATGGATACAAAGTTTATATAGAACCAGTATTCACAATAAAGTACTTAAATCCTGATATATCTGCACACGAATTTGACGTTGTAATATCCACAAGTAAAAACAGTGTAAAGGCTTTTAGTCAAATATGCAAAGTGGATGACTTTCCGATTATTACAGTTGGTAATTCAACCATGCAGGCTGCAAAAAATTTGGGATTTTCTGATATAATCTCAGCAGACAGCAACGTTGATGGTCTGATATCATTCATAAAAGCTCACTATTCAAGTGCAATAAAGTTCTTATATATAAGAGGACAAGAAGTATCATGTGACCTAAAAAAGAGATTATCTGAAGAAGATTTTAACGTAAGAGAAGTTGTACTCTATAAAACAATCATTAAAAGGAGTCTAACTAATAGGTGTAAAAATTTACTGTTGGATGGTAAAATTGGTAGTGTTGCTTTTTTTTCCTCACAGACAGCAAGGGTATTTTGTTCATTAGTTCTAAAAAGTGGGCTATCTCATGTGATGAATAATACAGTTGCATATACCATGAGTAAAAACATTGCTGATAGTTTAAAGTTAATCAAGTGGAAAAAAATTATAACATCGAGGTTGCCTACTGGGGAGAGTTTAATTGATATAATTAATAAGGATTGCTGATGCTAAAGATTGCAACTTGGAATGTAAACTCCATACGTAAAAGAGTTAACCAACTTTGTAGTTTTATAGTTGATAGTCAGATAGATATAGTTTTGCTGCAAGAGATAAAATGTACGGAAGAGCAATTTCCTTATGCGGAGATAGAAAAGTTAGGATATGAATATGCTATCTATGGACAAGTTGCAAGAAATGGCGTTTGTGTTTTATCTAAATATCCGATACTGGAGAAGTTTAAAATTGACATTGTGGAAAGTCATCAAGAAGCACGTTATATAGAGTGCGTGATAAAGTATACCAATAGTAAGATAAGGGTAGGAAGTGTATACGTGCCAAACGGTCAAAGCCCGGACTCTCACGCATTTGAATATAAACTCAAGTTTTTTGATAACCTATATGAAAGGATGAGCACTTTGTTGAAGAATGAAGAGTTAACTATTATAGCTGGCGATTATAATATTGCACCGGATGAAATTGATGTTTTTGATTCAAACTTATTGAATGGCCAAGTGTGCTTTCATATAAGAGAACGTGAGAAGTTAAGAGCGATCTTGAATCTTGGGTTTAAAGATGCGTTTAGAATATCTCACCCAAATTTGCAACAATTCACTTGGTGGCATTATCAAGGCAATTCACTCAGAAATAATCAAGGAATGCGAATAGATTATATGCTGTTATCACCACAAGCTGTAGATAAATTGGAAACATGCTACATAGATGATAGATTGCGTAAGCTAGAAAATCCGTCTGACCATACTCCTGTTGTATGTGCTATAGAATAATAGCAGATCTCTTACACAATTCACTTTTAGCAAACCTGAGTAGTCTTACCTTTGCTGCTCTGTGGTTTTTCCCTTCGTTTGTTTTCCTTTCCTGTCCAAGATTGATCGTGCTGCTCACTTTTTTCGTTTCCTACCTGGGAAATTTGCTCAGGAACAGGCTGTTGTTCACTCTTTTCTTTTCCTTGGGAAATTTGTTCAGAAACAGAGGTGCCTTTCTCAACTTCTGTAACTGGGGTTTTTAAAATATCATCAATGCCCTCGAGAATTTTTCCATTCAGTTTTGCTCTCTTTTCTGTATCATCTTTATCTTGTGAGCTAGGGTCATACAAAGTACCTTTTTTGTTATTTGAAAAAAGAACCTCCACTCCTCCTTTTATGGCAAATATTGTGCCGATAGCAGTAAAAACTACTCCGAGTGTAGTAGGACCAAAAATTAACATTGGAATAGTGGAAAGAAGGACAGGAAAAAAGATCTTGCTTAAGAACGTTGTTACCATCTCTTCATCACTGAGTGGTGGTTCATCCTCTTCTTTCTTGTCTTTACCTAAGAATGGTATTTTTTCTTTCATCCCATCCATAAAGGAGCCAGAAATATTTTTCGGGTCTATTTTGATCCCTCCAATTAGCAGCAGCATTTCCAATACAAACTTTATGGATGAATCTTTAGCTTCTGTACCACGTATATCAGCTACACACTTGGTTATTATTTGTTGTATTTTATCATTATTTAATTTCTCTTCTCTAGCTAAGCCTTGCTCTCTAATTTCTTTAAACATAGAAAGTAAAAACTGAGAAAAATTCTCTTCACTGAGTGGTTTTATATCTTTTGGATTGACATTATTAAGTAGTATGTCCTTATAAGCTGATATAAAATAATCAGTTATTTCTTTGTTCTCCTTTAATTCGGCTTTACCTTCTAATACTTTTACAAAGTAATCATAGATTACCTGATGTTCCTCTTTTTCAAAAATTTTCTCATCTTTGTTAGTTACCTGATTTGAAGGTTCCAAATTCTTTGTTTGTGGAGTTAATATTTTTGTCATAACTGAGTTACTCACATTTACTATACTTCAATTGTAGCATATTTTTCATATTAATTCAAATAATCTATACTCCTAGAATTCACGATGTTTAAGTCATAATTAAGGGAATTTAGACCCCAGTTGTCGCCAATTTTTATTTCTACTTCAAGTGGTATAGAAATTTCTATTGCATTTTCCATTATATCTTTTATAAGTTTTGCTGTTTCTTGCACCTTTTCGTCTTCTACTTCAACCAGTAGTTCATCGTGAACCTGGAGGATTATTTTACCTACTTTCAATTGGTCAAAAAGCTGAATTGTCGCACGTTTTATTATATCAGCAGCGGTTCCTTGCAGTGGTGCGTTTATTGCTGCCCTTTCTGCAAATTGTCTTATATAAGGAATTGTATTGTTTATGTCTCTTACAAAGCATCTCCTGCCAAACAAAGTTTCTACATAACCATGCAATCTTGCGATAGACACTGCTTTTTCCATATAGGCCTTTATTTCTGGGTAACAGGAAAAATAGTAATTAATGTATTCAGCAGCTTCCGCAATGGTAATTCCAAGCCGCTTTGCAAGACCAAATGGGCTAATGCCATATATAATTCCAAAATTGATGGATTTTGCTTTGCGTCTTAATTGCTCATCTATTTCTTGCACTCCAAAAACTTGCCTTGCGGTGATCTCATGAATATCTTGTCCGTTTGCAAAAGCTTCTTTAAATGCTGCAACGTTTGCAACGTGTGCCAGGAGTCTTAATTCTATTTGCGAATAGTCAGCAGAAATTATCTTATGCCCTTTTGGCGCAATAAATGCTTGTCTGATAAGATTTCCCTCTTCGCTTCTGATAGGAATATTCTGTAAATTAGGATTGCTGGAGCTCAGCCTTCCAGTTGCAGTTGCAGTCGTTGAAAAGCTTGTGTGTATTCTACCATCAAGTGGATCAACTTGCTTTATTAATGCATCAGTGTAGGTGCCTTTTAATTTACTTAAATGTCGCCAATTTAAGATTTTACTTGCGATTTCTACCCCTTCTTCTTCGAGTGCCTCTAGAACTTCATAATTGGTGCTATACGATCCAGATTTTTTTGACTTTTTCTTTTTATTAAGCCCCATTTTGTTGAATAAAACATCACTTAATTGTTTTGGCGAAGCAATATTAAATCTTTCTCCTGCCAAATTATATATCTCATCTTCAAGCACGGCAATTACCTGCTGAAATTTATCGGACAGCTCCTGTAATTTTTGTATGTTCAGTAATATCCCATTTTTCTCCATATCAAATATTACTTTCATAAGTGGCTTATCGAAGCGCTCGTAAATTGTGAGCAATTTTTCCTGAAATAACCTTTGCTTTAGCTTTTCATGAATTGCTATTAAAGTTTTTGCCGAGAAAATTTCTGCATTTTCACTCAAATTATGCGCAACTATGTTTGGAATACTGTGATCATGCTTTCCTGTATCCAAGCTATACGACATTATCATCAAATCATCAACTGAATCTAACATCTTCTCTATTGCAGGGAAGATTTTCCTGATCTCTTTAATGTTATGTATTATTTTAAGCACTCCATTTGAGAGCAAAGTTAAGTTAATTATAATGAGTGCATCTTGTATGCTGTCTTGCTCTATATAAAAAATATTACTTTCGCTATAAGATAGACTTAATACATTGTTTTCAAGGTGGTAATGAATTGCAATTTTGCCTTCATATCTACAATGCTCTAAAAATTTCTCTAACTCTTCACTACTATACTCTATTTTTTCTTCTGTGCTAGACCCACTATAGGAAAAAAGCTTTTCCACTTTCCCTATCAAGGAATTGAATTCATACTTCTTTAAAAAGGATAATAGTTTTTCCATCTTTGGAGGGCGAACTTCACATTTTGCAATATCATGTTGAAGGTCTACTTTTTCGCATAGTGATAAAAGTTCTCTTGAAATTAGCGCTTTTTCCTTATGTTCAGCAAGAATATTACGAATCCTCGTTTGCTCGATGTTATCAATGTTCTCTATAATATTATTCAATGAATCAAATTCATCTAGTAATTTAGCTGCAGTCTTCGGACCTATTCCCGGAACGCCTGGAATGTTGTCAGATGCATCACCAGTTAGAGAAAATAAATCAAGAAGCTTGTGTGAGTTTACGCCAAATTTTTCTATTACTTGTTTTTCATCTATATATATATTTTTAATGGGGTCGAATATTAAAATATTGTGGTTCAAGAGTTGAAATAAATCTTTATCTGATGAAACGACTACCACTTTAAAGTCTTGGTGGTTGGCGTATTTTGCAGCTAGTGTTGCAATTATATCATCTGCTTCATAACCTTCAATCTCTTCATAGCTGAGGTTAAAAGCTTCTACCGCTTCCCTCAGTATGGTGAACTGTGGAGTTAGATCCTCAGGAGGCGTTACTCTGTTCGCTTTGTACTCAGGATATAAATTGTGCCTAAAATTCTTTTTCCCTGCATCAAGTGCTATAGTTAAGTAGTCCGAATGGGCAATGTACTTAAGAACCATATTCAGAAAGCCATATACACCACCTATTGGCATTCCTGTTGTGGTAATTAAGTGAGGTAGTACATAGTAAGCTCTGAAAAGAAAACCATAGCCATCGATGATTGTGAAAGTTTTTTCTTTCATTGTAGATATTTATGCGTGCTTTTGATGGTCCACTATTTAGCTGAGAAAATCAAGTTTTTGTTTTTCTGCTTTTGAGCGTTGTAAGAGATTTTACCGAAAATAGCATTCATGATGGGGATGTACACATATGACCTTACCCAGAAAAAGTGGAGAGAAAGTGTGGAATGTTTTTTACAAAAAGAATGATGCATCAAATTGTTCTGGAATGCAATAGTTAATAGTGACGTTGTTTGTTATAAAAAATTTCTATGTATTCAAATATTGCAGTTCTAGTTTGTTGAGCAGAGTGTTGTGAAGTATCAATAAGTATTTCTCTTTTCAATGAGCTAAAGAAGCTTTCTGCAACAGAATTGTCGTAACAACAGCCTTTATTACTCATCTATATTCTTTACAGCTAAGAGATATTGATACCCTTGCGCAGTATATTGTGAACCTTGGTCACTGTGCAGCAGTAGATTTTTAACAGGTTTACGCCTATTAATGGCCATTAATAAAGAGTTCATAACCAATTGTTTATTTATTGCACTACTCATTAACTACCATACGTGAGAATTATTGCTGCCAAATATAGCCATCCCTCCTTGGTTTTGATGTAAGTAATCCCATACTTTATTTGGTTGATCAACAATAAAGTTTTGATCTAGTATATTGGGAGCTACAGCTCTATTATCTGTTTGTTGTTTTTTAATTTTAAACTTTCTTCTCAGTATAGCCCTGATGTCATTTTTCTGCATAATACTTTGCACCGTTTTCAAATTGCAACTTTTACCCAAAGCCTTCAATTCAGCATGAATTTTAGGAGCTCCATATCTACATTTAGAAACTTGATATATTTTTGAATAGCTGCGAGTAGCTCTTTATTTGCTGATTCTCTACTGCTTATTTTTCTTGTGGTCCACTTATAGTAGCCACTAGCAGAAAATCCTACATAATTCCTGTACTTTATAGCAGTTACTATATAAAAAAATATTTTACTCTTTTTGACTGGCTAGGGCTTTTTTTTAAATGTCTCTTTCCCTTGTTACTCTTGCTTTGTAAATCAAACCTCTCTTTGTCGTAAGGAGCCATGTTACCTCTACCTGGAAATGCATCTGCTGCCGACTTTTTTTCGTTGTGTTTCTTTATCCATTTTCCTAATAAACCACCCTTTATTCCTAAATCCTTTGCTATTTTTGTAATTGTTTGACCTGCCTTTCTTTGTTCATTTGCCAGTTTAACAGCTTCCAATTTGAATTCTGCCGTATATTCTCTTGCCATTTCTAATCCTCCAAAATTTTATTTTACCCAAAAAAACTCTTTTCTTTCTCTCCACTTTTTCTGGGTAAGGTCACTATTTCTTAAGTAATTTACACTTCAGAGTTTATCTGCTTTAAAGTTTACTCTATTCTGTTTCAGCATTTGTCATAAATCCTTAATTATTTCTGACTTTTTAGTTCAGTTTTTAACCATTCTTTCCTTAACTTAATGGCAGTGACAATAAGCCTATCTATCATTCTGATGTGATTTCAGTTTTGTTTACGTGCAAACTCTCTAATCCCACCTTGTAGTTAGGATAAATTAGAGAGACATTAAGATCTTTTTTAATTTTAACATTACTTACTCTCTTTGATCCTAAATAAAAACTCTGTGCATAATCTGGTAACTCAATTGGTTCTGGAGGGCTAACATTGAGAAGTTTGGTCGCATATATTACCACTTCAGATTGTGTAGTGGGTAAATCGTCTGCACAATTGTATATTTCACCAGGTTTTATGTTTTGCATGGAAGAAAATAAAATATTTGATATATCTTCAACGTGAATACGAGAAAAAAAATGCCCTTCTTTTTTCACATTCCTTGCTTTGCCAAGCTGCAAGTCAATTAACACGTTCCTACCAGGACCGTATATTCCAGCTAAACGAAAAATATGTACAGGCAATCTGCTATTCAGCCACCTCTTTTCAGATCTAAGGCGCTTTTCTCCTCTGATTTCTATAGGTTTTGTTTCAGATTCCTCATTCACCCAATTACCAGAGTGATCACCATAGACGCTAGTTGCAGACAAATAACCGAACCATTTTACATTTTGCAGGCAATCACCGTATCTCTCCACAACATCATCGCCATCTGGAGGAATAGAAATTAAAACGTGCGTTGCGCTTTTAAGCAGATCTTGACTAACTTTCTCATAATTAAAGAGGATTACATCTTGTATATTTTTACTTCTTGATGTGCCACTGACTTTCCAACCTAAGTTCAGTAATTTTTTCGATAAAAATTTAGCTACATATCCATAACCAAAGCAAAACAAGTGCATGAAAATTAATTTTTAAAATTCTTCTTGATAAATTCTACTCCTAATTTTATTCCCTCTTCATTAATAATATGCCCTAATGCATGAATTGGGTGTCCTTCAACATTTACTCCATTTTCTTTCAGAGCTTTAACCGCTAAGTCGAGGGACGAAAAAGGTACCACGTCGTCAGCATCACCATGGATAACACATATGTTAGGTTTTGATTTGATCTCTGGTGCAGTTTTTGAAGGTGAAAGAAACCTACCAGAGTATGCAACAACTGATGCACAGGATTGAGAGCGGGTGAGAGCTGTATGTATTGCAAGCATTGCTCCTTGAGAAAATCCAACTAAAGAAAGTTGCGTATCTTTTAAATTAAGCTCCTTTAATTTTGTATCAATGAAATGATTTACAATTGATGTAGCATTTTTTACTCCATTATATAGCGCTTCCTCACTACGATCTTCCAAGCTGAACCACTGATAACCATCACCTATTTCTCTTTCAAACGGAGCATTGGGTACTGTAAAATATGAACCCAGTAAAAACTTGCTCATAACTTTAGCAAGGTGAATGAAATTATCGCCACTTGAGCCCCAACCATGTAAAAAAATAATCAAATTTTTCTTATTTCCGCCTGCACAAATTTCTGGGCCTTTAAGTTCAATCATTTCTTTTCCTTTTGCGTTTATATTTTTATTTAACACTAATTTTCAAATTTGTAAAACCAATGTGCAATTACGTTCCCGATACTACAGATAAAGTGACTTAGGTTCATCGACGATTTGAAAAACCGTCATTCCGCTACTCGTTAGCGGCTGAGATACCGCGAATGAATCGCGGTATGACGTAGGGAAAACCTTAGCTATAAACCTCAGAAATAAGAAAACAAACTAGAAAAAATACCTCACTATAACTGCAGCCTTAAGCAACGTACCTTATTTATTTACGAAAATTGGTATAAATGCTATGCAAGTAGCTACACTACTTGCATGACATCAACAATTGACCTCGACTTACCGTCCAACTAGAAAGTTGTATATAGAATGACAGAAATCCAGATGTTATTTACTTACTTTCGATCTTTTCTATCAATTTTTTAACTAAACCTCTTAGCTTCTTACTGGATTCATCAAGCTCTTGAATTTGCGAGCTGCGCTCTTTCATTAGTTCCTTATAGTTACCTCTTATGTAGTCAATCATTTCCTTCATCTGAGCAATCATCTTGTTAGCATCCATGCTGTCCAAATCAGGTATCATGTTAGGCATATCACCTTCTAACATACCGCCAGCCATAAGCTGCTGAGACATTTGCATAAATGGTTTTAAAGTCTGATTAAGCAATTCAGGATCCTTGGCTAATTTTTCTATTTGCTCTTTGCAAGTATCCATATACTGCTTCATAAATTCATCTTCTTGCACTTTACTTGTCATAATTACACCTACTTGAAAATACCGGTTCTTTATTATATATTGTTTTTAAATTAAAAACAATATATAATACTCATCACAATTGCATTAATACTTTTTAAATAATAAAAAATGCTCCTTTGCTTATAAAGGGTCACATACTTTCTTTAACCACTCCTTATCTTTGACGCTATTTTCTAAGTTTTTATAGACAAATTGATGGTAGCCATTTATCCATTCAATTTCATCCTTAGTAAGCATTTGCACATTTATTAGTCTTCTATCATATGGAATAGAGGTCAGTTGTTTGAAGTTTAAGAAGCCGTTTTCTTGTCTGTTGACATACATCAGATTTTCAATCCTTATTCCATACTCTCCCGGAATGTAATAGCCAGGTTCGTTGGAAAGTATCATCCCTGGCGTGAGTTTCACTTTATTACTTTTTGATATTGCTTGTGGTCCTTCGTGTACTGATAGGTAACTTCCTACTCCATGCCCTGTACCATGCATATAGTCCATTCCAAATTTCCATAAATGCGTACGTGCCAATATATCCAATTCTCCACCAGTAGTGCCGGGGGGAAAGACGACACTTGCTATAGCAATGTGAGCTTTGAGTACTATTGTATAGTGGGTTATTTGCTCATTGGTCGGATTACCAACTACTACAGTTCTTGTCACATCAGTTGTGCCGTCAAGGTACTGGCCACCAGAGTCAATCAAATACAGTCCATCTTTCTGAATTACTTTATTCGTCTTACTGCTTGCACGATAGTGAATTATTGCCCCATTCTCATTAAATGCAGAAATTGTTGGAAAGCTCAATTGTTTAAACAAATTCTGCTCTTTTCTGTATTCTAAAATCCTTTCTTCAGCTTCAAGCTCTGTACCAACATTACTTTCAAGCCAATGTAGAAAATTTGTAACTGCCACTCCATCTCTGATGTGCGCATTTATAGCCCCAGCTATTTCAGTTTGATTTTTTACTGCTTTATAAATTAAACAAGGATCCTCTCTTTCAGCTACCTGTTTATCTTTTATTACAGCCATGATACTCATTGGAGTTGTGTTTGGATCTATAACTATTGAATTTAGCTTGTGCAGCGAATTTTCTAGCTCACTGATATCAAAAATATTTATATGATTGCCTAAATTTGCTTCTATAGTTGAATGTTCTTTATCTTGAATAAACAAATCAACATTACCGCTTTTATACAATATAGCACGACCCAATATACATGGAGTATATTTAGCATTTTCGTTTCTTAAATTTAATAACCATGAAATTGAATTTGGATCAGTTAAAAGCACTGCTTCAGCTTCTTTATCTATACTTTTAGCGACTTTTTCACATTTGTCCTTACTACTTTCACCAGCATATTTAATAGAATGTAAAACCACTGCTTGTTTTCGATAGTCACTTTTTTTTCCAGCTAAACAGGGTATTAATTTACAGATATTCTCATACTTTCTTATATCTTCCATGGTAAAATATTGCAAATAATAACCTAGTGAGGCAGTCGATGTTAAGTTTGCTTTTATCCATTCGCGTGGATCCTCTTCTTGTATATTATATACTTGAAAATTGCCCTGATCGAGCTGATTGTGAGCTTGTGTGATATAGCGTCCATCTGTAAAAAATTGGCACTTGTTGTTTTTTGTGACAATAAGCAGCCCATTTGTTCCTGTGAAGCCACACAGCTTTGTTAGCTCCTCTGAATACTCATTTAAATATTCGTCTTTAGTATGTAACACAAATGCATCAACGTTTATTTCGTGCATAAAAGAACGAAATTCTTTGATTTTTGACATGGAATGCCTCACGCAAAACTAGCAGCTACTTTCGTTTTCCTGTTTCTCAAATACACTAATATGCTCACTATCGCTGCGGGAGTGATGCCTTGTATTTGCTTTGCAATGCCAATCGTCGCTGGTTTTATTGTTTGTAGCTTTTCTATTACCTCACTTGACAAGCCTTTAACTTGTGAATAGTTGAAGTTGATTGGAATTTGAGTGTTAATTTCCTCTCGTAAAAACTTCATATCTGCTTCTTGTCTTATTAGGTAGGGTTTATATTTTGCTTCAATTTCAACCGCTTCGCATATTTCATTCTTAGCTCTATTATCCGCTTTGGTGTGTCCCATTTTGCCATTCCAGCGCGTGACGCTGCTTAACTCCGGCCATATTTCTTGTAATTTATTCCAGTCGATGTTTGGATAGCTAAGTAAATCTAGTGCCGTTTTTCTTATCCCATCATAAGATATTTTGATACCATAAGACCTAAGCTGCTCAGGAGTAATCGTCAGACTCCCTAACTTCTCTTCAAGCTGCTTAATGGATTCAAGTTTATTCTGTAAAACAGAGTATCTCTCATGCGAAACAAGGGAAATATCATAACCTTTTTGTGTTAATCTTCTATCTGCATTGTCTGACCTGATAGCTAGCCTATATTCTGCACGCGAGGTAAATAATCTATAAGGTTCGATCACCCCTTTGATGACTAGATCATCTATCATTACGCCGATATATGAGTCTGTGCGATGAAGAACAAAGCTTTCTTTTTTTTCAGATGCAGAAAGTGCTGCATTGATCCCGGCAATAATTCCTTGCCCTGCTGCTTCTTCATATCCAGTGGTGCCATTAATTTGGCCAGCAAAATATAGGCCTTTAATTTTCTTAGTTTCAAGAGTATGAAACAGCTCTCGTGGGTCAATATAGTCATACTCAACTGCATATCCAGGCCTTAGTATTTCTGCGTTTTCAAGTCCTTTGATACTCTTTATCATTTCACGCTGCACTTCAATAGGCAATGAATTTGAAATTCCGTTCGGGTATACAGTATCATCATCCAGGCCTTCTGGCTCTAGAAATATTTGATGACTACTTTTTTCTGCAAATTTATTAACTTTAACTTCAATTGATGGGCAGTATCTTGGTGCTATAATATCATCCAAATACGAAGAAGCTGACCTGTGCAGATTCTCTCTAATTATTTTATGCGTGTTTTCATTAGTATGGGTAATAAAGCATGATACCTGAGGTTGGTTAATTTTTTCTGTGAGATAAGAAAACGGCACAGGTGGATTATCACCCACTTGTTCTTGCAATATTGACCAGTTTATAGTGCCACGATCAAGCCTCGGTGGAGTTCCAGTACGCAATCTACCTAATTTAAAATTATATTTCTTCAACGTATTTGCAAGTTCTACTGCAGGCTTATCTCCCATTCTCCCTGAAGGAGTTACCTGCTCTCCTATATGAATCACACCCCGCAGAAAAGTCCCTGTAGTTAGAACGACTTTACTTGTCAGTATATGCTCCCCTGAGCTTGTTATTACAGCTTTAATGCACAATTCTCCATTGTTATTACTCTCTATAAGAAAATCGTCAACCGACTCTTCTTTTACCGTCAAATTATTATAATTTAGAATAATTTCCTGTATTGCTTGCTTGTATAATTTTCGGTCTGCCTGTGCACGCGGGCCCCATACTGCTGCACCTCTGCTGCTATTTAAAATGACTGAGTGTATACTTGCTTGATCGATTGCTCTTCCCATTATTCCATCAAGAGCGTCAACTTCCCTGACTACAACGCCCTTTGCAACTCCTCCGATTGCTGGATTGCAGGACATTTCCCCTATAGTTGAAATTTTATGAGTTATAAGCAGCGTGTTTGCACCAAGGCGAGCTGCAGCAGCAGCAGCTTCGCACCCTGCATGACCACCACCTACTACTACTACATCATATTTATGCATGCCTTCTTGAGTAATTCTTACTCTACTAATATTCTAACTATTAGCGGTTAATGTCAAATTTTACAGTAATTAACTATTTCAATCATCAGTGGCCAATGTATAGCTAACTCACGTCATACCGTCACGGTATCTCTAGATCCCGCTAACAAGCAGCGGGATGACGGTTTTTCAAATTATCGGGTTTTAGTGGGGCGAGCGACCAGGATCGAACTGGCGACATTCAGTACCACAAACTGACGCTCTACCAACTGAGCTACGCCCGCCAAGATATAAAATTTCTAACATAAGAGCGCAAATAGTCAATTGATTATTTAACTCTCCTTTTGCAGAGGGTTTTAAGTTTAGCCAATAAATATTTTCATTGATACTTTTACCATTATAGTTAATTGTATTGACACTAATGAAGTAGTGGTATGTTTAAAAGTATTTTCACATTTAGTTTTTTTACGGCTATTTCAAGGATCTCAGGGTTAATAAGAGATGTATTGATTGCTACGGTTATTGGTGCGAACTCTCTTGCAGACATATTTTTTTCTTCGTTTCGTTTTGCCAATCTATTTCGAGCATTTTTTGCAGAAGGAGCGTTCACTACCTCATTCATACCATTATATTCGACAGAATCATATGATAATAAAAAGGCATTTAATTTTGCAAGTAGTGTAATATCCATTACGTTTATTATCTTAGTAATTTTTTGCCTTATCATGCAAACTTTCTCCCCTTATATGATTCAAATTTTTGCTCCTGGATTTGACCAAAGTAAGTTTACCCTTACTGTTACTTTATCAAGAATTATGATGCCCTACATAATCTTTGTTTCAATTGCATCACTTATTGGTGGAATGCTGCAAGTAAAGCAGCATTTTGCTTCAACAGCTATTGCACCAATCGTTTTGAATCTCTGTTTAATCATCAGTTTGTTTGTGCCTTACGTAAAAACTCCAGCGCACAACCTTTCTATAGCTGTCCTTATAGGAGGAATTTTCCAGCTACTTTTGATACTATTTAGTGCATACAAGTTAAAGGCAGCTTTTTCTTTTAGCCTTGAATTAAGCAATGAAGTAAGGTTATTTTTTAAGCGTGTGATACCTGCAATTATCAACAATTGTGTAACTCAAATAAGCTTATGGATTGATACAATCATGGCGAGTTTTATACCAAATGCGGTGTCCTATATATATTATGCCGATAGACTAAATCAACTACCGCAGGGAATAATCGGTACTGCAATTGGTACAGTGCTTCTTCCTTTAATTTCAAAACAGGTGGATAATACTGAAAATATAGTCAAAATACAGAACAAGGCTCTCAACATAGGATTAATGTTAATTATGCCAACAACTGCTGCCTTTATCATTATTCCCGACATAATTTTACTTACCCTTTTTTCTTACGGCCGGTTTGATCATTATGCAGTGCAGCAAACTGTTCCCACTTTAATAGCATTTTCTCTTTCTTTACCTGCATTTATTATAAATAAAGTATTGCTACCTACATTTTTTGCTAAAGGCAATCTGAAAATACCAACCATATTTTCGCTAATGTGTCTTGGAATTAATGTAGTGCTAAACCTTTTGTTAATGAACGAGTATCAGCATACGGGGATTGCTATTGCTACTTCCGTTTCCACTTGGATAAACTCTATTCTATTAATTAGTTATTTAACAATAAATAAAATGTATAAGGTTAGCCAAGCGTTATTGTTAAATGTCATGAAAATTTTTGTAGCAACGGCAGTCATGTCAATAGCCCTTTATATTTTTAATTCTTTGTTGGCAGGATTATTTTTTGATAAAATGTTGGCTCGTATTGTTTATTTAACGACTTTAATAGCTTTGAGTGTTATTGTTTATTTTGGTATTCTCTATTTAATATTTAAGGGAAACTTTAAGCATGTGTAAATTATGAGACTTTCTTTATATGCTATATTATCAATCTCACTGCTATTAATTCTCATGCATGTTGCTGCAACTTTTAAGGATTGGAGTGGCTACAGGAAATATATCATAAAAGAGTTAGAGAAGACGTATGATGCTAAAGTGCATATTGGGGGAAAAATTAAAGTTTCGTTGATTACCCCAAAGCTCACTATTTATAATGTATACGTACAATACAACGAAAATAAAGAGCAAAAGTTGTCAGATTTAATTAGTGTAAGAAAAATTGAAATAAGGCCATCATTCCTATCGTTGTTTTTATTTTCGTTGCAACCAAAGTCAATCACATTGTTTGGCATGAAAAGCAACAAAGAAAATTTACTTAATATTATAAATACAAACGCCAGTGGTAACACAGTCGATATAGTAATAAAAGACAGCCAAGTAAGTTTCAAGAATGATTTCGCTGATATTGTTAACATAAAGGAAGTTGCTGTAAAAAAAAATAAGCAGTTTTTTGGTAAAGTAAAGGTAGGTGATAATAATTACGATTTTTCAGGAAAGGTTAATATCACAAAAAGGAATGTACACATTAGTGTTGAATCAAATTTTGTAAATTTGCTATTTACAGGTAATAGAAATCAAGAAGAACTCCAGGGTAATTTAACATTAACAATTAATAACAGTTCCGGTTCTGTGAGTGATTTAGCAAAAATCATTAATCTTAGCTTTCTCTCTTGTGTTATTCCTAGCGAAAATATCAAGATATCATCCAATATAAGTCTTAATGAAAGTGAGTTTACGGCAACTGACTTAAAAATTGATTCCAAAAGCATGCAAGCCAGCGGTACAATACAAAATGATAGAAAAGGCAATCACACTAATTTCAATATTAGCTTCAGTAAAGTTGATTTAGATTCCATACAAAATGATTCACAAAGAACAATGAATATGAAGGATCTTCTGGAATGTTTTAGAGCAGTTGTGCCAAAGAACTTGAGCTTAAATTTTAATATGGAAGCTTCTAACATTCAATATCAAAACAAAATATTGGACAATTTCCGTGCTGTACTAAAATCCACTGATGGCAAAGTAAAAGTTAATACGCTTCTTAAATTTCCTGGAATCAATAATATATCTTACTTATCAGGAGAGATCTCAAACAATAATGTCCTATCTGAATTCAACGGTGATTTATTAGTCGAAGGAAATGATTTTGAGTCATTCATTTCATGTTTTTTCCCTTCTATAAAGATGAAAGAAAACCAGAAAAATCAATTTACACTAAGTTCTAAACTGCACCTTGCACCAAGAATATTATCTATCTCAGACATTAGACTGCTAAATAATAAGGAATCCTTGCAAGGATCAATTAGAGTAAGCCACACAAAAAAACGCAGTGTGATCGATGGTGAATTTAGCATGCATAATCTTGATGCAGATAAATATGATCATTCATTATTTAGCAGTTTACCTAAAATGCAATGGCTGAAAAATTTTCAGTATGATACAAATATAAAGGCCCGTGTTAATAACCTTACATTGAATGATACGAAAATTAAAAATTTGGATTTTTTGCTGAAAATGGAAAAAGGTAAGCTAGTTGCAGATAAAATAAAACTATCTGGAGAAGATTTCGATATTACCGGTAATGCAAAAATATTAGCAGATCAAAAATACGCCAACCCTTTATTAGATGTTAACCTTACGGGCAGTAAATTTAATGGAAAAATTATTACATTACCAAATTTAGTAGAGACGAAAAGAAATTCAAGAAATGAGATAGATCAAATTCAATGGTCAACAAAGCAGCTTGATTTTTTGGATGATAAAGAAGGCTTTGATGCAAATGTGCAAATCAATACTGCAGAATTTAAAACCGAGCAGAATGTTTTAAAAGATTTTAATTTGGATGCGGTAATGAGAAACAACACTATCACTATCAGGCAGGCAAGTTACGTATTAGAACGCGGGCAAGTGTTTTTTCAGGGTTATTTAAGATCAGACTCAATAAATACAAGATTTTCTATTGTAAATTTGGACACTAAAAAGATTGGTAAGGTTATAGGAATTGACAATGTAAATGGTCAGGTAAGCTTAAATGGTGAAATCAAAACTCAAGGAAAAAGTTTTCATGATTGGGCTAGTAACTTATCAGGAGATGTAAACTTACAAGCGCAAGGAGTAGAAGTTACTAATGTAGATTTCAATTCATTTATCACTAATTTGTTAAGCAGTAAGAATAAATCTGAAATTTCCACACTTGCTTATGTTGATATATATAATGGCAAGACATTTTTTGAAAATATTAGCGGAAAAGCAAGTATTAAGAGTGGTATATGTTCAACTAGTTTACAGTTCGGGATTGATCAAGCATCAGGATCGATCTCTTCTAATTTAACCTTATCTAACTTCGCTTTAGCTTCTATATTCAGGTTCTTTTTCATACCACCAAATTATAGTAATCCAATCTATATCGATATGCATTTGGATGGCCCTATTTGGCGTCCTAAGATGAGTTTTGATGTAGACCAAATCTTCATCGCTCTGGTTGGCAAGAAAAATAGTTAATTTACTTAGGTGTACGGTTTAGGGGACAATAAACTCATCTGAACGGATACAAACTTAACCTAACTCATCACCACCTGGCAGTGGTGGCAAGCCAAATGCTTCTCTCTTTTCGTTGAGCGTCATGAAGCTTGCGTTTTCTACGTATTTCCACAACTTTTGTCTTTTTTCCATGAGAATTTCTATTGCATCTTTGTCATACGACAAGCACAGATCTTCACCAAATCTTGGTGTCAGCCAAGAATTCAGGTGACAGATAATATTTTCTAGCGTTGGTAAAACCGTCTGCTCCCAGAGGGATAAGCGTGCTTCGACTAAATTGCTATAAGTGTTATCACCCAGTATGCCAAGCAATTGCGGTGGAACGCCAAAAGCTAGCGCAATATCACGAGCTGAGCTGTGTTTGGACTCAATAAAATCCATATCCCTTGGCGATAAGCTCATTTCTTTCCACTCCAAGCCTCCTTCAAGCAATATCGGTCTTCCAGCGTTTATAGAACCTGAATAATGATCATTTATCTGTGCTTTTAAGCGTTGGTACTGCTCTTGACTTAAACTTCCACCACTTCCATCTTTTGCTGATTTTACAACTATTGCACCACTTGGTCTTGCCCCATTTTGCAACATCGCTTGATTCCAAGCACCCGCCTGATTATGTTGATCTATGCTATATGCAGCTGCCTCAATTGGTGATAACCCATACCAATCATTCAAAGGATTAAAGGTCTTTAAGTGCAACACTGCTGAACATCCAGTTAGTTTATCAACTTTAAAGTCATAACTGTTGTTATTTATGGTATAACGATAGATATAAGGAACGTTATTTCTCCCTGGAACAATTTCAACCCTATCGGGGCGCAGAAGATAAAGCTCTGTTGGTGGTTTTCTACTATTCTGTGACTCAACCATCAATATATAAGAATTGCCGTTAACTAACCGATAAGTTACAATCCCCTCAATAAATTCCGATTTTGATGTCATTAGATTAGGAGAATAAAGTAATTTCAGTAATGGATGGGCTTTTAATTGCGATTTTCCCTGTTCAGTAAGCTGGCAGAGAGTAAAAGGTACCGAAGATGCAGCACTTGCAATCATATTAATTGCTCGAAAGGCAATAACATTTTTTATGTAACCTTCCTCAGCAAAACTTACATAATCACGCTTACTCCAACTTGGCTCCATCATTAGCTGCAAAGCAGAATATTTAGTAAATACTGCGCTTTTTTTTCTTTGAAAAATATTGAGATTCATATATGCCTCCTAAAAAATTGAATTTGTGGTAGAATTATATCAATTGGTGTCACAGGAAGGATATACTAACGTACGAACATTATGTTTGAGAGCAATCTCTACACAGTAGTTAAATGGCAGGCACAATAAGGGGTAGCAAAAAGAATGAGCTTTTTTTTTGAGCTGAGCGAAGCCACCTAAGGTAGAAAATGAATCAGGAAGGAGTAAAAATATATTTAATATTTATATGATGTACTTACTTATAAATATCTTTTCTGTGTCCTATCTCTGTGATAACCACTTCATATTTTATAATATTTACGGAATAGATAACGCGATAATCACCTACCCTTAATCTTCTTTGTCCTTTAAATCTGTAATATAATGGCTCACCAAGGTTAATGGGATCAACTGTAAGGCGCTTATTTATCGCATTTATGATCCTTAATCTTATTGTTTTTGGAAGAGCTGGAAGGTCTTTCTCAAGAACGCTTTCTATGAAGATAATATTGTATTCCAGTCTACATCCTCACTTCTAATTTTCTTTACACTTGAAACATTACGTTTAGCAGCACGCTCAATTAGTATTTTATCTTCCTCATTTTCAATTGCTTCTTGTATTAGCTTCTCTGTTAGTTCTTTAATGGACTTATTTCTTATTTTAGCCAGTCCAGCAAGACACTCTGAAATTTCGTTGTTGAAAGTTATGCTAAATTTTGAGTTTGCCATATATTTTACCTAAAATCTACTAATAATTATACAACATTTTTCTGAATTTTTCAATAAAAAAAGTTGCCTATACGTAAAGAGGACCTGTGTTGACAAATAATTAAACATTTGTCATGTACTATGTTTGTTAAGGAGAAATAGCACAGAAGTTAGTATTAAGTATATTAGGAATAAGAAAGGCTGCGCCCAGTGTCACACACTGGAATAACAGGAAAAAACGAACTGCTATACTAAAAAAAAGAAATAGAATATGACAGAATGGCTAATATCTAATCAGCTTATTGATTATAACTGTGCTGTAAAATCCATGGAAGAGAAAATTCAACAAATTCACAATAATTCAGCAGACGAATTGGTATGGCTACTCCAGCACCCTCCACTTTATACTGCAGGAATCAGTGCAACAGCTGATGATATTGTTGAAAAACTATTTCCCATATATAAAACAGGAAGGGGTGGTAAACACACATATCATGGTCCAGGACAGCGCATTATATATTTAATGTTAAACCTTAAAAAAAGAAACAAATGCGATATAAAGCTATATATTAGAGATCTAAGTAAGTGGATCATAAATGTTTTAAAGCAATTTAATATACTTGGAGAGTTTAGAGAAGATAGAATAGGCATTTGGGTAAACCATAACGGAGTAGAAAAAAAAATTGCAGCTTTTGGTATTCGCTTAAGAAAATGGGTAACTTATCATGGCATAGCGCTTAACGTCTTTCCAGACCTCTCTCACTATAAGGGTATTATTCCTTGTGGGTTGCAAGGTTATGGCGTCACGTCAATGGAAGAACTAGGAGTGAAAGTTCCACTCTCTGAATTGGATGATATACTAAAAAAAGAGTTTTATAAGATATTTTAATGATTGTTTACCTTTTATATTTCATTCTCACTTTATGTGCTAACACAGGTATTCATGCAATGGACCAAGTTGATATTATTGCTCCTTCCTCCAAGGGAAAAGAATCAGATCTGACTACTATAAAAGAATATGTAGAAGCTTTGGATTTTAATCCCCATATTTCGGAGAAAATATATAGTAATGATAACCCATTTTATTCCAACTCTGATGAATTCAGAGCAAATGATTTGGTTAGTGCACTAACCGGTGATAGTAAAATAATCTGGTGTATCAGAGGAGGAGAAGGGGCTTCTCGGTTAATTCCCTATCTAGAAAAGTTACCCAATGATAAAAAAGAAAGGATTGCTCAAAACAAAAAGATCCTCATAGGCTATAGCGATATAACTGCCTTGCACATCCATCTACAAGCTAAATATGATTGGCAAACTCTTCACGGCACCATGTTGGAAATGATAGTAAATAACTCCGTTTCTGAAAGCTCTGTTGAAAAATTGAAAGAGTTAATTCTTAACAAGCGGGATTCTATCAGATTTGATAAGCTAAAGATGATAAATAATGGCATTAGACTAAAAGATGGCAGATTAAAGTCTAAAATCATCGGTGGTAATATGACTTTAGTTGAAAACAGTATAGGAACTGTTTGGCAAATAAATGCGAAAGGTAAAATTCTATTTTTAGAGGACATAAGAGTCTACCCATACGCAATAGAGCGCAGTTTAGATCACCTAAAACAAGCTCACATCTTTGATGGAGTACATGCAGTAATCTTTGGGGATTTCGTTAACTGCTATAACGATAACCTTGTTGAAGTTGTAAAAGAAAGGTTTGCAAAAAGTGTTAACTTTCCTGTATTTACTATGAAAGGGGTAGGCCATGGACATACAAATGATCCTTTACCTTTTAACACTCACGCTATTATTAGCGTTCAAGACGAAAAAGAAGGTTTGTTTTTTATGGACGTGCAGAATGTTAGCTAATCTTATAGCTAACGCGAGCTCTACGTCATACCGCCGCAGTATCTCTTAGCCGCTAACACGTACTTAACCGTCATACCGCGATTCATTCGCGGTATCTCATCCGCTAACAAGCAGCAGTTCTACGTCATACCGCCGTGGTATCTTTTAGCATAGATCCCGCTAACACGTAGCGGGATGACGAGCTTATCGTCATGCTGCCGCGAACCGTCATACCGCCACGAACTGTCATACCACCACGAACCGTCATACCGCGATTCATTCGCGGTATCTCTAGATCCCGCTAACACGTAGCGGGATGACGGTTGTCAGGGTGTCATGCAAGTAGCTGACTACTTGGATCTGGTAGGCTTAAATCACAATGCCCGTAAAGCTGCGACCCTAGAGCTACTATCTCTCACCCACTGCAAATATTGCACGGTACTATCCACTTGATCATCGTGTCGAGTTTCAGGAAACATTAAAATCTCATACTCAAAATCGTTCAGCCATACTGCTTGGTGCGGCAGAAAAACCTTGCCAGACTCTATAATCGGAACAATTTGATGAAATCGAGTGAGCTTGTCATCATGTGGCACTATTTCAATAATCGGTAAATCACTGTTTGTCTTTAGCTCTTGCACCAATTGTTGACCACTTGTTTTTGCTTCGATTAAAATTGCGTGTGGCGTCCATCTTGCAGCTAGTGACAAAACCTGTTCTTTAAGCTTTGGATACTCAAGCTTTGCGCGATATACATCGAGTAAATAGAATTTATTGCCCACTTTTGTCCAGGTGGTGCAGACGCTAAAGTTGCTCATGCTGCTTGTTGAAACTGCAGTGTCCCAGCTCTGAGTGACATATGAGAGACTATCAGAAAAATTTCTATAGCGCTTCAGCCACTCTCGTTTAATTATACCACTTGAAAGTGGCAGAGGGTTTTGTTGATATTGTGCAGCAAAAGCGTAACTTCCAAGTTCAACCTTTATCATCTCAACTTCTTCTTTTCCTCCATCGAGGGGATATAGCAACTGACCTTCTTCTCTTGAGTATAATATTACGGGTGGTGTCATTCTAGCACTTGATGCTGTAATCCAGCTTTTGTACTCATTTGTAGTTACTCGGGTGACAGGAACAAGAAAAGGAGGCGCTGGCTTTTTGATTGAATAGATAATCTCCTTATTTTCAGATATCATCGGTAAACAAGTATGGTTCCATATGTTTTTCGGTTTGGAGAGAAGGTGCCCGGTTAAATCTTCTTGATGTAGCCTATGCATCACAAGAACAATTACTCCTTTTTTTCTATTGTTGAGCCTGGCTACTAAAGTCTGGTCAAACCAATTTGTAGCACGCTTTCTAAACGTTTCACTCAAAGCTTGGGCGGGACTCAGTGGATCATCCACGATGATGAAATCACCACCTTCACCTGTTAACGTCCCTCCAACTGACGTTGCGATTCTGTATCCTCTCTGCACTGTTTGAAATTTGTATTTGGTATTCTGATCTTTGGATAGTTCTACCTCTGGAAACAGCTCTCTATACCAACTAGACTGCATTATGCATCTTGTATCGAGCGAGTGCTTTTCGCTAAGCAGCCGAGAGTAGCTTGCAACTATTATTCTTGCAGTTGGCTGATTTCCCAGTATCCATGCGGGCCACGCAACACTAGCGCACAGGGACTTCATTGAACGCGGAGGCATATTGAATATTATTCGCCTCATTTTGCCAACATTTGCCGCTTCAAGTCTGTCTGCTATGACTTTTATATACTGATAATCATTATACTCACACCCCGGCACTACCGTTTGAAAACACAGTTCAATGAATTTTAGAAAGTTCATGATATAATGTTGAAACCAACGCGTGACGCTGGGATGGCAAAAAAAGGAGCACTGAAGGCTATAGGTGAGACGTTGCGGTATCTCTAGATCCCGCTAACAAGCAGCGGGATGACGAATTACTTAACCATCATTACACCGTCATACCGCGATTCATTCGCGGTATCTCAGCCGCTAACAAGTAGCGGAATGACGAATTACTTAACCATCATTACACCGTCATACCGCGATTCATTCGCGGTATCTCAAAGCATAGATCCCGCTAACAAGTAGCGGGATGACGGTTGTCGTTTAGCTATAAATATTAAGAAATTTACCAAATAAAAAAAAGGCAAAAGAAGCCCCGTGGTTGGCTAATTACTTACATTATACTTTCAAGTATGGCGTTTTTTTATTCTAAACGCTTAATAACCGCGATTTAGCTGCTTTTTAACGCAACTAACCTTTAGTCATAAATGTTTAAGAAATTTACTAAACAGAAAAAAAGGCAAAAGAAACCCTAGGGTAGCTAATTATTCACTATCCATTTTTTAAGTTGGCGTTTTTTGATATTTTAAATGCTTTATAAGCGCATTTCAGCTTATATTAGGTAAAAACCTAGAAATTTTATAAAGACATAAGATGCACATAGTGCAAAAAATTAAACATGGGACGCCAGATACGTGAGTTTTTTTGTCATTTAATCTGTACAGAGAAGATAAATAAATAGCTTCAGTTTCATGATAAGGGGACTGGCAAGGCTTGTCAAGCAAGTTTTTTGCAATATCAGGGATAATTTCGACCATAAATCCCTATCAATAAATTTTAACAAAAATACTTTAGTGCATTTTCAAATATAAGCATTCCATCGCCATATTTTGGCACAGCAACACCTAAACGCTTGCTCTTTTCTTTTTCAAGGGGCCAATTATCTTGCTGGGTAAAAAATATTCCCCTTTCTGGATGGGGCATTAAAGCTAGCACTCTTCCACTTTTATCTGATAAAGCTGCTAGGTCGTATGTAGATCCATTCGGATTGTAAGGAAATTGTAGGTTAGCATAGTTGCCATTTTTATCAATGTAACGTAATGCGGTGGAATTGCTCTCAATCAATTGGTTCAAAATATCTTGATCCATAAAAAATTTGCCTTCCCCATGAGCAATAGGGAGATATAGTTCACTCAGACCCCGTAGCCAAACAGAATTACTCTTTGAATTAACTCTCACTCTAATCCAACGGCATTGATAATTGCCTATATCATTATGGATTAAAGCTAGACTAGAGAATTCTGGAATTAATTTTACTAATATCTGACAACCATTACATATTCCTATAATCAGCTTGTCCTGAGATAAAAACTCTTGAAACTCATCCAACAAGTTGTTTTTAATACGTAAAGCAAACGCATTACCAGCACCAGTGTCATCACCATAGGAAAAACCCCCTGGAATTGCAAGTATATTGCTTAATTTCAGTTCACCTGGATTATCTATGATATCGTTAATGTGAACGATTTTTACTTCAATATTACCAATACCAAGTTTTCTGCTGCATTCCATAAATGCAAATGCAGTTTCTTTTTCGCAATTTAAGCCATAACCAGATAGGACTGTGATTTTCATGAATTGCTAAAAATTAAAAAATTCGAATTTCCTTTTTACAAAATTTGCTACTAAATTTAACGCAAATAACACCAATAATAAAGCTATAATTGCGATAGCAGCAAGTTCAACAAATGCAATTTCAGGATTGCTTGACCATATGTATATTTGCACAGGTAGAACAGTCGCCGGATCGAAAAAGGACGTAGGTGTATCAGCAATAAATGCCACCATACCCATCATAAGTAAAGGAGAAGATTCACCTAAAATCCTTGCAATTGCAAGCACAGTACCATGTATTATTCTTGGTAACGCAATCGGTAAAGAGTGATCTAATATCACCTTGATGTGAGGTGCACCGAGCGCAAACGCTGCATCTTTTATCGTAATAGGAACATTCGCAAAGGCATTTTTTGTTGCAATTATAATATTAGGTAACATCATAAATGAAAGAGTCATTCCACCAACAAGTGGTGAAGAGCGTGGTAGCCCAAATATGCCAAGATAGAGAGTTAAGCCCACTACACCAAATATTATTGAAGGCACTGCAGCAAGATTATTTATGCTAATTTCTACAATATTAGTCATTAGCCTATTTTTAGGCATAAATTCGTAAAGACAGATGCCCGACATAATTCCTATTGGTAATGCTAATGCTAGGCACACTATAATTGTCATTAATGAACCGATAAACGCTCCTAAAATCCCTGCATTTTCAGGTTCACGAGAGTCAGATTTAAGGAATAAAGACTTATTAAAAAATTTTTTCACTCTCCTCTTTTCTTTTAGCCAATCAAGTAATTTAGCATAACGATCATTCAAATATTTATCTTTATTTATTGAATTAATTATACTTGACGCGGTAAACCAGATCTCATATTCACCACTATCTTTTACTTTCTTACGAAAAAATTTCTCTAGTTCTTTGTAAGAATTACGACTTAAAATTTCGTCACCGTCTTTAAAATCAGTTCCTCCAAACACCTTACGTAAAGAATCGTTGAGTAAGCCAATGGACTTATACCGCAAATCACTAGGATTACTCGCCAAAGCAAGATCAGCATTTATTTCAACTGGCAATAAAATTTTCGTTACTGTTAAGGCACTGTAAGAGTTAACCAATATACTGAGCAATATACACACAGGACAGCCAAGTGAGATAACTAGTGCCGTGAAAGAACAAAAGCGTAGCGCTCTGTTCTTTTTATTTTTCCTTTTTATACGAGCATGTACACGCCTTGACTGAAGTAATTTAAGGAATTTTTTCTTTATACTCATTTACTTTTCTTTACACGAGGATTTGAAAAAACTTTCCCCTTTTTTGTCATGCAAGTAGCTGACACTGGGATCCAGCAGGCTTTGCCTGCAAATAATTTTTACATTTTCCATGAAAGCACAAACCAAAAGGAGAATAATGAATGCTGGATCCCAGTGTCGGAGCACTGGGATGACACCACAGCGGGAGGCAAACAATGTTCGTACAGTTGTGTGTCACGCACTGGGATGACAAGAGAGAGTTCTGAGATGACACAATTGACATCACTCCCTATTGTATCTACTTAGATTTCTTTTTAACATAAGTAGTACGCTCTTTGATCCTTGCAGCTTTTCCAAATAGTTTGCACAGATAATACAGTTTTGCTCTACGAACCTTTCCTTTTCTTGTCACTTGCACTGAAACCAGTGCAGGAGAATAAACAAAAAACTGAGACACTATACTTTCTCCATGGCTCACTTTTCTGACTACAAAAGAAGAATGTAACCCGCGGTTCCTTTTTGATATACATACACCTTCAAATATCTGTATACGTTCACTTGTACCGTCAACTACTTTAAAAGTGACCTTCAAATCATCGCCAGGACGAAATTCTGGTATTTCTTTAGCTAACACTTGCATTTGCTGTTCGTTAAATTTTTTAAGTAAATTTGTCATTTATCTCTCCACTCAATAATTCAGGCCTACGCTTTTTTGTTATAACATGAGACTGCTTCTGCCTCCAATCACTTATTTTTTTGTGATTGCCAGATAACAAAACCTCAGGTACTTTATATCCCTTCCACTGCTCAGGTCTAGTATATTGAGGATATTCAAGTACACCACCACCATAATTAAAACTTTCTTCAGTAATACTATCGGTATTATTTACTACACCTGGAAGAAGTCTAATGCATGCATCAAGAACCACCATTGCAGCTGGCTCACCTCCTGAAAGTATATAATCTCCAATACTTAACTCATAAGGAGTATACGCATCAATTATCCTTTGGTCAATACCTTCAAATCGACCACACAATATTGTTATATGAGGAAACTCTAATAATTCTCTGGCAATATTCTGATTAAACTTAGTTCCAGATGGAGTCATGTAAATAAACTTAGTGTTTTTATGAACAGAGAGCATACTATCTACTGCATCACCAACTACATCAGAACGCATAACCATTCCTGCTCCACCTCCATATGGAACATCATCCACAGTTGAATGTTTATCTTTCGCAAAAGAACGAATATTTATTACTTCAAGGTTCCATATTTTTTTTTCTAACGCTTTTCCGGCAAGAGAATAGTTCAAAAACCCCGGGAACATTTCTGGGAATATGGTTAATATTGTAACATTGAATGCCATTAAGGTTTATTTTAAGTTATTTGGGGCTATACTCTAAGAATAGTAAATTGATATAATATATAGTTAAATTAAACATGTCACTGAATAAAACGATATACGAAGGTAAAGCGAAAGCCATTATTGAAACTGAAGACTTATCAATTGTCATACAGCACTTTAAAGATGATGTTACAGCATTCAATAAGGAAAAATATGAAATAATCGATGGTAAAGGAATAATTAATAATCATATTAGTGCTTTTATCATGGAAAAGCTTGAGAAAGCAGAAATTAGCACACACTTTATAAAAACTCTAAACGAAAGAGAACAGCTAGTCAAAAAACTCAAGATAATACCTCTTGAGGTAGTAGTTAGAAATGTCGCAGCTGGCAGCTTTTGCAAACGTTTTAATATCAAAGAAGGTGAGAGGCTTGCATCTCCTATAATCGATTTTTTTTACAAAAATGATGACCTAGCCGACCCAATGGTAAGTGAAAATCACATACTGTATTTTGATTGGCTATCTAGCAAAGAAATGGATGAAGTTAAAACTACAACTTTAAAAATCAACGAAATATTAGTTCACCTATTTTCAAATGCAAGTATATATTTAGTTGATCTCAAGTTAGAATTTGGCAGATTAATAAATGACAGTACTAAAATCGTTTTAGCTGATGAAATTAGCCCTGATAACTGCAGATTATGGGATAAAAATACTTATAAAAAGCTAGATAAAGATGTCTTTCGTTTGAATTTAGGAGATTTAAAGGAAGCATACCTAGAAGTTGCAAAAAGACTGTCAGTAAAGTTAGGTTAACTAAATACTACTCTATCAAGTGGAGGGTTACATGCCTCATCAAGTTTTCCAATAATTTCAATTTTTTCTCCACGTTTTTGGAAATGATTTTTCACGTTTTGCATATTCTCAGAACTTACGATCAATACCATACCAATACCACAATTAAATGTTTTTAGCATTTCTTTCTTCTCTATTTTACCCTCCTTTGTTAGCCATAAAAATATATCTGGCCATTTCCAGGAATTAATGTCTATGTTTGCAAATAAGTTTTTTGGAAGAATTCGCGGAATATTGTCTACCAAACCACCACCCGTGATGTGCGCAATACCTTTTACTTGTGACATGATAGGCAGCAAAGAATCAACATATATTTTTGTTGGTTCAAGTAGTATTTCACTCCAAGATTTATTATTCCATAGAGATGTATCGTTATAATTTATACCTAAGCTTTTGAAAACATGGCGCACTAAAGAAAACCCATTTGAGTGAATTCCACTTGACTCTAAGCCAACTATATAATCACCTGCTTTCATCATACTACAGTTTGGAAGAATTTGCTTTCGATCAACTACACCAACCACAAACCCTGCAAGGTCATAGTGATTATTACCATACATTCCAGGCATTTCTGCAGTTTCCCCACCAACCAATGCTATTTTAGCTTGCTTGCACCCCTCTGCAATGCCCTTAACCACAGATAATAAAACATCTTTGGTCAAAACGCCTGTTGCAAAGTAATCAAGGAAAAACAAAGGCGTTGCTCCTTGTGCAAGTAAGTCATTTACACACATTGCAACTAAATCTATACCTATAGTATCATGTTTATTCACTTCTTGAGCTATCAACAGTTTCGTACCTACTCCATCAGTTGAGGAAACGAGTACTGGATGGTCATACTTCTTACTTAGTGCAGCAAAATCAAATAACGCAGAAAATGAACCTATTTCGCTGATTACTTCTTCTCTAGTAGTTTCTTGAGCAATAGGCTTGACTTCTTTTATTAACTTATTATATAGTTCAATATCTATTCCCGATCTGGTATAAGTATTCATAATCCTTTTATAAATTTTAAAATTGTTAATACTATATTAATGCCTTGATATAAAAAGTGCAACGAAACTTTCTCTTAATTGACTATTATATACTTACCAATATAGGGTAACTTAAATCATTTATAATTATCCAATGAACGAAAATACCAAAAACATACTGTTAATAACGGAACTGCTATCAGGATGGCTGCTTCATGACTTTGCTAACTCTATGAATGGAATAACGTTTGGCGTAGAAGAGCTTGAAGTAATAGATAAGAATGACGCTGATGCGCAGAAGGAAGCGTTGTTGTTTCTTAAAGAAAGCTCCGATGATTTAATATATAAACATAAAGTTATGAAGCAGGCATATTCTTCTTCAATGGATAATTATAGCTTTGATAAGACCAAATCTAATATCGAAAATTATTTATTAAAAAAAAAGTAAAGCTTACGTGGAAAATAGACGCATACTCTGCAAAAAATAAGGAAGATTTAATTGAAAAGATAAATAAGATAATTTCTAATATGGTGCTAACTATAGCCAGTGCAGTGGCGGAAGTTGAACTAGTATCTGTTTTACTGAGTCAAACAGAAGATAAAATGCTATTAACTATAAAAATTCTAAATGAACACAAACCAATAAGCAAATCATTAGTAGACAAATTAATCAAAAAAAATGACACTAATTTAAATACAAAAGATATTAATATCTATATGACCTCTTTATTATTAGAGTACTATAACACTGAAATGCATTATACTTGCGAAAATAATTTGCTGGAAATAGGTTTAACTATAACTTGAGTTGCATATTTGGTTATTACAACTTTTTCTTCGTGTCAAGGCATTCCCCGACAAGGGGTACCAAATCTAATTTTTGTAATCACTTAAGTCTAGTACTATTTTATTAATGTAGCGCTCATTTGCATCTTTGATGATAAACTTCATACCATTTTTATATTTAATGACTTCATCTACAGAAGGCACTTTACCAGCAATCGAAAGAATCAAACCACCAAGTGTAACATAGTCTTCTTCAGGGTCACGTAATTCTATTTTTAGATCCTCTTCTATATCTTTTATAAGAGCCCTTGCTGATACTTCAAACTTATTTTGAGACAATTCAGTAATGGTATATTCTGAATTTATTTCGTTTTCACTATCAATGTTTGGTATTAGTTCCTCTATAAGATCAGTCATTGAAATTAAACCATCAGTTCCACCATATTCATCCAATACGATAGCTAAGCATGATTTAGAAGAGTTCATCCTAACAAAAAGATTAGTTGTCTTCATCGAGGGTGGAACAAATATTACGCTTTGTATAATATGTTTCAGATTAAAATTTTTATCCCTATTAAAAATAACATCTTTTACATAAAAAAAGCCTATTACGTTATCAAAGTTATTTTTATAAATTGGTATTTTAGTGTGGCAAGTGTTTTTTATCTTCTTTATTATTTCACGCTCGCTTGACTCAATGTCTACTGCGCATATCTCTGTACGTGGAGTCATTATATCCATTATACCACAATCGCGGAATTTTAATAGACCATTAAATATATTAAGGTCTGGCAGATCTTTCATTAATGCCTCAGTCGCACACTTTTTCAACACAGAAGCTTTTTTGAAAAGGAAGAGAAAAATTCTATATGCTATTTTTTCTACTAAGGTTCTTTTTTTACTCAATTTATTCCCTGTAATGGCAAAAACGTTTTCAGATTAGATTTATCAAGAAAACTGTTATTAAATGTTTAATAAGCATGTGAATAATGTCAAATTAATTTGTGAATTATTTGTTGATATAAAATACCAACAATTGATCAACAACTTTTTCAACAACATATACATAGTTGTGTAACAATGCATGATGGTAAAGTATTTTCCATAAAAGAAAATTACTAACACTCTAAACACCTTACTTATACACATAAATCATAACAGAAAATCAATAATATACGAAAGTTACTCACATATTTATCCACAAGTTGAACAACGCCAATTTTTACTGAATTTTAAGTTAGTAACAAGTTATTGATAGAACTATTATTATTACTATACTTTAATATACAAAAGAATAAATAGAATAGATTGGAAAGCGGCAAAACAACAATAGCGAAAATTATTAAGAGAAATGAGCCGGGTGGAAGAGTGCCTATCTGGCTAATGCGTCAGGCTGGCAGGTCTCTTCCTGAGTACCGCAAAGCAGTAGAAAATATGAATAATTTTATGGAGATATGCTACAACACAGATTTAGTGACAGAATTGACGTTACAGCCGGTGACAAGATTTGACATGGATGCGGCGATAATTTTTTCAGACATTTTAATAATAGCTGATGTTTTGGGTTGTGACGTGAATTTCGTACGCGGTGTAGGTCCAATAATAAAACCCGTGGAAAGTCCTAAGGAATTGAAGGGTCCACAAGAAATTGAAACTAAAACCTTACCAATTCTAAACGCTATAAAAAAAGTCAGAAGCCAATTACCAAAAGAAAAATCTCTCATAGGATTTGCTGGTGGACCATGGACAGTAGCCTCATACATCATAGAAGGTAGGAGCAGCAAAACTTTTTCCAAAGTATTAAATTTTTATCCTTCGTGTTTGAAGGAAATAATTGAACGAATAACGGAAGTAACGATTATTTATCTAATTAAACAGATAGAATTTGGAGCAGATGTTATTCAGCTATTTGACAGTAATGCTGGTGCGTTATCGGAACCATTGTTTAAAGAATATGTTATCGAACCAACAAAGAGAATTATCTTGGCAATAAAGGATAGATTTTCTGATTTTCCAATAATAGGTTTTCCAAGGTCTGCTGGAAATCTTTATAAAGATTACTGCGAACAAACAGGTGTATCTGCAGTAAGTATAGATTATAATGTTCCAATAAAATGGGCGAAAGCGAATCTAAATATCCCTCTACAAGGAAACCTTGATCCTAATCTTTTAGCCTATAATAAAACGGAAGCAATCAAAGAAGCAAAACGTATAATAGATTGCTTTAGAGATTTACCCTTCATATTTAATCTCGGACATGGAGTACTCCCTGATACTCCAGTTGAAAATATTGCTGCATTGGTAAACCTGGTAAAAAGCTACTAATACAATACACAAAATTCTAGCTTTTTTGTTGTACGGGGTTTATCATTTGAATTTAGCTTCAGTAAGATATGTCAGACCTTGCAAAAAGAATGTTCCTAATAAAACCATCACCTACGATTGCTGTAACTGATAAGGCAAATAAGTTGAAAAATGAAGGAAAAAAGATCTGTGTTTTAGCTGCAGGAGAACCGGATTTTGATACTCCAGATCATATAAAAAAAGCAGCTATTCAAGCAATAAGTGAAGGTAAGACTAAATATACTGCTGTTGATGGAACGCGTGAGCTGAAAGAAGCAATAATTAATAAGTTAAGAAAGGATAATAACCTCGAGTACACGCTTAACCAAATCTGTGTTGGTACAGGTGCTAAGCAGGTGTTATTCAATTTGTTCATGGCAACAATTAACTCTGGAGATGAAGTTATTATACCAGCTCCTTATTGGGTTTCATATGTTGATATGGTAAGTCTTTTTGGCGGCTTGCCAGTTGTAGTAGAATGCAAACAAAATTTTAAACTGACAGCGGAATTATTGAAAAGCAGGATAACTAAAAAAACTAAATGGTTAATTCTTAACTCACCGAACAACCCTGCAGGAGCTGTGTACACATGTGATGAATTGAAAGACATAGCACAAATATTGCTTGAATATCCACATATGAATGTCGTTACAGATGATATTTATGAGCATATAATATACGACGAAAAGTTTTTTACTATCGCTCAGGTTGAGCCGAAGCTTTATGATAGAGTTTTTGTAGTCAATGGAGTATCAAAAGCCTACGCAATGACAGGCTGGAGAATAGGGTATATTGCAGGTAGAAGTGATGTGGTAAAAGCTATCTCTACGCTGCAGTCTCAAAGCACTTCTAATCCAAATTCGATAGCACAAGCAGCAGCAGCAGCAGCATTAAACGGTGATCATAGTTTTTTGAAAGAAAGAACAAGGATTTTTAAGAGTCGTAGAGATTTTATGGTGAAAGAGCTAAATTCTGCCCCGGGATTATCAGCGTCTGTTCCACAAGGTGCGTTTTATTTATTTGTCTCATGTGAAGGATTGCTCAGTAAAAGCACAAAAAGTGGTAAGATAATAAATAATGATTTAGATTTTACTGAATACTTACTGGGAGATCATTTGGTTGCTGTGGTTCCAGGAATTGCATTTGGTCTAGAAAATTTTATCAGAATTTCTTATGCAACCTCTCAGGAACAATTAGAAATTGGATGTGATAGTATTACTAAAGCGTGCCAGGAGTTAAAATGAAATAGACTATCCATAAGTTGTATATTTTGCCATACTTCGCCAAGGTTATTTTGAATGTTCTAACTTGTGTTTTTCTATGGAAGGCATTTTTATTGATTGAGCAAGTGTCTTTCTAATATTGAATTCCTCATTTTTTTCATTTTGTTGCAGTAAGTTAATGTTATTTATTTTATTTACTAAATCTTTCCCCTTTTCCAGAGTCTTTAAATCACTTTCGTTAATGTGATGTTCATTGTAAAATTCTGCAACAATTTCTTTTCTTTTCGGATAAGTATTTAAAAATTCCGACACCTGATGTTTAGCAACAGCTTGAATAAATTTCTTATTAAATCTTGAATCGTTATATAGATCTTCTAAATTTTCATCGTAGTGTTTTGCTTCATTTACAGCAAGCTTTATTATCTCTTCTATACCACTTAGAAGTTTCCTATACAATTTGTCGTATCTATTGCCTAGCACGTGTGTAGCGAATGTTTGTTCAATGTATTTTGTTATGTAATTTTGCAGCGTATTATCTATCGTGCTTATATTCATCAGCCTGCTTTAATATTATATTAACTATTTTACACATAAAAAGGTTAATATTGAATTAATAGAATACTTCTGAAGTCAAATTTTACTGAAAATTATGGTATTTAAGATATAATTGTCAGCATGAAATAAAAACATAAATAAAATGGATCTTGTAACAAAAGTGAAGCTCAAGATAAAGATGAATAAGGGTAAAATCATAAATATACTTATCATTTGTGGTGTAATTTTTTTCATATACCTTATTCATGAGCCAGTTGTAGATATGGTAGAAAAAATTATAAGTAAAATAAAAGGTCTCTTTTAAAAATAGAAAAAGTGAACTTTTTCCATCATCCAAACTTGAACCTGGAAAATTTAGTTAATGCATAAACTACTTATGTTGGCTATGAGTTCAACTGTATAAAATTCCGGTAAATTAAAATAAGTATTCATAAAAATATTGTTTTCTATAAACAGAGTATCTATAATGCTAGCTTTGGGGTAAAGTATTGCAGAGGAATTTTTTAATCTGGTTGTTGGCGTCACTGTTTTATGCATACCAATATATATTACGCGTAATTCCAAATATTATAATTCCTGAATTGGTAGTAAGGTTTAATATAGGAACAACAGAAATAGGACAATTTTGTGGACTGTATTATGTAGGTTATGTGTTAGCACATATTCCTGTAGGTATTCTTTTAGATAGATTTGGTTCTAAAGTTGTTATACCGATTTGTATTGCATTAACATCTTTAGGTGCTTTACCTTTAGTCAGTTCTAATGATTGGAGTTATTCTATTATTGGAAGAATAATTACTGGTATTGGATCCTCTGCTTCAGTACTTGGACTCTTTAAAATAATAAGAATCTATTACCATAGAGAAAAATTTGCCATGATGTTCAGCATATCGGTTATTATTGGCATTTCAGGTGGTGTATTTGCCACCAAACCATTACATGTCTTACTTGATAAGTTTGGGTGGGATTATTTATTTACTGTGTGTATAATGCTTGGATTATTGCTTGCTTTAACTACCTTTATATCTATACCTAAAGTTGGCACCTCAGACGAAGAATTAAATATTAAAAATTTAAGCAAAGTTATATTTAATAAAGATATTTTATTGATAGGTTTGTTTGGCGGTTTTATGGTTGGACCATTAGAAGGCTTTGCAGATGCGTGGTCCGCAACATTCTTGCATGAGATTACGCTGTAGATAGACACATTGCATATAGCATTTCAAAATGGATACTAATAGGCTTTGGCTTTGGGCATTTATTACTTCCTTACATATTAGCAAAAAATCCAACCAAGCACTATGAAATAATAATTTCTTGTGCTATGGCCATGATAATTGTGTTCTTATTACTTTTTATATGCAATATTAGTGAACTCCTGGCATGTATATTACTATTCATTATTGGTCTTGCTTCTGCATACCAAATTGTTTTTACTGCTAAAGTTGTAAGTTGTGTAAAAAACGAAGCAGTAGCAAGTGCAGGATCTGTAGGTAATTCCATAGTTATGAGTTTTGGTTATTTTTTTCACGTCATTATTGCAAATATAATGAATTTTTATTGGAACGGTGAAATTATCGATGGAAAGCCATTTTATGGAACTGATGTAATGGTTAAGTCTATGTTAATAATACCTATATGCCTACTAATAGGAATGATAGGCTTTTGGTTACTTAAAGTTATAAGCTGTAAAAAGAGCTAAGCAGATTTAGATGATTAATATAGTATTGTTTTTTATAACTAAAGTATCTATAATCCTAAACTTTAGCTGAGATTCATGTTGCAGAGGAATTTTTTAATCTGGTTGTTGACGTCACTGTTTTATGCATACCAATATATATTACGCGTAATTCCAAACATAATTGCGCCTGAATTAATAACAAAATTTAACATAAGTATTGCAGATGTTGGCCAGTTTGGTGGGTTATACTATGTAGGCTATACGCTAGCTCATATACCTATTGGTCTTTTCCTTGATAGATTTGGACCAAAGTTTGTTTTACCTGCTTGTACCGTTTTGACATTTACCGGAACACTACCGCTTATATGCTTTGATGAGTGGAGTTATTCAATAATTGGAAGAATAATTGTGGGAATTGGGTCATCCGCTTCGGCAATTGGAATCTTTAAAGTTGCAAGCATGTATTTTGCGCAAGAAAAATCAGCAAGAATGGCCAGCTTATCTATAATTATAGGAATTTTGGGAGGGATATGTGGCGGGTTACCTTTAGACTTCTTACTCGATAAATTTGGCTGGAATTATGTTATCTATACATTCTCAGCATTTGGGTGTTTACTTGCTCTGTTGCTGTTCTTAGTAACGCCTGAAAGCAATGCTCAACAGGAAAAAGTTAGCATTAGAGACTTAAAAAACATACTTTTCAACAAGCATATTATTCTAATTAGCTTTTTTGGTGGACTCATGGTCGGTCCAATGCAAGGTTTTGCCGATGGTTGGGTGAAAGCATTCTTTTTTGAAGTATATAAAATGAATGAAGACTTGGCATCTTCTCTCTCTTCCGTAATATTGATAGGAATGTTAACAGGATCATTCTCTTTGGCTTATTTATTGGAAAAATATAAAAATAAGCATTATGAAGTAATAATTGCATGCTCATTTGCAATGATCGCTAGTTTTCTTTTGCTTTTTACTCAGATTGGTGGCTTGTATGTTGTATTACCTACGCTTTTTATTATTGGCTTCACATCTGGATATCAGGTAGTTACCATTTACAAAGCGATAAGTTATGTAAATAATAACTTAGTAGGCCTGGCTACAGCTGTGTCAAACATGATAGTTATGGTTTTTGGCTATTTTTTTCACACTGGGATCGCAAAAATAGTAGATTTGTGTTGGGATAGAACAATAATACAAGGAAATCCTGTGTATGGTGCTGAATTGCTGATAAAAGCAACATCAGTTATTCCTGTATGTTTGCTGGTGGCTGTTTTTGGGCTCTTATGGTTAAAAAATAAAGATTTTAGAGAAGTTGATTGTAATAAGTAGATAATTTATCGAAGGCTCGTATGATAAAATCGTTAGATGTACTAATTTAAGGCTCTTGTTATTATGAAATATAATACTTTATTTTACTTTGATATTTTTGTTTTAATTGTAATTGGGTTTTATTAGGTGGTAGGTATGTCGAAAAGTAATTTTTTTGTATGGTTGATAGTATCTCTTTTCTATGCATACCAGTATGTGTTACGTGTCATGCCAAACATAATTGCGCCTGTATTAATAACAAAATTTAATATAAGCATTGCAGATTTAGGGCAATTTAATGGTCTCTACTATGTGGGATTTACACTAGTTCATATCCCTGTTGGTCTTTGTTTTGATAGATTCGGTCCAAAAATTGTTTTACCTATTTGTGCTGTCTTGGTATCTATTGGAACATTACCTCTTGTGTGCTTTGATGAGTGGTATTATTCAGTATTAGGTAGAATAATTGTTGGGATTGGCTCGTCTGCGTCAGTAATAGGAGTATTTAAAGTTGCCAGTATGTATTTTCCGCGAGAAAAATCAGCAAAAATGGCAAGCATATCTGTTATTATAGGGCTATTAGGGGCAATATATGGTGGTCTACCAATAGAACTTTTGCTTGATGAGTTTGGTTGGAATTACGTAATTTATATTCTTTCAGGGTTTGGTTTCTTACTCGCTTTATCTTTATTTTTAGTTATTCCTTACAATGCTTACGACTTTCGAAAAGAAAAAATTAGCATGAAGGATCTAAAAACTGTGCTTTTCAATAAATATATCATTCTAATTAGTTTTTTTGGTGGCTTAATGGTAGGTCCACTAGAAGGTTTTGCTGATGCTTGGACAAAAGCTTTTTTATGTGAGGTATATCAAATGGCCGGTGGTCTAGCGTCTTCAATTTCTTCTGTTATATATGTAGGATTTGCAGCTGGATTGCTCTCTTTTGCTCACATATTAGAAAAATATCCAAATAGACATTATGAAGTTATTATTGTCTGTTCCTTTGCAATGATTGCTAGTTTCCTTTTACTTTTTACACAGGCTGGCGGATTGTATATTGTATTGCCTGCACTTCTTGTTATAGGTTTCGCTTCTGGATATCAAATAGTAACACTGTACAAAGCATTAAGTTATGTAAATAATAACTTAATAGGATTAACTACAGCTGTGTCAAATATGATAGTCATGGTTTTTGGCTATTTTTTTCACACTGGGATCGCAAAAATAATAGATTTGTGTTGGGATAGGACAGTGATACAAGGAAATCCTGTGTATAGTGCTGAATTGCTGATAAAAGCAACATCTATTATTCCTGTATGTTTGCTGATAGCTGTTTTTGGGCTCTTATGGTTAAAAAAGCAGGATAAGCAGTCTTAAAATTGCTTATGCATCTTAAAATTAAAGCGAGGTTTGATCTATGATGAGTGTTTTAAAAAAAATCTGTGGCTCTAAAAATAGTTTAAAGTCTTTTGATAACGAGGTTTATCAGTCTATAGAAAAAGAATTACAACGCCAAAAATCACAATTGCAATTAATTGCATCAGAAAATTTTGCAAGCAAAGCGGTAATGGAGGCACAAGGCTCTTTTCTGACTAATAAATACGCAGAAGGTTATCCAGGTAAAAGATATTACTGTGGTTGTGAGCATGTGGACAAAATTGAAAGTCTGGCTATAGAAAGACTTTGTAAGTTGTTTGGTGTTAAATTTGCAAACGCTCAACCTCATTCTGGTTCTCAGGCAAACCAGGCGGTATTTGCTTCGCTGCTTACTCCAGGCGATACAATACTTGGATTATCACTGAGTTGCGGTGGGCATCTAACTCATGGTGCGGCACCAAGCCTTTCTGGTAAATGGTTTAAGTCAATTCAATATACAGTGAATAAAGACACTTATCTGCTCAATATGGATGAGATAGAAAAGCTGGCGCTGGAGCATAAACCGAAATTGATCATAGCTGGTGCTTCTGCTTATCCAAGAAAAATGGACTTCAAACGCTTTCGCGAGATTGCAGATAAAGTTGGTGCTTATTTGCTTGCAGACATTGCTCACTATGCAGGGCTTATTGCAGCGGGCGAATATCCATCCCCTGCTGAATATGCACATGTTATGACTTCCACGACTCACAAAACTTTGCGTGGTCCTCGTGGTGGAATAGTGATGACCAATGATGAAGCATTACACAAAAAAATTCAATCCGCAGTTTTTCCAGGATTGCAGGGCGGGCCACTTATGCATGTGATAGCTGCAAAAGCTGTTGCATTTAAAGAAGCATTAGCACCAGAGTTTAAGACTTATAGCAAGAAAGTCGTGGAAAATGCGAAAGTGCTGGCTCAAGAATTGCAAAAGCATGGACTTGACATTATAACCGGTGGCACTGACTCTCATATAGTGCTAGTTGACTTAAGATCGCAGAAATTAACTGGAAAAGACGTTGTAGATAGCCTTGAGAGAGCCGGTATTACCTGTAATAAAAACTCTGTACCATTTGATACAGCAAAGCCGACCATCAGTTCAGGGCTCCGTTTTGGCACCCCTGCTGAGACAACACGCGGACTTGAGGCAGAAAATTTTAAAGAGATAGCTGGTCTAATAAATGAAGTAATTCAAGGATTAATCAGCGGAAATAGCTCAAGTGTCGAAAAAGCAGTAAAAGCTAAAGTTGAAAGGATTTGTAGTAATTTTCCTATTTATTAATTTATGTGGTGTCATCCAAGTAGCTGGTAGAAACGAAAAAACTTACTTGACACCCTTCGCCAGCCCTCTTATCATGAAACTGAAGGTATTCATTTATCTTCAATCTGTGCAGATTAAACGACAACAGTATTACGTAATTGGCGTCTTATTTTTAATTTTTTGCACTATGCGCACCCTACGTCTTCACAACATTTCTGGGTTTTTACCTATATAAGCTGAAACGCGCTTATAAAGCGTTTAAGACAGTATAGCACGCCAATTTGCAGGATTAGAGAATGACAACTAGCTAATACGGGATTTCTTTTGCCTTTTTTTCTACTTAGTAAATTTCTTAAACATTTAAACTAAGATGAGTTGCATTTAAAAGCAGCTAAATTGCAGTGTTTAAGACTTAAAAAACGCCAATACTGAAAATAGACAATGACTGGGGCTTTTTTTGCCTTTTTTTCGTTTGGTAAATTTCTTAATGTTTGTAGCTAACATGAACAAACATTTGAGAGTAACTTCTGCTAGTAGGGTGTCATCCCAGTGCCCAGACACTGGGATCCAGGAATTTTATTAAGTTAGTAAGCATAAAAGTAGCCGTTTTATGTTAAAATACAACATTTTAATGATTATGAAAAGGCTGGATTCCAGCGGGCTTTGTTGCATCGCTAGCTATGATGGATTAAAGATAAAAAAGATGGAGAATATCAGTAGCTTATTATTCTGGTATTTATAATAAGAACGGTCAGTGAATACCTAAATTTGAGTAAAAGAAATTTCACTACCACTCACTAATCCGGCTAAAATTCAAGAATTTCAATGCTTTAGCTATTTTCAATAGAATTAAATTTATTAATATAAATAATAAATTACTATTCTTAAATTTGATCAGATTGATTGCAAAAAAACAAGATTTTCAATAGGTTGCTTATAATCCTAATTATAGTTAGCCTTTCATAAGTAGCGATGCAACAAAGCCATCCCAGTGTCTGGGCACTGGGATGACACCGAAGGGGCTACTCGGATGACAAACCCTGTCATTCCATGGCGTGACGCTGGTTTCCATCCAAGACGGCAGTGCTTTTGACACTGGAATGACAAGAAGAGGGCACTGCCCTCCTTGTATGTATTAGATATAGGCCGAGTTGTGGTCGTGATAAATGTGATCGCTTGCGCAATCGAACATTTTCACAAAACCATTCTCTAGATAAAGATTATATTCGTGATATTGATCTGATAATACAATATTATCTTGCTCCCCTGAATTGAAATGACTTGAATCTGACAGCAATTCGTAATTTGGATTATCTATTTTACTAATGCTGTTTATTACTTTGCCATTACCACTTGATATAGCTAAACTATAACTATCACCATCCTTCATTATCTTGATGGACACCTTATCTTCAGGTAACACTATAAGCTTCTTTGTGCCACTATCGTGGATTACGAATTTGCCTTTTTCAAAATAGTATTTGTCTTCCGGCAAAGCACCAACCTTATAATCTGATGTGTGCAGTTTGTTCCAAAAATCTAACACAGATTGCTTTTCTGCTCCTTCCGCTCTATCATACAAGGCTTTCACATCATTATAATTTATCGTTACATTTGCCTTATGCTTCCCTTCTGAGTCCTGCTCGTAGCTCTTTTCTATTTTGAGAATTGTGTCTTTTAATACTACCTGTTCTTGCTCTTTCTCCTCCACTGAAGCTGACCTTTTTGCCCTTGTTGGAATTTGTGGCTGATCAGACTGCATTTCACTATTGTCGTTTGATGCAGTTTTCTCTTCAGCAGCTTGTGCAACAACATTAGTAGTACTATGAACTTCTGTCTTAGTTTCACTTACTTGCCCTTTTGGACTTTCGGTTTGTTTCTCTTTTGTAAATATTCTCTGATAGTCCGTGTAGCCTCTATTAGTATCACCGATATCGCCACTGCCTTGATCAAAAGTTATTTTTTTACTTCCATTTCCCATATCTTCAATTTCAACTTGAGGAGAAACAGATGCTAGGAAATCGTTATAACTGTAGTTGTAGTCAGCAGAAAAGAATATTTTCCCTTTGAAATTGTGAAAGTTATTAGACAACATTCCAATTTCTTCATCACCATCAAACAATTTTACTTTAGTGAAATATGTTTGATCTTTTATTCTAACTATTTCACCGCTGGAGTTTCTTTGTATGTGATAATCATTTGGGTCGTACTTTATAGCAAAAAGTTTGCCAGAGCCATATTTCTCTAAGTTTATAAGGCCCACATTTACATGTTTATGGGAATAATCTCTCTTTTCATATTCATGTGCAAATATTGGATCTATATATCTATATTCGTCTGATATATTTGGCATACCTACTGGATGTTCATTCCCATCTTTCGTCACCGGAACAAGCTTATATGCTCCATCTTTTTCCACTAATTTTAGGTGAGTAATACTTTGTGGTAGTTGAAACCTTACGTTTGCTCCATGGTCATGAATAAATAGATCACCTTTCTCGGTAATATAAAAGCCCATATTTTTAAATTCATGTAAGCGCTCGTCTCCTTGCTTTACGACAGCTTCATATACATCATCGTCTGTCCTATCTGTTCCCTTATTATCCAGTAATTTTCCTTTTTCCACGATTACTCCATTTGCCTTTTGCTCATCAGAATATTGTGCATGTTCTGAATCCTGATGATTCAAAATTTTGGTACCTCTAAGAAGCAGAGAATCTAAATCTTTTTGGATGTGTCCAGTGCTAGGATGCAACAATTCATTTTCATGTAAATGCGCTTCATCAAAGTATTCATCGCGTTCAACTGTTCTGCCATCTATTAGGGAAGCTTTATAATGACCATTTTCTTTTGTAACTGCCATGTAAGCACCGCCTTCGTATGAAACATTTAAGTTGTGCAATATATCCTCAAAAACGAAAGTTTCTTTAGTTTGGCCTTCAACTTGCTTAAAAAATCCTGATTCGCTCAATAATTCTCCAAGCTTTGTATTTCCGTCATATATAGACAGTGCACCCATATCTCCTTGACCATGAGCTTGCATAGAAAAAATCTTACCTTCTTGTAGATCAATATGATTTGTACCTCTCAAGTTTGAATCGATGTTGATCATCTCTCCTAACATCTTTTCTACGTCGATGTTCTTAGTCGCTTTTACTTGTTCTAAGCCAGTGTTTATGGTTTTATCAAGTAAGGTACTTTTTAATTCCTCATATTTGGAGGGAATTGAATAATATTTGTCTGAATACTCTTCGTAAGAAATCTTCCCTTCGCTATATTCTTTATTTATCTTGGGATATTCCATTTGCTTCTGCTCATCCAGATTTTTTAATGCATCATCATAAGCTTTCTTTAAATTTTCATCATACTTTGATAGCATTCTAAAAGCCTGATTTTTATACTCTAGACTGTTTCGGTACTCATTACCTTGTTGGTCAGAGTAAGTTAGTTTATCCTGTCCATCGGAAGTTTTTACTACCTTGAGGAAATGATATTCCTTTGATATATCAAGTGTATCATTTGTTGCCCTATTTATAGCACGAGCAACATCATAAAATGCAACGTGTTCTACAGGAGAAAAACTTCCAACGTTTTCTCCATCCATTTTTTCTATATTTGCTTTATAGTAGGATACGTTTTTAATTTCTCCACCCACTATTTCTTGACCAATTGCTATGAAATCTCCTTTTGTAACTTGCAAAGCGTTGAGATGTTCCATTGCAGTTTCTGTATCATTCTCAGCAAGCCAACTTTTGAAGTCAGTATCGTGTCCTTTTATGTCTTTCAAGAAACTTTTTGACTCATCTGAGTTACCTTGACGTAAAGCATCTAGGTAGTCTCTTAATAAACTAGGATCTTTTTCCTGTAAGTACATTATCAACGCATGACCTGTTTTATAAACCAAGCTATTTGCTTCGCTGTCCTTTGAGTATTCTAAACTTAAAATTTTATCTAAATCCAAATTTGCAGCTTCAGTTTTGTCGATACTTGATCCTTGAGAATTGAATTTATGATCTGAATGATGCTCAAAGTAGTCTGCAATTCCTTCCATTAATACTGTAGGTAAAGATTTGCCTCCTGTAGCCAAGTAAGTTAAACCATGTGCAAATTCATGCTGAAGGTTATGAATGCCACCTTGCTGGTAGACGTACATTTCAGCAAAAACGTCAGCTTTCCCTTTGTAGTAACATTTACCACCTTCGTCTCCAAGGTAAGAACCGAAACGCTCGCTTCCGCCAAGGTGAGTGTAATCATCCTTGTCATCAAACATGTAAATTTTAAATGTTTGTTCTGAACTGCCGCGTTCTAACTCGAATGCGTTTTTAAAATTAGTAGCTGTTTCTCTTATCTCACTTTCAATGTTAGCAACTTTACTTGCTCTTAAATTGTGAGAATAAACCTCTACTTTAATATTTAAATCTTCAACTTCTATAACATGTGGCGAATTAAACCCTTTGCCGTTATTGTTGAAATATTCTGCTTTAGTTATATTTTTATTTACTTGTTGACTAATTGTCATAATTTTAACCTCTAATTTGCTGATCTTTCAATATCAAGCATAAAGTAATTTCCCTAAAAAAAACGTAAATCTCTGTATTAATATAATTTATATCTTAATAAATAAAGTATAGATAGTTAACTTAATATGTATAATTTAGAATATGGCTGAAATTCTATACAGCTATATTCCGGAATCACATTGGACAAGGACAAAAGCAAAGTGGTTTATTGACTTTCATTCCACCAAAGCACTATACTAAAACCACGATGGGTAATTAGCTCAGTTGGTAGAGCACTTGCTTGACGTGCAAGCGGTCGCTGGTTCGAACCCAGTGTTACCCACGTTTTTGTTTATGAAAAGATTTTATATGACAGCAGTGCATAACGGTAAACACTCAGCAGCGCAGTCCAAGCGCTTAATCTATTCCATAATAATAGTTGCGATAACAATGTTTATGGAAATAGTAGGTGGAATAATTTCACATTCGCTTGCTCTATTATCAGATGCAGGGCATATGCTCACTGACCTCTTTGCCTTGGTTTTAAGCTGGTTAGCACATAGGTTTTCAGCTAAGAAATCCGATTTGCAGAGATCATACGGATATCATCGGTTGCAGATAATTGCAGCATTTGTTAATGGTTTAACTCTATTCCTCATTGCAGTAATCATTATAATTGAGTCAATAAAGAGGTTTATTTTTCCAGTCAATGTTGAGTGGAAAGTAATGTTAATAATTGCTACACTCGGTCTTGTCTCTAACATAATAGTCTTTTTTATATTACATAGTAAATGCGAGAGCAATATAAACATAAAAAGTGCTGTACTACACGTTATAGGAGATATTTTAGGTTCTGTAGCTGCTATACTTGCATCTATAATTATCATGCTTACTGGATGGCAAATAGTAGATCCAATCTTATCAGTATTTGTTAGTGTGATAATTCTAAATAGCGGCTATAAAATTCTCAAAAATTCTTGCCATATACTCCTTGAAGGTACGCCTGAGGGTATATCTGCTGAAGAGATAAAAAGTAAGATCACATCAGAATTACCTGAAGTGATAGATGTGCACCACATACATACATGGTCGCTGTCTGATAATTATTTTATAATTACCATGCATGCTAAAATAAAGCAAAATGTGCAGCACACCAATGTTTTATATGAAATAAAAAAAATATTGCTAGATAAGTTCGAGATAGCACACTCTACAGTCGAGATCGAATACGATGAGTGTGCGGATAATAAGATACTTAAACATTGACGTTTTAAATTATTATGCTATTACTAGAGTGTAATGATGTTGAAGGTAAGCTATGATAGGTATTTCTCAAATACAATTTCCTTCAAAGGATTCTAGTAAGCTAAAATTTGTTAGCTACTTTGGAGCTTTTGTCTCGTTAAGCATTATCACTAATCCTGTTAATGTTCTTTTTTCTCTTGGTACTATGTTCTTCAGGTCTGAAATTAAAACTCTTTATATCTACAAAGAAATAAAAACGGCAAAACAGCAAAAAATGAGCAAAAGGGAATATTGGGAAATATTTTTTAAAAACAATACAATCAAGGTAGCAGCCTTCCTCTTGTTTTCTGCTTTCATAACATATCTAACTTTCACTACCACTTTCTTGCTTATTTCGTTACTGGGAACTATACCACTTACAATGCTATTAATTTTATTGCAGAGTGAACTAAGGCCAAAAGATTTTAACCCATTTACGCTGCTTAAAGCTTCTATAAATTTCTTTTTGGAAGGTATAAAAGAGAATTTACGTGGTATGGTTAATAGTTTTGATGTTAAGCTTGAACATTGACTGCCCCATCAATTAAATGATGATATCATTAAAAATATTGATAAATTAAAAGGTAAGTATAGTGAACAAGTACCTGAAGACGTAATCAAAAATGATGAATATATTCAATTCATTGGATATATAAACAATTCATATGAGTTTAGTGATGAGGATAAAGGAAGAGTAATTGCATTTTTAGATGACTTTTGCAAAGATGATCAAAAGCATAGCTCCGGCTTTACAGGTGGGCAGGTTCTGCTTTTAGTTTTAAGGGCTTGCAATGATGGAGACGGAGAAGCCGTTAAGAGTAAAAAGGATGCATTGATTTCTAATTTAATTGATAGCCAAACTTTCTCTAGAAAAGAGCGAATTCCTAACACTTGCTTCACCGGTATTATCTATAGAATGTTAAGCACGCTAGAGGGTATTCATCCTGATCCAGAAATTAGATTTACTCCCCCAAGGGAAATGTTGCTCTCAGAAGCACAAAATAAAGCACGTGAGTTTATGTGTGCGCCAAGAAGTGCGTAAGGAACAGTTGGTGAAAATCCAACACGGGTAAAGCTTAGCCGGCAACCTGGAACAAACCATTATGCTGCGTAAGGTAACGAGCGTAGTAAAGCTAATGGAATGGACAACATAGGGTGCAACGAAAGTGAAGGTATTGAGTCCCGTAATTCACGCGTCATGGGGGCTGACACTTTACATTTGGTGGAAGGCAACATGGGTAATAACGCTAAGGCAAGATATTACTCACCTCATCGGGATCGAAGGCCGCGTCATGTGTTGAGATGGACCTTACGTGAACTTGGGAGATCCTTTGTATTCCTGTAAGGGTACTCTGGAACAAGTCAATAAAGGCGAGGACTGGAGGAAGATGCAAAGGAAGTCGGACTAATTGATAGTACTCGGAGTGTGGGAAAGCCACATACAAGGGGAAGCGGTTAGCAATATAGTGACTGGTATAGGGATTGCTATACCAATACAACAGAGATTAGAGGAGTATGCAAGGAAAACTAAACCAGATAGCAGTAAGGGCTAAGCAAGATAAGCGAGTAAAATTTACATCATTAGTTCATTTGATTAATGAAGAGAATCTTGCAGAGTGTTATAAGGAACTAAAACGCAACAAGGCTTGTAGTATAGATCGTGTGACAGTGGAAGCTTATGGAGAAAATCTAGAAGAGAAACTTAAAACACTAGTGGATAGTATGAAGAGAAAACAATATCAACCGCTACCAGTGAAAAGGGTATACATACCCAAAGCCGGGAGCAAGAGAAGCGCGGTCTCGGAATACCATCAACGGAAGATAAGTTGGTACAGGTAATGCTAAAGAAGATATTAGAAAATATTTATGAAGCAAACTTTATGGACAGCTCGTATGGATTTCGACCAGGAAGAAATTGTCATCAGGCGATAAACGCTCTAGATAAAGCAGTTATGCACAAACCAATTAACTATATTGTAGAAGTGGATATCAAGAAGTTCTTTGATAATGTTCAACATAAATGGCTAATGAATTGTCTAAGGAACGAATAGCTGACCCAAATTTATTGTGGTTAATAAAACGATTTCTAAAGGCAGGAATAGTCGAAGTTGGATGTTATAAAGCAACCGATCAAGGCACACCACAAGGTGGTATAGTAAGCCCTGTATTAGCTAATATATACTTACACTATGTGCTGGACTTATGGTTTGAAAAGAAATTTAAGCCAAAAGCCAGAGGATATTTACAGCTAATAAGGTTTTGCGACGATTTTGTAGTTGGCTGCGAGAGGGAAGAAGACGCAAAAGAATTTCTAGAATTACTGAAACAAAGACTAAGTAAATTTGGGTTGGAAATAGCTGAAAATAAAACAAAAATAGTAAAGTTTGGTAAGAAAGAATGGTATCAAGCAGAAAGAGAGAAACGTAGGACGGCTAGCTTCAACTTTCTAGGATTTACACATTATTGTGGAAAAAGTCGTAATGGTAAACTTATGATGAAGCAGAAAACTTCAAAAATAAGCCTAGCCAGAAAGATTAAAGAAATCAAAGAATGGTTGAAGATGGTACGAAGTCGTATCTGTTTCAAAGATTGGTGGCAGAAACTTAAAGCCAAACTAACAGGACACTATAGCTACTTCGGAGTTAGCGGAAATTATCGGTGTTTGATTCAATTCTATCGACCGGTAACAAAGTTAGCATTTAAGTGGATAAACCGACGTAGTCAAAAGAAAAGTATGGATTGGGAACAATTTATACACTATTTAAAAGTAAATCCATTACCAAAACCAAAGGTATATGTTTCTTTATACACAGGAGCACTAGTGTGAACGCTGTATTGTGGAGCCGTGTGCGGGAAATCCGCAAGCACGGTTCTTTTGGGGAGACTATGGTTATGAGACCAAATCGCTGGTTTCAAGGTCATGAGTCTCTACCAGACTAAAAAAATCTATGAATAATTTAAAAAAATTTCCAAAGGAAAACTTCTTGTTAATTTTCAGTTCACAGATTTATTTGGATGGTGTGACGTATAACGCTAAGGAGACAAAAAAAATAGAGAAGTGTATACACCCTGCAGAACTTGTACACTATTTAGCAATAGCCTAATAGATAAATATTTCTTGCATTTCAGCCTGAGTGATTTATGCTTTAAGCAAGAATTACCTGGGGGTATAGCTCAGCTGGTAGAGCATCTGTTTTGCACGCAGAAGGTCAGCGGTTCGATCCCGCTTGCCTCCACCAGTCTATACAGCTCTAGCCGCCACAAAACCTGTCAAAGCAGCTTATTTTAATCTATGAGGATTTTATACTATTTCCCTGAAAATCTCTATTTCTTTTCGTAACTTTTCTCTACACAAGTAATGTTGGTTATTACAATTGTAATATATACTAACTTAACAATAAATTAATCAATAAATGTTAGAATACTAACAATTAATTTATTGGTAACGCCTATGAGTGGAAAAAAGCATGTTTTTAAGATGATACCTGGAAAAGAGGTGTTTAGAAAAACCCCGACTACAAGGATAAAGTGGCCTGAAGGTAATGATCCTACAATGCCTATTAAAAAAGTTGAGCTTGTATCGCTGGATGATAAAAACGATGTAGTACTAGGCTTATTGCCTATAAAACTTTGCAGCAGTTCTTGCCTAGACAGTTACATATGTCTGGAGGAAGAAAATGAAGGAAATCTGGTAGCCAAAGATTATAAAAGTGATTCTAACTTAGATTATGTAAAAAGTAACCATACATTTGTATATTACGGTAATGAGTTGGCTAAGTTATCATATACAAGAGAGCTTGTGCAGCCTTTCAAAACTATGTGTAGCAGTTCTATTAAATCAAAAAAATTGGAATACAAATATGTAACATGGGAAGATTCAGATACTGGCAACAATAAATATTATTTTTCAGACGAGGCAGGAAATATAATCGATTCACCTGACAATGAGGTATTACAAGACATTATGTTATACTACGGTGAGAGACATATAAGAGATGTGCTACTGTTGCTATCAAACGCGTTTACTAAAGTTTTTATTCAGGGCCTAACAGACGGCCAACTAAAAACTCTTGCCAATACTCTTAGTAACGAGCAACTGCAAAAAATAATTCCTGAACTGAGCTCAAGCCAGTTGCAGGCCTTAGCAGAGAACTTAACAGATGAACAACTCCAAGCTTTAGTGGATCATCTAACCAATCACCAGCTAAAAACCCTCGCTCAGGAACTAAATCCAGAAAAGTTACAAATAATTGTTCCTATTTTAAATGATACTCAGCTTGAAGCTCTAGTGAGAAAATTAAATTCAGAGCAAGTAAAAGAAATTTTACCTCACTTAAAAGTGGATCAGTTCAAAGCACTTATTAAAACTTTAAATGACGAGCAATTTACAGTGCTTGCAAAAGACTTGGCTGAGCACCACTTGACAATACTCTCCAAAGAATTAGAAGGTGATCAGTTGAAAGCTTTAGTAAATAGTCTGCAAGAAGAACAACTGAAAGACTTAGTTAATAAGCTTGATCCTGAGAAACTCGAAGCAATTGCTCAGGATTTAACTGATTCTAATAAGATTCAGATTATCATTAAGTCTTTAGTTGACAACCCAGACAAACTTCAAGCTTTTGCTCGCAATATGTCTAATGAGCAGTTTAAAGAACTTTTGGATAACGTAGGCGCAGAAGAGCTTAAAGACATCATTCACAAACTGCCTTATGAGAAAGTGACAGCTGTGATCGGTGATCTCAGCAATCAAGATCAGTCTAAAGCTATTATTGATGCATTAAAAGGGAAACTTGACGAGCAGAGTAAACAGAACAAGGAAATGATTGAGATGCTCAAGCAAATCAAGGACGATATGCCAGGCATTGCAGAAGCTCCAGATTTTACAATAGTAGAAAACAATAACGATTCAATGCTACTTGTATGGTAGCAATTTATGAAAATCAATTTTTTTATAGGAGGTAACTTATTATGAGTAAAAACAATGTAGAATTATATTTTGGTGACGAGCCTTCAGACCAAAGTAAATTACTAAAACTTGAGAGCCCGGTTTTTACAAAACCAGATTTTGTAAAACCAAGTATAGATTCAGTAAAAATTCAGAATAAAGAAAAAGGTGCTAAGGAGTTAGATTTTGATATAAATCAGCCACTGGAAAAAATACCTATAGCGGAAATGAAGCAAACAGCCGCAGCTATAACATACCTTAAAAAGGTTTATGATGGCTTGATAGACAGTATTAATGAGTATAACACAAGTTTAAGCAGTAACATTACAACTGGCATAGTGGAGCCACTGTCAACAACTATATCAAATATAGGGAACAATACAACTGAAATAAAAAGTCAACTTCAAACTCTTCGAGATGAGCTTCAGGAATTTCGTGATGATCAGCCAGGCATTGCAGAAGCTTCCATATTCCCTCATGCTACTGGCGAAGAGAACGGGTTGCTTTAATAAAAAAGGTAATAGCTTGCTAGCTGTTACTCTTTCCACATACCACTTCAATGTAGCTGAATTGATTTTAAAATTATAATTTTTTATAGGAGTTAGCATGAATAATAGTAAACAAGAAAGCAAAAACGAACTTAAAGTAATAAGCAAAATAGAAGTTAACACCAAACCTAAAGGTTATGATGAAACAGTTGCGCGAAATCCAGCGCAGCTTGGTTATGTCCACAAAGCTTTAGATAAATTAATCGCAGAGCTGAACACGAAATTCGTTCCTGAATTGGATGATGTATTGCATAACAATAGCAACTCTATCAGTCAATTAAATGACATGCTAACAGAAGAAAGGAGTAAGCTTGACGAGCTAATTACAAAGGTTGGTAATGAAAATAGTGGTTTAGTACAGAGCCTGAATAACTTACAGACAAAAGTAGAGGAATTAGAAAACAATACCATTAATGAACCAGATTGGGGTTAAACTGGAAAGAGTAATAGTCTCTAGGCTGTGACTCTCTCTACATACCGTTTCAATACAGCCAGGTTAAGGAATCTATTTTAAAACTTTCGGCATATAGTTCTCATCATGTTTTGCAAACACTGTATCTGCAAGAAAAGTACTATTATCAAACATTTTACCTTGCACAACAACACCACTTTTTTCTGAAAACATTGGTGGAAGTATTCCCTGATATTTCACCATAACGCTCTTATTAAAATCTGTCATTTGAAAAATCACTTCACTTTCGTTGCGTATCACGCTATTTTCAACAACCATTCCACCAACACGGATTAGTTTTTGACCATTTGGTAAAACTATTGCCTCACTTACTGTATAGAAAAATGAGATATTTTCTTTGAGCGTTGTTAAAATAAAAAAAACTGCACAACTTAAAAAGCAGAAAATTCCTGAAGTTATAAGTAATCGCTTATGTTTCTTCTTCATGATTATCTTTCAGGCTTTCTAGAATTTTTTTACTTTTAGTATAACAAGAAATGGTAAAAATTAGCTCTCCAGCAATCAGCGTGAAACTAATAAGGTAAGCAAAAATTACATATGTATTCATAATGCATTATCAATAAATAACTCACCTACATCAAAATAAATTAAGCTTCCATCCTTTTGCTGCAACACCAATTTACCACTTTTATCTATATCAGCAAAAATTCCTTCATACAATTTGTCAGCTAACTTTACACTGATTTGCTCATTCATTTTGAATGCTTTTTTTAACCACATTTCTCTTATAGCATAAAACCCATCAAGTAGCCATTGCTTTCTTAGCTTATTAAAATTTATTATTAATTTCTTTAACAGATCTATGTTAGACACAGACTCACCGTAATTGCTAATGCACGTTGTTCCTGGAAGTGGTGCATGACTGACATTAATTCCAATTCCTATAATGAGCCAATTCGAATTGGATCTTTTTTCAAGCAATATTCCACTTATTTTCTTGCCATCGATTAGAATGTCATTTGGCCATTTATACTGGAGATTTAGACCATTTATAAATGACAGTATAGCATTTCCAACAGCAAGAGCAGTAACAAAAGTCAATTCTGTTAATTTGCTAACTTGATTCATTAAACCTCTTTCTATCATCCCAGTATTTTCCCCAGTGCTTGACACATAACTATGCGAACATTGCAATTTGCAGGTGGTATGTGGTGTCATTCCAGTGCGTGACACTGGAATCCAGTTCTTATTACACAGTTGCCTGATGTGCCCATTTGTAATTAAGTTTTCTGGATCCCAGTGCCAGGCTACTCGGATGACATCATCCTTGGTGGGAATACCACAACGTTTGTACAGTTGTGTGCTTGACCATTCTTCTTGATTTCTAGATTCCAGCGTCACGCGCTGGAATGACACCGAAAGCTGGCTTTCATTCAGATAATCGTTAAAAAGGTTTATTACCAAACTTGCATAAAAATTACCCTCTGGAGAAATCCAGTTTTTTCCGGTGCGCCCCCTGCCTTCTGTTTGTTTATCAGCAACAATAATAGTTTCATTTGATATTCCTTTATCAATTAAATCCAACGCTTCTTTATTAGTGCTTGAAACTTTTTTGTAATGATGAATATGAAAACCCTCAGGGGTCACCTTGTCAGCCCTTTAGTTCAATGAGTGAGTAAAACGTACAAGAAAAGAACGAGGTTGATCAGCGAAGCCACCGAAGTGATAATGAATAGGCCCTTAGAATAAGCAACCTTATTACCACTAGCTTTATCGAAATACATAGCTTTTATAATATTTAGATAATAGTAACACGATACAACACTCGCCACCACAAGGGTCAAAGACAGGCTGATAAAGCCAGAATTTATTAAACTTTTGAATATAAAAAATTTAGCGATAAAACCTGCAAGTGGAGGTATTCCCGACATCGAGAGTAACAGTACAGAAAGATGAAATGCTACAATTGGGCGTTTCTTCCCTATACCAGATAAATTTGCAATATCACAATCTTCATCGTCAATTTGTACAAGATATGAGAATAGCCCTATGCTTGTGATGATATATATCACCAGATACATTAAGGCACTATCTGTTCCTGCTTGTGTAAAAATAGAAAGTGAAGCAAATATAAAACCAATGTGACCAATTGAACTGTAAGCAAGCAGCCTTTTTAAGTTTTGCTGACGTAAGGCCCCAAAAGCTGAGATAAGAACAGACAATGCTGAAACGTATAAGAAAATAGGCTGAACATAACTTTTTACATTTACTAACTCTTCATTCATCAATCGAATTAAAAATGTTACAAGTGCAGCTTTTGGGGCCGTAGAAAAAAACGCAGTTACTATGGTAGGTGCACCTTGATAGACATCTGGAGCCCACATATGAAAAGGAGCAATAGCAAGCTTGAAACACAAACCAATTAGGACAAAGACTAACCCAAAAACTATTCCATAAGTTATCTGATGGTTTTGCAAGAATGAACCGAGCTCAGAGAAATTGACTTGTCCTGTATATCCATAAAGCAGCGACATTCCATATAGCATAATGCAGGAAGATAATGCACTGAGTGTAAAATATTTCACTCCTGCTTCACATGAATAAATCGAATCTTTATTAAAGCTCGCAAGAACATACAAAGATATACTCATCAACTCAAAAGCTAAATAAAAAGAAATCAGACTATTTGCTGAAACCAAAGTTATCATGCCAAATAGCGCAAAAAGAATCAGCATTGAAAATTCATACTTATAGTCATATTTTGATAAATTCAGCATCAAAAGTATTAAAATTCCTGTGCTGAGAATTAACCCTTGGGCTGACCTGATGTATAAATTGAGTTTTAACAACGAATTAAAGAGAAAAATTTCATTGTTTTCTGCCGAAAGAATTAAAATAATCAAAGTTACCACTGTGCAGCCAAGTGCTAATAAGTTGATAGTTCTGCGGTTAAATATAATCCCAAGCAGCAGCAACACTAACGAGGAGATAATAGAGAACGTTTCCGGCAATATCTGTATATAATTCATAGCGCATTATATTTGACTAACAAATTTGCCATACATGGCTTCAAATAATTCAGTGCAAGGGTTGGGTAAAATCCAAGCAAAATAACAAACACTGCAAGCAGAATTAAGACAGAAAATTCTATGCTATCCAAACGGTTATTTAATAATTTAGAATAGCTAACCCCCCATATTATTTGCTTACATAAATTCAGCATATAAACTGCGCTTAAAATAGTGCCAAGTGCGATAAATCCTGTAAAAAACCCTATGCTCTTAAACATTCCAACCATAGCCAAAAACTCACCTGCGAACCCAGATGTTCCAGGTAGCCCTATTGAAGCCATTGAAAATAAAATGAACATAAAACCAAATTTTGGCATTGTGTTTACTATGCCAAAATATTTTGCAATCTCCAAAGTTCCAGTTCGAGTATATAGCATTCCAACACATAAAAATAAAGCAGCAGAAATAAGGCCATGACTAATCATTTGAAATATGCTACCCAGTACTCCTTCCTCACAAAATGAAAAGAGGCCAGCAGTAACGATCCCCATATGTGCTATTGAAGAATAAGCTATTAACTTCTTTATATCATCTTGAGCAAACGCAACTAGAGAAGCATATATCACCGCAATAATGCTCAGCACAACAACGAAATTTGAAAAATACAAACTTGCCTGAGGAAGCATTGGAATAGAAAACCTTAAAAATCCATATCCCCCCATTTTAATAAGCAAGCCAGCTAAAATCACAGATCCAGAAGTTGGTGATTGCACATGTGCATCAGGAAGCCAAGTGTGAAATGGAAACATCGGTACTTTTATTGCAAAAGAAATAAAAAATGCAATCCACAGCAATGACTGCACTTCAAGATCAAGGCTTGGCACTAATGTAGCTAATTTTTGTATATTAAACGTTCCAAAAATGTTATAGATGTAAACCAATCCAAGTAGAAATAATAATGAGCCAGTTAATGTATAAAGAAACAACTTAAACGTTGCATATACCCTGTGTTTTCCTCCCCAGATGCCAATAATAAAGAACATTGGTATTAAAACAGCTTCAAAAAACACATAAAAGCTTATAGCATTCAGTGAAACGAAAAAACCGACTACAAAACTCTCAAGCAGTAGAAACAATGCCATATAGGCTTTTAGGGTCGTATAACTCATTTTGCAGTTGTAGAGTATACAAATTACAAACAAGAAAGTTGTAAGCAGAAGGAAAAGCAACGATATACCATCTATCCCTATTCCAACATTTCTAATTGGGTAGCTGACAAACTGAAAGTCCGCATTGTTATAATCAAATTCTATACAAGCTACAATGCTAAGCAAAAATGGAAGTACAGCAAAAAATAGAGCAAGGAATCTTAAGTGTATAGATTGATGATTAATCCTGATTAAGGATAAAATCAACGCTCCTATCAGTGGAAGCAAGAATATACTAAGTAACAACACCTTCTATTTAATTCCAATAATATATAAAGCACCGATTATTAGAGTAACAAACATAATAAATGCATAATCAAATATATAACCAGTTTGTAACTTTATAGAACTTTTTGAACATTCATTAACCAACCTTACAACACCATTTGGTCCAAATGAATCAATAGCCTTAACATCAAACTTCCATAGAAGCCTAGATATAAACCTTATCGGTGCAATTATAACAAACTCATACACCTCATCAAAGTACCATTTATTCTGCAAAAACTTAAGTAAAAATTTACTCTTAATTTGCCTAATTACTTGATATTGGTAAATTAGGTACGCAAGTGCTATTCCACTTAGGCTTGCTAAGGTTGGCAGTAGTTTTATAAAGAAATTATGAACTCCATGCTCATCAATCATCACTAAACTTGATTTCCAAAACGCATTACTAGTTATGTTCAAAATATTTGCTCCCCATATTCCAGAAAATACTGATCCAAAAGCGAGTATCAGTAATGGTATAAGCATAATCTTTGGTGCCTCATGTATATTAATTTTACTTTGTTTTTGGCTGTGGAACACAAGAAGCAATAACCTCCAAGAGTAAAACGCTGTGAAGAATGCAACAACTAAGCTTATTACAAAAGCAAAGCTATCCGTGCTATAAGCATGTTCAATTATCAAATCCTTTGAATAAAAACCTGCAAATGGGAATATCCCAGAAAGCGCAAGAGATCCAATCCACATGAGAGCGTAAGTGCAAGGGATTTTCTTCCAGCAATTTCCCATTTTCTGAATGTTTTGCTCATGATGCATTGCATGAATCGCATTGCCAGCACCAAGAAATAGTAGAGCTTTAAAAAAAGCGTGTGTCATTAAATGAAAAATAGCAACATTGTAAGCAGAAAGCCCACATGCCATGAACATATAACCAAGTTGACTGCAGGTTGAATAAGCAATTATTTTCTTTATATCGTTCTGAGTAATTGCAACGGTGGCTGCAAAAAAAGCAGTGAGTGCTCCAACGATAACTATTAATTCTCGTGCCACATTTGATAACTCAAACAATGGAGAACACTTTGCTACTAAAAATATACCTGCTGTTACCATCGTTGCTGCGTGAATAAGTGCAGAAACAGGAGTTGGCCCTTCCATTGCATCTGGCAACCAAACATGTAAACCAAGCTGTGCAGATTTACCCATACAGCCAATAAAAAGTAATATGCATATTATATGAGTTACTTTGAATTCACAGCAGAATGCCCTAATGTTCTGCGTGCCAAGAAGATCAGTTGTGTCAAAAACTTCAGTAAAATTCAAAGAGTGAAATGTATAATAAATAAGAAAGATTCCAATCAATAGTGCAAAGTCTCCTACCCTATTCACAACAAATGCTTTAATTGCTGCATTATTTGCAGAATATTTTTGGAACCAAAATCCTATGAGTAAATAAGAACATAGGCCAACCCCTTCCCAGCCAAAAAAAAGCTGCACGAAATTATCGCTTACAACCAGCACAATCATGCAAAACGTAAATAGCGATAGGTAAGAAAAAAACCTCGACTTCCCCTTATCATGCTCCATATAACCGATAGAGTAGAGATGTACTACCAGTGAAACGGTGGTAATAACAATAAGCATTAAGGATGAGAGAGCATCCACACTAATTGCCCAATTTACTTTTAAGATGCTCAATGAAAACAAAGGAAATAAACTCAAGTGATAATTTTCAGAGAAGGTGAGAAAAACATACCAAGATAAAACTGCAGATATTCCAATCCCTGCCGTTGTAACTAACTGACTTTTTCTAAAAAGTGCTGCAAATAGCGAACCAAAAAGTGGCAAAAATACTATTAATTTCAGTATATCCATCATACTTTCATTCTTTCATTAAATTTGCTTGTTCAACATCTATATTGCCACGGCTTCTATAATATACAACCAATATTGCAAGCCCAACTCCTGACTCTGCTGCCGCAACAGTCAACACAAACATCACAAAAATTTGCCCAACTATATCATTCATAAAGGCAGAAAAAGCAACTAGATTGATGTTAATCGCCAACAATAATATTTCTATTGATAACAATATATTGATTATGCTCTTACGGTTGATGAAAATACCGCACACCCCAACAGTGAACAAAATAGCAGCAACTATCAAAAAATGATTTAATCCTATTTCCATTCCACTCCTTTTCCAAATTTAGCCTTAACCAATTTTACAGATGAAGATTGCGTCAATTGCTTTAATACATTCTGTTTTTTAACTCCTTTTTTCTTGTCCTGCAAAGTAAGAGCAATTGCACCGACAATTGCAACAAGTAGCAAAATTCCAGAAAGATGAAAAGCGTACATGTAGTCAGTGTAGAGCAAATTACCGATAGCTTTCACGTTATTGGCATTATAGTTTATAACATTACTTATATTCAGCGTTGAGCTGCGGATTACAAAACTGATAATCAAAAAAAACACACCACACAATATAGCACCAAGAGTGAAATGCTTCGCAAAACCCTGGCGCAATCTTATGTAGTCAATATCGAGCATCATAACTACAAAGAGGAACAACACTGCAACTGCACCGATGTATACTATCAGTACCATCATAGCGATGAATTCAGCTCCAAGGAGAATGAAAAGCACTGCAGAGTTAACGAAGGTGAAAATTAAAAATAATACTGCATGCACAGGATTTCTTACACTAA